>CAZRFP010000220.1:0-6110 GCA_964599535.1 uncultured Planctomycetaceae bacterium
CGTGCGATCATAGAATGCGAAGACGAAGATATCATCATTCGTACGGTCCGCATGAAGCAATCCAAGAAGCTGCCAAGCGAACAGGACCAGTGTGTTTGGCTCACCGTGAAGGGCGTACGGGACCGTTATGACATCATCCCGGACCGGGTGCGTTACATGGGTAAATTCCGCATTCCCACATCCTTCTACTATGCGCATAGGGCAGAGCCAATAGATCACGTATCCATGAAGATGGACAGCAAGATTTCTGCTACCAGGAATGCGGAGCTAGCACGCAACACAGTAACGTCACAACTGATAAGCGCATTCACCGAAAATCCCATGCGAGAAGCAATGGCAGTTTTTCTCGCAGTCTGCATTGTCCTGGGTGGGATTCTGATCCTGGGTTACTGGATCAACACGAGATTTGAACAACTACTTCAAAGGATTTAACAACGATGCCCGCAAAAAATGGCAGCAAACCACTTGACGAGTTCGCAGGTTATGACGATGACGAAGTGGATATCAATACTGCCGAACACGATTTTCTTACCAATCCCAACGATAACAAGTTCGCATCTCTCACAAGAGAGATGTTCAGCACAAAGGTTGGAAAGCTTCGCAAGTCTGTTCTCAATGAGAAGCAGGCTGTGCGGCTGAGTGTAGCTCGTGCGTTCGCTGCAATGGCCAACGTGCCGGAGCTAGCAGAACTTGCGGATATGCTGGCAGACACCACTGTTAGCATCAAAGGCCGTGGACTGCATCAGATGGTTACAGTAATGTCTGCACGAATGCAGGCTGACGAAGATGATGCGATTAAGAGGTTAGGCAGAAACCTGGGAGGATATAGCTAATGTCTACCGTGAGCGGGCCAACTCCAGGAGTAGATGCGGGCAAGTTAATTTTGCTCGTAAGTGGTTACTGGTTTGTGTGGATGCATTTTTTCCTTATGGGGCTAGCTATCAACGAAATGCTAACTGTGTGGATACTAACATGAGTGATCTCGCATTCGTTGCTCTCATAGCCCTGGTCCTGGTACTCATAATCGCATTCCTTACAATGAATGGACTTCCAATTGCGACTTAATAATGAAACGATTCGCCCACTAATGAACGTCCTGGGCGCATTCATCCTGGGTGTGGTAATCACCATGCTTGCGCCCGCTGCGGGATATGCCCTCGGTGCTGGAGCTACAGTTACGATCATCTTCCTGTACCGGAGTCTAAAGAAACGTGCGAAATCCGCTAAAGGATAAGTCATATCGTAAAGAACTGCTACGATTTTCGATAATTGTTGCACTCTTTATACTCATTTCAGATGCTATTGATTACGCACTCTTTGATGATCAGATATTTAATAATCTTCCCTGGATTATTGTACAGATGATTATGGCAATGGCTACCTCATACACTATACTTGAGGTTATACATCGTGTTGGACAGAAAAAAACAGGCTAGCATTGCGCTGATAGTGGTGCTCATTGCTTGTACGATTGCTGTAATAGCATTCGTAATGTCTAATGGCACGACTCCAGTGGGGCCTGCTATTCCAGGTGGTGGTGGACCCACGGTCACTCCACAGCCTACCGCAACTCCTCAGCCAACTGCCACTCCGCAACCTACCGCAACTCCTGGTGCACCGTTAACCTTACGTAATGGTCTGCCAATTCCATCCGGCAGCACTCCTGCTAACACAGCATATATTGGTGTACCTGGGACTGTTATCTATAGTGGTGCAGGCGCAAACGTCGTCGCCAACGATCTCTACTACGAGATGTTCCAGATCGTTGAGGAAATCACGGTCAGCGCCATATTCTTTGAGGTTACCTCAGCAGGTAATCCCACAGACGCTTGCAGAGTGGGCATCTACGAAGTGAATGAGGAATGGCAGGCAACTACCCTGATGGTGGATGGTGGGCAGGTAGTCAACGACTCTACAGGGTGGAAGTCTGCCAGTGTTAGTACTACACTACCAGCAGGCAACTATGCTAAGGCTATGATATGCAATAGTGGGCCTGCACTGTTCCGGCACAATAGCGCAAGTTACTTGCAGGGCGCAGTTAACAGTGGCACTACGTCATCTACACGTATTGTACTCAGCCGCAGGGATTCTGCGCCTAGCGGCACTCCTTACAGTAGTGGATTCTCCAACCCAGGTGATAGTCCGTGGGATACGCAGGACTTGACGAATATTGGATCAGAAGGGCATTTCATGTTGCTCAGATGGAGTGTGAATTAGATGATACGTAAACACTGGTGGAGATTTATGTTAGGTGCTGCGATTGTATATTTATATGCAATTGCAATACCGATTGCATTAGTAAAATCTCAGTCTGACCCTGCCGACATCGCTCCAGAATCCTGTTCAGACCGTTACAGCGCATTCGAAAATGGTGTGTTGATCTACGAATGCGAAATGATTGATCGTCAAGGAACATATGTAGTGGTTGAAACTGCACGAGACGGATCAATAACAGAGCGACCTGCTACTCCACAAGAAGTTGCCAACTACAAGACTGCAACAAGAGAAAAGGAGTGCTCCGATGCAAAACGCAGTGCACAAAATGAGTTGACTACTCCTATTGCAAGAGTGGATGTTGAATCGCTGGCTACTCGTGTAGCTGCGATAGAAGCGATCCTGGTTCCCTGCGAGACTTTGACTAATGGATAAGCGCAAGACTGCCAGCATTGCGCTTATCGTGGTGCTAATTGCCTGCACGATTGCCATCATTGCATTCGTAATGGGCAATGGCACTACTCCGGTTGGCCCAGCAACCCCAGTACCTAACCTGCCTACGCCAACACCCAATGTAATCTCGCCATTCCTGGGGCGAACCACATTTGATCGGTGGGGCATCCCAGGTTGGTCTGTCAATACATTCGCCACAACTCCCGGCCTGGTTAACGATGTATTGTACTTCTCACCCATCCGAGTACAGTACGATCAGACCTGGGACCGTGTAGCTGTAGGAGTCAATACATCTGCTACCAATGGCACTGGCCGAGTGTGTATCTACAGGGCCAGCTTGCCGCCATATTCTGCTACTGGCATGATTCCTACTACCCTGGTGCACGACTTTGGAATTTTCTCTGCTACAACTACTGGCACTAAGACTATCGTGGACTCATTATCAGTCAACGTTACTGACAGTGCAGGATTTTACTTCGCAGGTGTAGTAGCTCGTGGCGATACAGCGGTTGCTATGCGTAGTCCTAACGCATTCGATACTGTCCAGGCACCTATCTCCGCAATAGGTCCAGGTGCTGGCGGTCCACTACGGCAATATGCACTTAGCAGCGTGCCTAATACTGACTATATTAACGTGGGATGTCCTGCGGACGCTTCTGGCATCCTGGATGGATTAGTAGACCCATCTGGATACCCATCTGTCTGGGTCCGACAGAATAGCTAATCTATGGAATTTCTTGCAATCATCGGAGATCCTGGTAGTGGCAAGACAAACATGCTTGTCAAATACCTGTACGCAGAACATAAAACCGGCACTCGCATAGCATCTAACATCTCCTCTCTCAAACTGCCACAAATTTATATGGGGTTCGATGATCTCGTAGAAGCTGCCAAGACTGATAGAGAGGATTTTCACGACCTGTTCGTAGGAACAGATGAACTTGGATTGGGTGCCGACTCCTACGAATTTCTATCTCCCCGTAACAAGGGATTGTCTACGTTCAACGCTCAACGTCGCAAGTTCCACATACGATGGGCATTCACAGTCCAGCGAGCCACATGGGTAACCAAACGTATACGCATGATGGTTGATGGGTTTATCAGTATGAGCGATCCTGATAAGATGAATATGTTTCACCCTGATGGCCGCAAGGCGAAAACCCATAGAGAGGTTTGTATGGGTATATTCAGGGCTGATTACTTTGACCGGGATTTCCGGTTAGTGCGAAGCACGTACTTCAATGGTAGGAAGTACTGGCCGCTGTACGATACGGATGAGCGGATACATGCGGGCAAGCCTGCACTGATATTACCTGATGACGGTGAGGATGATGACTACTAATGATCCTGGGCATCCTGGCCGCCCTGGGCACAACGAAACTCTCTGCGATAACCCTGGGCATCTTACTGCTATGGCTACTATACGTCGCCTGGAAGCGCAGGCACCGTGTAGTTATCCCATTGCCAATCTACGTTATTACCGGATGTATTGCTTTATCTGCTCTCTGGAGTCTGAATCCAGGCAAGCCAGTTTGGTTGTGTCTGCACATCTTAGCAGCATATCTGGCATACTCAACACTCTCTAGAAATAGAGCACGTTGGGGTATCTACATTATTTGCAGCATTCAGATTGGAGTGATCCTATGGCAATACATGTATACCGATGCCGCCCGCCCCGTAGGCATATCACGAAACGCATCGGTGATCGGTCTGGCCGGGATGTGGGGGATGCCGGGATTACTACCGTCGTTGATGGCCGGTTTATCTATGTCTCGCACGGCACTTATCGGTGCAGGATTATTCGCCTTAACCGGCAAACGGTACATGTTTCCAGCAGCAATTTTGATCGGTGTATCTATTGTAACCACTCTTATAATAAATCCATCCAGGTTAAGCATACCTGGATTGCAAAGTAGCGCAGAGCTACGATTTGAGGCTATTACAGGTGAATCCTCTGAATTAGCTCCACCTGTATTGAATATCCCTTCGGAGAAAACCTCTCCTGTATGGCGATGGTATGGCTACGGATTCGGACAGTATAGCTTTCACACCGGCCAGATACAGCCACACAACATATTTGTTCGGACATGGTACGAGATGGGACTATTCAGCATTCCCATTGCGTACTGCCTTGTTTACATGTGGACCCTGCGAGCCAGAAATGGTAGCTGGCGCAGTCATGACTGGCGGATGTTAGTGGTAGCTGTAGCCACCGGGATGCTGACAGATGAACTACTAGGATCAGTCGAAGGTATTTACATGATCCTGGGATATGTTATAATGAATAGCAATTCGGATGTGACCGCTACACATTAGGGTGAGAGGAAAAATCCAATACAATACCTCTCATCACCATAATGATAGGAGTAAGTGATGGCGACCGATACCGAAAAGCCTGCCTCTCTAAAGGAGAGGGTAGAAAACGATTTCAACCCTGCGGAGAGCGCACGGGAACGGATGGCGAGACTCCAGCGTGAGGCGAAGGAAGCTGAGGCCCAGGTAAAGGCTGAGGAACAAGAAAAACTCAACAGCCAGCTTCGTCCTCTGATAGAGCAGGCGATCCTCGAGAATGAACGCATCATCGGGAAAAAGTGCCGCAACTTCACAGTACGGTACCAGCAGCCTGGCGATGGTGGTCCTGACAGTGTGCCGCTCGTGGTGAAGCTGGAATCTGGCAAGCCTGGAATGGTGATCGCTTCCAGAGTGGTAAAGCCACGGCATAAGGATAGCTAGATATCGCTTGCCGGTAATCCTGGTGGAGTGAGTCTCGCAAATGCGTCATTCACAGAAGGTTCGATTCCGTAACCCGGCAGCGGGGTAGTGCTGGCTACTAGCTGTCATGTGTGTAACGGGAGAGCTAGCGATAAGAGACGTTACCTCTCCAGCATTGCCCTAAAGTCCTACTTCCACGATGCCTCGGTATCCTCACATGCCGGGGCATCGTGTTATTATGGAGATATCGCAGCAAGCGCAGCGATACAGACAAGTACAGTAAGTGAGGTTACTACGATGAAACTCTCGATAAGCATACAGGAGTATAACACCTTTGCAACCCTGGTGCTTAGATCGGAATATGAAGATGGTGAGGATGATGGGAATTTTGTCGTGGTAGATAGCAACCACCGCAAGACGGAAACTGTTGTGTTCAGTACTAGCCTTAGCACGTTGGAACTTGCGATCCTGGATGCTGCGGACACTATCCGGGCTGACAAACTCCGCATGCGTGCAGAGAACGAACTGCGTGCAAAGAACGAATAACTCCCATCTCTCCAGACCCTACCACTCACTCCACGGGACCCGCACCGTGGAGTTTGTGCGTAAGAGAGAACGTGCACGCAATGCACGCCCTGGACAGGCACGAGAGGAGGAAGTAGTGAACATATAGGAGAGACTGGTAAGAGATCAGCATATGCACAGACGCAAGAGGAGGAGGTAGATAACAT
>CAZRFP010000221.1:0-5998 GCA_964599535.1 uncultured Planctomycetaceae bacterium
CCCGCCACGCTCGCCCTGCTCCTGCCCGCGATGCTGCTCATTCGCCGCCCGCGCCACCACCGCCGACACCTGTCGGAGCTGCGCTAAACAAAGCGC
This sequence comes from uncultured Planctomycetaceae bacterium, assembly GCA_964599535.1. Classification (GTDB taxonomy): domain Bacteria; phylum Planctomycetota; class Phycisphaerae; order UBA1845; family UTPLA1; genus JADJRI01. Next base: position 97 of record CAZRFP010000221.1, read on the forward strand.
GTCGTGGCAATGCACTGTTTCGGCGTTCCGACTCCATGCCCAAGACTCGAGACGCCTGTTCCAAGCCCTTAAGTCTCAGATATCAAGTCCCAGGCTCAAAGCCCCAGGCTCAAAGCCTCAGGTCCCTTGCCGCCCGCCCCTGCCGCCGGGGCCGCTCTCGATTAGAATCTCCGCATATGTCCACCGCCGCGCCTGATCGCTTGTGGGATGAGAAACGACTGGCCGATCCGCATACGCAGCCCGACAAGGCCCGCCGCGTGCAGGCCATGTTCGATGCGATCGCCCCGACGTATGAGCTGGTCAATCGCGTGCTCTCGGCCGGTCGCGACGGGTATTGGCGGCGCGAGGCGGTGCGGATGGCGAAGATCGCGCCGGACGATCGGGTGCTCGATCTGGCGTGCGGAACCGGCGACTTTGCCCGTGCCTTCGAGCGGGCAAGGCCGGCGATGGTCGTCGGCAGCGACTTCGCCGGCGGGATGCTGGCGCTGGCGGCGTCGCGCCCGTCGGAGGGCATTCGCTGGTGCCGCGGCGATGCCCATCATCTGCCGTTCGCGGACGGAGCATTCAGCATCGTGAGCTGCGCCTTCGGCGTGCGGAACTTTCAGAACCTTTCGCGCGGGCTGGATGAGGTCCGCCGCGTGCTGCGGCCCGGCGGGCGCGTGGTGATTCTGGAGTTCACCATGCCGCGATCGCGCCTGCTCGGCACGGCGTATCGCTTCTATTTTCGCCGCGTGCTGCCGCGCGTTGCCCGCATCATCAGCCGCGACCGATCCGGCGCGTATGACTATCTGCCGAACTCGGTTGAGACCTTTGTCGACGATGTCGGCATGTCGAGCGCATTAAGCGCCGCCGGATTTGGAAGCATCGAACGGCGGGCGCTGACCATCGGCATCGTCACGATCTACATCGCGCGAAAACCCGAAGCCGACGGCAAGCCAAAGACATGACCACGCTCGCGACCCATCCCGTGCAATATGTCGACATCTGGTCGCGCACCGCGCGAAAGTATCGCATCCGCGCGGTCGTCATGCTGCTATTGCTGTATCTGCTTTTTGCGGGCCTCTGCTGTTTCATGTTCTGGCTGCGAACCGGCGAAGCCGCGCCCTGGCAATTCCAGCGCTACGGGGAATTGGTCTGGCAGTCGTTCCTGCCGACAGGGACCGATCAGATCACGCTCTCGCACTTTCTCACGCGGCCGATTCCCGTGCAGGAAGTGCCGGTGCAGGCCGTCATCATGGGTCTCTTGTTCGCATCGCTCTGCTCGGTGCCGATACTCGTGACGATTCTCTATCGACTGCCGTTCGCCGTCCCGTTTGCGGCCATGGTCTTCGGCCTGGCAGCGATGCCGTGGTTTGGAATCACCGTGCTGATCGGATGCGTCCTGGCGGCGCTGGGAAATGCGCGCATGTCTTTTCGATATGCGTCGGCGTTGCTCGGGCTGATTCCGATGGCCGTCTACTTCATCGCCGCATCGCTCGAACCCTTCGGCGCGTCGGCGGGCATGGCCGAAAGCCAGGCATTGCTCTATGCGCCGTGGGTGCTGGCGCTGCTGTCATCCTGCGTGATCTGCGCGCTCAGCCTGGCCGTCGCCAAGCTGATCAACTATCGCCCCGGCGGCATGCCGCCCGTGCTGGCGATACTCTTCGCCATGCCGCTCTTACTGTTTCAGGCGTATGTCGGTCGAGACGAGTTGGAGTTTCGCATTTTGGAAGGTGAATACGGTCGATCGAGCGCGTCGGTCTTTGCGCCGGTCGACATCGGAGCGCTGGCATCGCAGGCCGCCAGGCTGCGCTGCCCGGACGAATCCGGCGCGGAATTCGCCAAGGTGTACGGCGAAATCTACGACTCGGCGCTCGCGAACATTCTCGAAGGCGTCGAGCAAAAGCGCTTTGATGCCGTCGCCCGGTGCGATGCCTTTCTGGAGCGCTTTCCGAAGTCGCGTCATGTGCCTGATGTGCTGTTTCTCAAGGCCAGGACCTTGGACAATCGCATTCACCGGCGAAAGCTCGAAATGGAACATCGCGTCGAGTTTCGCTCCGACATGCCCGGGCCTGCATCGCGGCGCGTCTGGCTGACGCTGGCCGACCAGTTCCCGGCCTATGGCGGCACGCTCGCGGCACATCATCGGCTGGCATGGCTCGATGCGGCGGACGGCGCCATCGACCGGGCGATCGGTCGCCTCGACGCGCTCATCCGTCGAATAGAGGCCCCGCCGTTGGCGCTGCGAGATTCCGGCGACACCGCGGGGTTCGTCGAGGCAACGTTTCTCCGTTCACGGCCGGCGCAGTCCGTTCAGGTCAACCCTGCGACGATACTGGCGCTTTCCAAGCGCCTCCGCGAAAAGCTGCTGGCCTGCCAGGGCGATGCGCCTCGGACTTATCACGAGGTTTTGGGCGATCGAGAGCTCAACGGCGATGAGCTTCTGCTGCCGGTTCGCATTCTGCTCTGGCTGGACGAAGCCCATCCGCGCTATCGCGAGAATCTCGAACAACTGTTGCGGCTCTTTCCGGATTCCGAGGCGGCAGGCTATGCTTCGGTGCGACTTGCGTTGCTCGAAGATGTCATGAGCCGCCGCATCGAGCGTCTGCGTGAACTTTCACGGAACCTGGCCGAGCGACAAGCCGGCGCCGAGGCCATGTATCTGCTGGCCGATGCGCTGCATGAATTCAACCAGATCGAAGAGGCCGAGCACGTTTTTGAATTACTGATGACGGCCTATCCGGACAGCTTCCGCGCGGAAGAAGCGCGAAAGCGCCGCGATGGACTGATGATTCTGCGCCGCGAATTGGCCGAGACGAAAATCGTCGTTCGTGTCGATTAAACGTACGGCGTCAATCGCACAAACATAAGGAACTGTCGACCATGCCCAAACGAATCGTCGTGGCCGTCACGGGAGCGAGCGGCGCGCCCTATTCCCAGCGACTATTGGAGTGCCTGGCGCTCGGAGGCGCGGAAGTCCATCTGATCGTCTCGCCCTACGGTCGAAGGCTCTTCGCCGATGAGATGAATATCGACGATCCGTCGCCTGAACGGCTCGTCGGCGCGAAGCTCGCGTCGGCTGTTACGGCGCATCCCTATCGCGACGTTGGCGACCAGCTTGCGTCGGGTTCGTTTCTGACGGATGCCATGATCGTCTGTCCGTGCAGCAGCAATACGCTGGGCGAGATTGCCGCCGGCCTGGGGGGCAACTTGATCGCACGGGCCGCAGCGGTGCATTTGAAGGAAAGCCGACGTCTGATCGTCGTTCCGCGCGAAATGCCGGTTTCGCAAATCGAACTGGAAAACATGCTGCGCATCAGCCGCGCCGGCGGCATCATCTGCCCGGCCGCGCCGGGGTTCTATATGCTCCCGAACCGCGTGAGCGATCTGGTCGACTTTGTGGTCGGTAAGCTGCTTGATCTCGTGAGCGTTCCACACGAACTCAACACGCGCTGGCAGTCTACGCCGACTCTTACCGAAATTTGAAGTTTGCAACGAATGGTGGAAATTATCTTCGGCCGCGGCGCGAAGGCGGGAACTTGCCGCCGAGCCGTCGGCCTGCCGGCGTCGCAGTCGCGGCACCGGCCTTGGACGCCGCCGCGGGTGGTTTCGGCGCCGGCGCATCCTGTGACGGACGAACCTCTCGCGTGCGCGGGGCGTCGCCTTGTTCGCGCGGGGCCGGTGAAGGCTCGAACCCGTCCAAGTCAAGCTTGTCGATCTGCTTGTTAATCAGCATCTCAACCTGGGTGAGCATCCCACCCTGCTCCGGCGTGACAAATGAGATCGCCTTGCCGGTAGCGCCCATGCGGGCCGTTCGGCCGATGCGATGGACGTAGATTTCGATGTCCTCGGGCATGTCGAAATTGATAATGTGCGTAATGCCCTGCACGTCGATCCCGCGCGCGGCCAGATCGGTCGCGACAAGGATCGGAATGTGGTGCTTTCGGAAGCGCTCCATGATGCTCTCGCGCTTTTGCTGAACCAGATCGCCGTGAATCTCCCGCGCCTGAATGCCGTCGCCGTGCAGGCGTTTGCCCAATTTGCGAGCGCCGTGCTTGGTGCGCGTAAAGATGATCGCCAGCGTGGGCTTTTCCCGTTCGAGCACCATGCGCAGCAGCCGATACTTGTCCCACGGCTGCACGACGGCATAAAGCTGCGTAATGGCATCGACCGTTATCTGATCGCGCGAGACATTCACTTCGACCGGGTCCTTCATGAACGTCTTGCTGAGTTTGACGACTTCCGGTTCGAGCGTGGCCGAGACGAAGATCGTCTGGTGCGGATGGCGGATCGTGCCGAGGATTTTGCGAATGTCTTCGCGAAAGCCGATGTCCAGCATTCGATCGACTTCATCGAGCACGACAAACCGAACCTCGCTGAAGTTCAGCACGCCGCGATTGAGCATGTCCTGAACGCGGCCGGGCGTGCCCACGATGAGATGCGGCTTCTTGCCAAGTTGATGAATCTGCTGGGCCATGCGCGTGCCGCCATACACGGGCACGCAGTGAACCTCGAGAAACTTCGCCAGCCGGCGCAGCTCGCCAAGCACCTGCACGGCCAGCTCGCGCGTGGGCGTGAGAATGACGGCCTGCAGCGCCCGGGCCGGATCGATTAACTGAAGTATCGGCAGTCCGAACGCGGCCGTCTTTCCGGTGCCGGTTCGCGCCTGTCCGAGCACGTCACGCCCGGCCAGCACGCTGGGAATCAATTCACTCTGAATCGCGGAAGGCTCTTTGTAGCCGACGGCTTTCAGCGCGCGAAGAATCGGAAGTTCGATGCCAAGCTGTGCAAATGGCTGAGGAAGATCGGGAAATCGGTGCATTGCGAAACGAGGGTCCGTAGGCGTTTAGTGCAAGGCCGCTTGACCTTGTGGCAGCGGATGATAAGTCCTATGGACTCAACATACAAGCGAGCAGGTATCAACCACATTGGCCAGACCCTCTGACGCGATCAAGCATCGGCGCGACGATCCGCAGCTTCGGGTTATCAACGCCACGCCTCTTTACCGGACGGCTCAAGTTAGATTGATGTAGGCGTTGCTTTTTTCCCCACCATTTGAGGCATATGCTCAAATAAGGGGGGTGCTTCATGTGGGGAAACGGAGATCGAGACAGGCTTCCGACCGGCACGCCGGCACGCCGATCACCGCAAAACCGTGAGTCGCTGAGCTTGAATCGCCGGCTGTTTCGAGAGATGGTCCGCGGCGAAGTGGATGACGGACCATTGTCGTGGCTGCGCCGCCGAACGCTGGTACGGTTTGCCGTCCGCCTCGGCATGGACTCGTTTGAGGCCCGGCTCATCATTCGCGCGGTTGAGTACGAATGCGGCGTCGTGAAGCCGGCGTCGATGGCCGACGTTGAAACGCCGATCGACACGGGGTACATCGCGTCGTCGCGCCAGATGAACGACACTTCAATCGTTCAACTCGTCATTCTTGCTGTTTTGACGGCGCTTATCCTGGGGTTCTGGCTCATCGGGCGCGAATCCTGAACAGCCGCACCCTTCGATCTTTCTATGCGAACTCGCAGTACACCGGAGCCACCCATGCAACGTTCATGGCATTACGCGCTTACAAATTCAAAATTTCATATAGCTCCCGCAGGTCGCGAATGACATGCCTCGCCTCGTCGGACCATTCCGGCAGAGGCATATCGGGTTCGAGAAAGAGCACCGTCGCGCTGCCGGCCGCGTTGCCGCAGATCAGATCATAATGAAAATCGCCGATGACAACGGCATCGCGCGCGTCGGAATCAAAACGGTGGCATATCTCCAGCACCGGCTCGGGTGAAGGCTTGATCGCGCCGTCTTCGCGCGTGCGGATTTCGTCGAAGCGCATCGAATGCCGCCGCAAGAGCATTTCAACCGATGTTGTATTGTTCGCAGTTCCTTGGAATCCTATTGTGAGAGACCTTGCTTGATTTTC
>CAZRFP010000222.1:0-5940 GCA_964599535.1 uncultured Planctomycetaceae bacterium
TCACGATGCCGAATACCACGGCGATCTGACCGAACAGCACGTTCGTCCCTTGCATAACCTCGCCTCCGATCACGGCACACGGAGGTGCCGCAGCACCGAGGATCAAGGCGTGGGTGCAGGCCGGTCAAAGGCCGTTATGGCGGGGATTCAGGCCGAAAAAGCCTGATTTCTAGCAGGAGCGAAGGCAATAAAAACGCCGCATGCACGAGCGCGTTGCGGCGTGATGAGGTGGCGGCGAGAACTTTGTCGCTGCGAAGCGACGACAACAGAGCTATTTGGACTTCTGCTCAGGTCGATCACCGAAGAAGCGACGATTGGCGGCTTCGGCCGCACGGCGGCAAAGTTCATCGCCGACCTTCGCACGATCCTCCTTACATTGCCGTTGAATCTCCTTGATGCGCTCGGGATTGGCGACGAGCGCATCCACGGTTTCCGAAGGTTGAGAGGGGCCACATGCCGTCAACGTGGCGACTACCATCAGCAGCATCACTTTGTTCATGGTTCCAGTCCTTTCATCGGATACGTCGGGAGTCGTCGGAGGTATCGAGACCATCCGCCGAATCAATGAAGGCCACTCGCTCGATGAACCGGGCCAACATCTCGGAAGGCTCCGCATCGCTGCGCAGCAGGTATGTGGTGAGCATGGGCGGCTTGCCCGCCAAGCGCCGGGCCACGACACCTGGCTCGCGGCTGGAAGCGATATGCGCTTCGCCCGCCAGGCCCAGTGCCAAGCCAGCGGAAACCAGGGTCATCATCACGTCGAAGGTCGCCACGCGCTGCGCGATCAGTGGCTCCTGGTCGATCTTGCGCAGAAACCGATCGACCTGCCGCGCGTGGCCTTCGCAGACTGCCGGGTCGCCCAGTGTCAGCGGATAGCGCAGCACTTCCTCCAGCGGTACCTTCTTGAAAGCGAGCAGCGGATGGCGGGCTGGCACTGCCACCATCAGTTCGTCCTTCCACGCGGGCGTAACCACGATGCCATCGCCCGCGTCTTCAGCCATCGAGAATCCGGCGTCGTACAAGTCATCCTGCAAACCTTTGATCTGCTGGGCCAGTGGTACCTCAAACAGTCGAATCTCAACCTCGGGATCTTCCTCGCGGCATTGCGCTAGCAGCGTCGGTAGCCGCGATGGTGTGATGCCGTCGGACAAAGCGATGCGCAACTGGCCGTGAAAACCGTTGGTCAAAGATTTGACGCTATCGCGTGCCTGTTCCAATGCTGCGAACACACGGGGGACATGCGCCAGGAACAGCCGCCCCGCGCGAGTCAGTTGCGTGCTACGAGTGGTACGAACGAACAGGCGTGCGCCAAGTTCCTCCTCCAGTTCCTTGATGGTGCGAGATAGAGGTGACTGGTCGATGTGAAGCCTCTCGGCAGCGCGCGCGAAGTGGAGTTCTTCGGCCACAGCAAGAAAGCAACGGAGATGGCGAAATTCCATGTCAAAACACCGTAGATTAATTTTCAGTTTCTATTCACCGTTCCACCATTCAATAAGCTGTAGCCATCGAAGCCACAGGTTTGCATAATTCCGATGCTATGGTTTTCTGCCATGCGCGGTAAATAGATGCGGGGCGGCATTTCATGGATTTCCTTTCAGATGCAAAACGATGCACGGTTCTTGCACCATGCCTCACCATACTTAGGTGAACCATAGGAAGCCTATTCTTGAAATGTCTGGGCGGCGAAGCGCGCATCGGCTCAGTCGTAGCCGGAGTCAGTATGTGTGCCCCCATTGCTCTCAGGGTCCGTGAAACCGAACGCCACCAGTGGCGGGAAGCAAATGTGGCTATGGCTGAGCTAAGTTTGTGCATCCATGCTTCTGTTTGGCTTTGCGCGATTCACAATCTCCAGAAAGAAGCATATGTCTCGTTACCCTGCGCCTCTCCTTTTGCTGCATTGGTTAACCGTTGTGGCCGTCATCGTCGCCTACGCCACCAGCGGTGACCCTAGCCACGCGAAAAGTGAGATAGATACTTTTGTCGGGCAAATTCATGTCGCTTCGGGTTTATTCGTTGCCGCCCTGACCGGAGTGCGGCTGCCGTTGCGCCTGATAATGAATGCGCCCCAAGCCGAGCCTGCTTGTGCATGGATTCACCGAGCGGCAACAGCAATGCAATGGTTGTTATACGCCTTGATGATGGTCGTGCCGCTGGCAGGCATGGCTGCCCTGGCAGGTAAGGTGCAGACATTTACGGTAGCTGGCTTTGCGTTGCCCATGCTGAATGCACAGACGGTCTGGGTCAGTCGGCTGGGCGATGCTCACCAGACAATTGGTAATCTGTTCGTCAGTTTAGCGGGCGCCCATGCCATTGCTGCGCTGTGGCATCACTTCTGGGTCAAAGACAACACACTAAGGAGCATGTTGCCCCGAGGCCGTTGATTTTTGAGTGGGTCGCAGATTACCGCAAGAGTGGCGATCGCTGCACAGACTATCCCTCAGGAATTTTGCGATGCTGGAATCACTAAATCAGTATTTGTTTCACCTGATAAATGCTCAGGACACAGCGCACTCCTCCCTTTTTTTTATGGCCTATGCGCTGGCGGAATATGCGATTTTTGCAGTGCCTGTAGTTTTACTGGCAGGCTGGCTGTGGTCGGGCAAGTTGACACGCCTAGCCATGCTGCAAGCAACGGCATCAGCGCTGTTGGCGTTATTGATGGCGCAAGGCGTCGGATGGATATGGCCCCATCCGCGCCCCTTTATGATGGGAGTGGGGCATACTTTGATCGCCCATGTGGCCGATCCTTCTTTACCCAGCGACCACCTCACCCTGATCTGGTCGGTGGCATTCAGCTTGCTGCTTCACCGGCAAACACGCAGGGCAGGCGCGGCATTAGCCCTGCTGGGCCTGCCTGTTGCCTGGTCTCGCATTTGGCTGGGGGTGCATTTTCCACTGGACATGGTGGGGGCGGCAGCCGTAAGCGTACTTAGCGTGTGGGCATGTGGCCGTTGGTCGCAAAGGCTGGTGCAGTTTTCATACTGCTTGACCCTACCTTGGTATCAACGGGTGTTTGCACCATTGATACGGCGGGGTTGGGTCTTCCCGTAATACGTTTGGGCAGGTTGAAGCCCTATGGCTGCGCTAAGTCTCGCTGCTACACTGCTTCCATCTTCAAACACCCACTGAGATGGAGGCTCACATGCAATTTTCAACACCACCCGCACACCCTAGCATCGCTAGAAATATCCTCAACAAGGTCCCCGAAGTCACCTTGTTTTTCTGGTTCATCAAGATAATGTCCACCACGGTGGGCGAGACCGCAGCAGATTTTCTTAACGCCGATCTAGGATTGGGCCTGACCGGTACGTCACTGGTGATGGGCGGCTTACTCGCAGTGGCGCTGTTCTTCCAAGTGCGTGCCAAACGGTACGTGCCCACGCTGTATTGGTTGACTGTGGTGCTGGTCAGCGTGTTCGGCACGCTTATCACCGATAACCTGAGCGATCACCTCGGGGTGCCTCTAGCGGTGTCAACGGGCGTATTCAGTATCGCCTTGATGGCGGTATTCGCGATTTGGTACGCGCGGGAAAGAACCCTCTCCATTCACCACGTCGATTCTGTGCCGCGAGAGCTGTTCTACTGGCTGGCCATTCTGATCACTTTCGCACTGGGCACGGCCGCAGGTGACTGGTTTGCCGAAGGTTTGCAACTGGGTTATGCCTATTCCGCGCTGATCTTTGGCGGTGTGATTGCAGCGGTTTCTTTTGCCCGCTACGTATTCAAAGCCAATGCAGTGTTGTGCTTTTGGCTTGCCTATATCCTGACCCGGCCCTTCGGTGCATCGCTGGGTGATTTGCTGTCCCAGCCACACGTCAATGGCGGCCTGGGGCTGGGCACTACGGGCACGAGCGCGTTGTTTCTGATTGCCATCATTGGCTTGGTGGGCTACCTGTCGTTCACGCAAAAGCGCTTGGGCAACGAACGTTGATAAGTGAGGGCAAGCACATCATGAATAACCCAATTACATTGAAAAAAGAAGCGCAGACCGCACTGACCAAAGTGCCCGAAGTCACGCTGCTGTTTTGGATCATCAAGATTGCGGCAACCACCTTGGGTGAAACGGGCGGCGATGCGCTGTCCATGTCCATGAACCTGGGCTATCTGGTCAGCACCGGCATTTTTGCGGCCATTTTTGCGGTGGCCGTTTCGGCGCAAATCAAGGCCAAGCAGTTTCACCCACTGCTGTATTGGACCACCATCATCGCCACCACCACGGTAGGTACCACCCTGGCTGATTTCGCGGATCGCTCCTTGGGCATTGGTTATGCAGGCGGATCGGCCTTGCTGCTGACGCTGCTGCTGGCCTCGATGGCCTTGTGGTATCGCACGCTGGGATCCATTTCCGTGCAGACGGTAGCCACGCCCAAAACAGAGGTGTTTTACTGGATCACGATCATGTTCTCGCAAACGCTGGGCACGGCGCTGGGCGATTGGACGGCTGACACGGCCGGACTGGGCTATACCGGCGGTGCCCTGGTGTTCTGTGGCTTGTTGGCACTGGTGGTGGTGGCGTACTACTGGACGACGATTTCAAGGACGGCGCTGTTCTGGCTGGCGTTCATCCTGACCAGGCCACTGGGTGCGGTAGTGGGCGACTATCTGGACAAGCCGGTTGCTGCGGGTGGATTGGCGCTGAGCCGCTATACCGCATCGGCGGTGTTGCTCGCATTCATTCTGGCTTGCCTGTTTCTGTTCAAACACCGCGCCGCCGAAAGGGCGCACTAAAGGCAGGAGGGCACCATGATCTCCACCGGCCTGTTGGCGTGGTTGGGCAGTAACCAAGGGTTGATGGGCATTCTGGCGCACAACTGGCTGCTGGGCGTGTTGCTGGTGGCGTTGGTGGTGTTTTGCGAAACCGGCCTTGTGGTGCTGCCGTTTCTGCCTGGCGATTCCCTGCTTTTTGCCACAGGCGCTTTTCTGGGCATGAATGGCATCCACCCGTTGGCAGCCATTGCCATCGTGGTATCGGCCGCGGTGCTGGGCGATGCTGCCAACTACGCCATCGGGCGTTCAGGACTGGGGCAGCAACTGGTCAAGCGCAACTGGATCAGGCCACAACATCTGCAAAAAACGCGGGCGTATTTCGACCGCTATGGCGCACCCACCATCACGATAGGCCGCTTTGTCCCCATCGTGCGCACCATTGCACCGTTCCTGGCAGGCTTGACCGGCATGTGCGTCCGCCGCTTTGCCTTCTACAACATTCTTGGCGGTGCGGTGTGGGGAACAGGGCTGGTGCTGGCGGGCTACTGGCTGGGTGGTGTGCCTTGGGTGCATCAGCACATCGGCTGGCTGTCTCTGGGCATTGTGTTGATCTCGATGCTGCCGGTGGCATGGCATTTGTTGCGCCGCCTGAAGGCAAGCTGAAGGGTTGGCAACCCAAAGCCAGGCAAGTTGTTCGCTAACGCTGCGCTAAGTCTGAATCTTCATCATTCAAACCGTCGATGGCAATTGTGCTGCGACACATTCACTGAAAGGAAATCATCATGAACCGCAAAACTTCACTCGCCGCCCTGATCGCCGCTGCTGGCATCGCTACTGCCGGTGGCATAGCCTACGCCAACCAGGCAGGTGTCAATGACGCCGTAGCCGACTTGGCCAAAGCCAAGATCACGCTGGAGCAGGCTGTCACAGCCGCCCAGCAGCATCATGCAGGCGGCAAAGCCACCAAGGCCGAACTGGAAAGCAAGAAAGGCGCGACGTTTTACGAAGTCGAGGTCGTTGCTGCCAACAATCAGGTATTCGATGTCAAAATTGACGCAGCTGATGGCAAAGTGCTCTCCAGCAAGCTGGACACACACGATAGCGGCAAGGACGACGAAAAAGACGATTAAACCCTGTGCCCCGCCCCGTCAGCTTGACGGGGCGGTTTTTTTATTTAGGGAAGGTCTGAACAAGTCCACCGATTCTGCTCATAGCCGTTGATCGTGGAGATGA
>CAZRFP010000223.1:0-5759 GCA_964599535.1 uncultured Planctomycetaceae bacterium
GATCAACGACCGGCTGCGCATCGGTCGTACGTGCATCGACGCCACGAACATCGGCTACAAAATCGAATGGTCGCAGGAGCTGCGCATCGGTGAGGCACTGCGCGAGTATGTGGCCGGTGCGATGCTGATCCACATGCTTTCGCACGGCGGGCTACTTGGCGATTCACCGATCGTTGAACGCAGCCACGAGACCATCTTCGACCTGAGCGTGGGCTATGACCTGGCGGGCATCCGATCCGCGCCCGTCAGCGCTTTCATCCGTGACATGCGTAACGCCTCATCGCATGTCGATCGGCTTCGGCGTGAGATTCCGGCGGCATACAAGCACTTCCGCGATTTGGACTTTCCGACAGCGCTTTCGACGAGCATCACACTATCGACGTTTCACGGGTGCCCGGCCGACGAAATCGAACGCATCTGCGAATATCTCATCACCGAGATGGACTGCGACGTGGTCATCAAGATGAATCCGCCGATGCTCGGCAAGGAGCGGCTCGAGCACCTGCTGCACGACGAGCTGGGCTATACCGAGATTCGCGTTCCGGATCACGCCTATACAAACGGGCTGCAGTTCGACGAGTCGATCCAGGTGTGCTCCCGACTGACGGCGCTTGCGCAATCGCGCAGTCGGAAGCTGGGCGCGAAATTCTCAAACACGCTCGAAGTCTACAACCATCGCGATTTCTTCACGTCCGACAACAAGACGCAATACCTTTCAGGCCAGCCGCTTCATGTCATCACCTTGACACTTGCCGACGTATTTCGCAAGGCCGTCGGACCGGAAATGCCGCTGACTTTCAGCGCCGGCGTCGATCGATTTAATTTCGCCAACATGGTCGCATGCGGCTTCAGGCCGATCACGACATGCACTGACCTGCTGCGCCCGGGCGGATACGGCCGGCTGCCGGCCTTTCTTGGCGATTTGATGATTGCCATGAATCGCGTCGGGGCTGATACGATCGACGACTTCATCGTGAAGGCCGCTTCCGCCGGAAGCCGCACACCGGACGCCGAAGCGGAAAGCGGCGTGAACGCCGCAGCGGCTCGCAATCTCACGCTGATCGCCGGGCTGACGCGAGCCAATCCGCGCTATCGAGCCGACGCGAACCGCAAAATACCCAAACGCATCGGTTCCCATCTTGATACCTTCGACTGCGTGACATGCGACAAGTGCATCCCTGTCTGTCCGAATGCGGCGAATTTTCTCTACGCCACCGAGCCGGAGGCCGTCGAATTCACCGACCTTATCGTCGCGAACGATCGGCTGACGCCCGGCGAGGCGCGGCGGATCGTGGTCGAGCGGGCCGAGCAGATCGCCAATTTCGCGGATTTTTGCAACGACTGCGGTAACTGCGACACGTTCTGCCCGGAGTATGACGGTCCGTTCATCAAGAAGCCGAACTTTTTCGGCAGCTACCGCGCATGGCGCGCGTTCGAATCCCGCGACGGCTTTTTCATTGGCCGCGCTGCCGACACGCTGCGCATTCACGGCCGCATCCGAGGCAGGACCTTTCAGCTTGAAGTCGAACCCGCCTGGAACGGCTATCGCTTTGAGGATGGCGTCGCGTGCCTGTTCATTCGAACCGGGGCGTACGACATCGAGAATTGGTTTGTATTCGGTCCCGCGAAGGTTGACGGCCACGTCGTCGATATGAGCGCGTTTCACACCATGCGAATCTTGCTTAAATCGCTAACGCGCGCGGACCGGGTGCATCAGGTGAATCTGGCATGTTTCGAGCCGGCTTGAGCCGCGCCGCACTCGGAACAGACGCCCGTCGTTATTCCCTTCATGTTGTAGCCGCACGCGACGCAGGTCGGCAGCCCGATGCGATTGAGCCGGCGACGCAGGGACTTGCGCGTCGAATCGTGCAGCAGACGAATGCGCAGTACTTCGAGCCAGCCGTAAAGCCATACGGCGACAAGAATCACGGCGATCCAACTCAGTCCGAGCGACGGCACGCGCTGGCCGGACTGCCCTTCGCGCCGATTGAGCATCAGGACAAACAAGACGACCGCCGCCGCCGTGACGACACTTGGGATCATCTGAACAATCGGCGAACCGCCCCGCGCCGTGTGCAGCGCGAGGCGGCGACTGGTCGCCGATGGAAATCGCGACAGTTCAGGCAGGAGTTTACATACGATTTTGTTCCGCAGAAAAAACGGATCCAAGGCCCAGTTGAATAGCATGAGTGAATAGACTACGGCCGGCACGATGATGAACAGAGCGGCGTCGAAAATGCGTTGCAGCGGCAAGGGATTGCTCATGGCCGATGTCTTATCGTAACGCGATACCAAGTCGCTCAATCGAGCGCCGGTGTACCGACATTCGATCACACTCTTTATTCGCGTGCACGCCGGAACGCGCAAGGTCGCTTTGCGGCGCGATTACTGTGCCCCATATTGCACGGACCTGGGATGAACGGCAAGGGAGATTTTCACGCCTCAGAATGGCGTGAGGATATCAGATCGACTTACGCGGTGGCGGCTGAAGATGACTTTGGGCGAGTAGGCTTTTTCGGGAGTTGTGGATTGTTCTGTCCGCTGCGTTACCGCTTCCTCAAAGGCGCAACTCTGATTCGAACTTACTGGCGCATCGTGCTCGAATGGTGCGGCGCTGAAAGCGCAAGCCGGGTTTGCTTGGCAGGACCGTGGTCGCGGCCGTGGGTGAAAGACTTGCCTTCATGCGATACCATCCGTACCTTCGGCGTACCGGGCGGTCCGGAGAATCCGACGCCCTTGCACAATACCATCAGAGAGGACGCTTAACATGACATCCGCACAATGCCGCGCTGCGGCCGTGATTGCAGTCGGATTGGTTCTGTCATCCGGCTGCGCCGAGGGCGACCACGCGCGAGGCCGAATGGCTCCGGATTTTCAACTGAAGGACTTGAACGATCAGGACATATCGCTCTCGGCGCAGCGGGGCAAGGTTGTCCTGCTGTCGTTCTGGGCGACATGGTGACCGCCCTGTCGTGTGGAGTCTCCACACCTCAAGGCGCTTCACGAGATGTACGCCGAACGCGGGCTTCGCATCCTAGCTGTGAATGCCAGCGAACCGGCACGTGACCCACGTGCGACCATCGAGAAATATGTCAAGGACAACGCCCTTCCATACACCGTGCTGATCGGCGGGCGCACTGTATTCAAGACCGACTATGAAGGTCAGAGCATCCCCACAACCTTCTTGATCGATCGCAAAGGGAGAATTGCCTACGTACATATCGGCTGGGATAACTCGACGCGCGAGCCGCTGGAAGCCCAAATCAAGAAGCTGCTGAAGGAGTAAGTCGATGCCGACGTGGAATTCTCGACGATGACGTGCAGCCACAGCATGAAGCAGATTGCGCTGCCGGACGGCTATCCGACGACTGTACGGATGTGGACGCCGACAGATCCGCGCGGCGCGGTGCTCTATTTTCATGGAATCCAATCGCACGGCGGCTGGTACGAGCCTTCCGGCCGGCGACTTGCCGACGCCGGTTTTACGGTGTTCATGCCCGATCGGCGCGGCAGCGGATTGAATCCGCCGCCGCGCGGCCATTATGCCGATCTCGATCAGTGTTTGAGCGACACGCGCTGCATGCTCGACGCGTTGCTTCGTGAAACCCGGCAAGCATCCGCACACATCGTCGGCGTCAGTTGGGGCGGCAAGCAAGCTGTTTATCTCGCTCAAGCCATGCCGGAGAAGGTTCGATCGGTGACGCTGGTCGGCCCGGGGCTGTTTCCGCGCGTTGATCTGACGATCGGCGAAAAAGTGCGCGTCGGCATCTCGATGATCAACGACCGTGAGAAGCTCTTTGACATTCCGCTGAACGATCCCCGCGCGTTCACCGCGAATCCCGACCGGATGAAGTTCGTCGAGGATGACGCATTGAAGCTGTTGCAGGTGTCGGCGTCGTTTCTGCTGACTTCGCGGCGGCTCGACAAGCTGCTCAGGGCGTTTCCTCAAAGCGCCTATCTCGGGCCGATTCACCTGTTCCTCGCCGGTCGTGATCGAATTATCAACAACGAGCAGACGCGCGCGTGGTTCGACGCCCTGCCTTCGCCCGATCGCACCCTCGCGGAATATCCCGAAGGCGAACATACACTCGAATTCGAGGCAGATCCTACGCGGTTCTTCAGCGATCTTGTCGAATGGATCGCGCGGCGCGCGTGAAAGCGCGGCTGCATTTGCGAATCGACACATCGGCAGCATAATATCCCCCGACAAACCGCGGCGCGCGATCCACAGCGCCGATGGGAGACTTCATGAACCGAAAATTCCTCGTCACTGGCGCGCTGCCCTACTCAAACAACCGGCTACATGTCGGGCATATCGCCGGCGCTTACCTACCGGCCGACATCTTCGTGCGCTATCTTCGATCCAACGGCGACGACGTTCGCTTCATCTGCGGCAGCGACGACAACGGCGTCGCCATCGAGATTTCCGCCATCAAGGAAGGCACGACGCCGGAAGAACTCTGCACGCGCTATCACAACCTGCAGAAGTCCGCTTTTGAAGGCCTGGGCATTCACTTCGACATCTACGGCGGCACGCACCAGCCCGACTACACCGAGCTGCACAACAAGCTCAGCCAGGAGTTCTTCAACCGAATCCACGACAACGGTCACTTCGTCAAGCGCACGACCGAGCAGCTCTTCGATCCGCAGGCCGACCGCTTCCTGCCGGATCGCTACGTCAAGGGAACGTGCTATCACAAGAAAGACGACGGCTCGCCATGCCAGTTTCCGGAGGCATCGGGCGATCAATGCGAGAATTGCGGCCATGCGATTGATCCGCTGCAACTGATAAATCCGCGCAGCGTCATCACGGGCGCGACGCCGGAGCGCCGCTCGACGACGCACTGGTATCTGCAACTCGGAAAGTTTCAGGGCATGCTGGCCGACTGGTTCAGCCTTTCGTCGCTCGACTGGCGGGCAACGGTAACAAACTTCTCGCTCGGCGCGATCAAGAAGGGCCTGCCCGAGCGGGCCATGACACGTGATCTGTCATGGGGCGTGCCGGTCCCCCTGGATGACCCCGAAGCGCGCGGCAAGGTGCTCTATGTCTGGTTTGACGCGCCGATCGGCTACGTCAGCTTTACGGCTGCCCTGTGTCAGCGGCTTGGCGGCCGCTGGGAAGACTATGCCGAGTGGTGGCGAAATCCGGATTGCAAGATCGTCCACTTTATCGGCGAGGACAACATCGTCTTTCACGCATTGATCTGGCCGGCCATGCTGCTGGGCACGCAATACACGGCCGAGGAAATCGCCCGTCGCGGCAGCGCATACACGGCGCCCAAGGAGAAGGGACACTTCCAACTGCCTTTTAATGTTGTCGCTAACGCGTT
This sequence comes from uncultured Planctomycetaceae bacterium, assembly GCA_964599535.1. GTDB lineage: Bacteria > Planctomycetota > Phycisphaerae > UBA1845 > UTPLA1 > JADJRI01. Next base: position 5,331 of record CAZRFP010000223.1, read on the forward strand.
TCTCAATATCAAATTTCCCGGCAAGGAAGAAGAGAAGATCAGCAAGAGCCGCGGCACGGCCGTCTGGATCGACGAGTATCTCAAGCAGTTCGACCCCGATCCGCTGCGATACTATCTGACGATCAATGCGCCGGAGAACCAGCGAACCGTCTGGAGCTTCGACGAGTTCGTCACGAAGAACAATAAGGAGCTGATCGGCACGCTGGGCAACTTCGTCAACCGCTGGCAGAAAATCGTGACGGAGGATTTCGATCGCCGCGTGCCGTCCAATGATAAGGCCGACGCTCCGGAGAGGGAGCTGCTTGGCTTGATACGCGAAGCCCCAAATGCCGTCAGCGAAGACATCGAGGCCATGCGTTTCAAATCGGCGCTCACGAAGATTCGCGAGACGTTCGATGCCTGCAACCGCTATTTCGACACGCGGCAACC
>CAZRFP010000224.1:0-5639 GCA_964599535.1 uncultured Planctomycetaceae bacterium
CCGAGGCCATGAAGATGCAGATAGTCGCGATAGCGGTCCTGCGCAAACCACTCGCGGGCGACTTCGCTGGCCGCGCGGCCGACCGTCACAAGATGAAACGCGACGACGTCGATCTCACCGGAGTCGATCGGGCGGTAAAAATCTGACAGGCACCAGAATGGCGGCTTGTCCTGCCGGGGGAAGCGGAAGCGGGCGATCTCCTTGCGCGAGAAAGAGGTCGAACCGATCGGCGCGCCGCCCTGCGTCCCCTCGGCCGCGATTCCATTGCCGCCGGCGCTGGCCGGCGGCGCGTAAATGACAAGATCGTTGCCGTCACTATTGCACGGCCAATAGCCGTAGACGGCCTGCGGAACGAGAATGTTCTCCTTGGCGCACTGGCGGGCCAGTTCGTGGAGGATGGGGCGGACTTCATTCTTGATGAACGCCTCATACTCGTTGCGCTTGCGGCCGGCGGGCTTGTATTCCCATTGGACGCCGAAGAGCATTTTCTCGTTGATATATGGCAGCACCGTTTGCAGGTCGATTTTCTGAATCACGCGCGAACCCCAGAACGGCGGCGCGGGGATCGGGTTCGTCGTGGAGACCGCGCTGCGCGCGGGTACCGGCATGGCGGCAGCATCGGCATCGTCATCTGACTTTAAGCGCATGCGCGCCGGCGCGGCGGCGGCCGAGGGATCGACCAGGGGTTGGCCGTCGGCGAGGCGATTCATCAGCGCGAGACCTTCAAAGGCATCCTTGGCGTAGGCCACGAGGCCTTGATATTGCCGGCGAAGGTCGTTTTCGACGTAGGAGCGCGTCAGCGCCGCGCCGCCGAGAATGACGGGGATCTTCAGGCCGCGCTCGTTCAGGACGATCAGGTCATCCTTCATCACGAGAGTGGATTTGACGAGCAGGCCGGACAGGCCGATGGCGTCGGCCCGGTGGCGCTCGAATGCCGCGATGATGTCATTGATCGGCTGCTTGATGCCGAGATTGTAGACCGTAAAGCCGTTATTCGTCAGGATGATGTCAACGAGGTTCTTGCCGATGTCGTGGACATCGCCCTTGACAGTGGCGAGAACGATGCGGCCCTTGCTTTCGCCCTCGACGCGCTCCATGTGCGGTTCGAGCCAGGCGACGGCGGCCTTCATGGTCTCGGCGCTGGAAAGGACGAAGGGCAACTGCATCTTTCCCGCGCCGAACAACTCGCCGACGACCTTCATGCCGTCGAGCAAGATGTTGTTGATGATGTCGAGCGGCGCGTAACGGGTCATCGCCTCGGCAAGGTCTTTGTCGATGCCGACGCGCTCGCCGTCGATGATGCGCTGCTTAAGGCGATCCTCCAACGGCAGATCGGCGGCGATCTTCCGCTCGCCGACTTTCTCGCCCTTGTCAAACAGGCCGATGTAATGCTGAAGCGGATCGAAGCCCTCGCGGCGGCGGTCGTAAATCAAATCGAGCGCGGCGCTCCAGCGTTCGTCGCTGATCTTGTTGCGCGGAAGAATCTTGCTGGCATGGACAATCGCCGCCGTCAGGCCGCGAGCCATCGCCTCGTGCAGGAACACGGAATTCAACACGGCGCGGGCCGCGGGCAGCAGTCCGAAACTGACATTCGACACGCCGAGAATCGAACCACACCTCGGAAAGGCCTGCATGATGCGCTCGATGCCGTCGAGCGTCTCCAGCGCCAGCCGCCGATCCGGCTCGCTACCGGTCGTGACCGGGAACGTCAGGCAGTCGAAGAGAATGTCCTCTTCGGCGATGCCGTACTTCTTCGTCAACAAACCATGAATGCGCGCGGCGATTTCCAGCTTGCGATCGGCCGTCTTGGCCATCGCCTCTTGCGGATCCTCGTCGATCGTCAGCGCTACGACGGCTGCTCCATACTTACGAAGCATGGGGCAAACGCGCTCCATCTTCTCTTCGCCGTCTTCGAGGTTGACCGAATTCACGATGCACTTGCCGCCGGCCAGACTGAGCCCTGCTTCGAGCACCGGAGCCTCGGTCGAATCGAGCATGAGCGGAACGGTCACGTCCTTGACGTAGCGCGTCACAACGGCCTGCATGTCCGGCACGCCGTCGCGCCCGACATAATCGACGCAAACATCGAGCACGTGCGAGCCTTCGCGCACCTGCTCGCGGCCCATGTCCACAAGGCCGTCGATATCACCCGCCAGCAGCAGCTCGCGGAATTTCTTGCTGCCGTTGGTGTTGCTGCGTTCGCCGACGATGAGAAAACTGTTGTCCTGCCGAAGCGTGACGGCCTGATAGAGGCTGGAGACGCTGGGCTGGCTGAGCGGGGCGCGCTCGATCGGCTTCAGATCGCGGATGGCCTCGTACATCGCGGCGATATGCGCGGGCGTCGTGCCGCAGCAGCCCCCGATGAGGTTCACGCCGTGCGTGACGACGAACTCGCGCGCCCAACGGGCCATCTCCGCCGGCGTCAGCGCGTAGTGCGTATGGCCATCGACCAACTGCGGCAGACCGGCGTTGGGCACGACGCTGACGGGGCGCGTGCTCGTGCGGCAGAGGAAGCGCACGTGCTCGGCCATCTCCTGCGGACCCGTGGCGCAGTTGATGCCGATGATGCTGACCTGCGGATAAGCCTCAAGCGCGACAAGTGCCGCAGAGATGTCAGTACCGACGAGCATCGTGCCGGTCACTTCGATCGTGACCTGCACGATGATCGGCACATCGCGCGAGCGTTCGCGCATGGCAAGCGTCGCGCCGCAGATGGCCGCCTTGGCCTGAAGGATGTCCTGGCAGGTCTCGATGATGAAGGCGTCCACACCACCGTCGAGCAGGCCGCGGGCCTGTTCGGCGTAGCTGTCTTCGAGAACGTCGAAGGTGGCATGGCCGAGGGAAGGCAGCTTGGTGCCCGGCCCCATCGAGCCGAGCACGAAGCGCGGCTTGTCGCTGGTCGAGTAGCGATCGGCGGCGCGGCGGGCGATCTGCGCTGCTTCGAGATTGAAGCGATGGGTATCGGCGGCGCGGTCAAACTCAGCCAGCACGATCTTATTCGCGCCGAAGGTGTTGGTTTCGATGCAGTCCGCGCCGACTTCGAGGAAGGAGGCGTGGATCTCGTCGAGAACCTCCGGGCGTGTGAGCGTGATGATCTCCGGGCAGTTTTCACAGCCTAGATAGTCGCGGTCAATGTGCAGATCGTGCGAATAAATGCTCGTGCCCATCGCACCGTCGATGAGCAGGACGCGCGAGCGAAGTTGGTTGAGAAAGTGGCTTGTCACGGCGTCGGGGTTCCTGACACGAAGTTCGAATTTCACAATCCAGCGATTATAACCGATCCGCGCAGGACGTAGTAGCGGGTGCGCCGGATCGCACGCAGTGCAATCGCATGTTCGCGCTGGGGATGCACCACTTTTTTTGTGATGTAGCGTATATCCGTGGTACCGTCCAATGTTGGGCGGTTTTTATGGTTTGCGGGCACCCTGCGTAGATCGACCCAGTTAAACTGGAGTAAGGAGCTTTGGCATGGAGGCCGAAGTGAGCGGGGGTTTTCTGCGCCATTTTCAAGAGTTGCCGGATCCGCGAGGGCCAAACCGATTGCATCATCTGACGGACATGTTGGTGATGGCGCTGTGCGCGATTGTCTTGCCTCAGTCGGAATTGGAGAAACTCGCCGTTTGAGTTACACCCATGGGGTTCGTACCAGACGGAGGATTGTCCGATGCTGCGACCGCGGAGAACGCTTGTCCGGTTGATTCGCAAACCGTGCACCGCCGCACCCCCAAATGCCAAGTCCCCGCTTCGCACACTCACGAAGCGGGGGCTTTCTCTTATCCGCCTGCGCCGGCCGATGGGTCGGCGAAGCTCTCCACCGACCCACCGTCCGGACGATGTTCATGGTTTTCAAACTTAGCGCCGCACCTCGATCGCCGCGCTGTCCACCCGGGCATTTCCGAACCGCGTCGCACGGCTGAATAGCCTGCCCCATGTACTGCACGGCGTGAACCGCTCCGGCGGCGGCTTGGCGCACGGCGAAAAAAAAACAGTAAAAATCGCTTGACAGCGGGGGGGGGGGGGTAGATTGGCTTTTCATCAGTGCCACCGGACGGGCCGGCGTGCACGAGTTCGGGAACCCCATGCCATTCTGAGAGGAGACACGATAATGCGAGACGTGTATTGGCGTCGCATATGTTCATCACGGTGTTGTTTGCCGTGGTTATGTGCGATTGCGCTTGTCATGGCATCAGGATGCAGTTCACCACCGTCAACTGCCAAACAAACCTTGCGGCATGTCTACTGTGCGGGATCAGAGCCAGATGGAATAAAAATCGAACTCGACCCCGTTGTAACAACTCCCGGTGCCGGCGTGATTACTGTGACGATTGGTGGGATTGTGTTAGTTCATGATCCGAATCTTGCGCATCCACCGATTCGTTGGCGCGGTTCTGTCTGGATCGATACAAACGGAAACGGTATTGTCGATGCGGGAGAGATTGTCATTCAGGACGCCAGCGCGCCGCCGCCTCCCGCAGCCCCACCAGGTCCAACGCCTCCGCCAGGCGCGCCGCCACCACCGACAGCAGGTACGTTCACGGTACCGGCACCCATTGCGGGACAGCCGACTACCATAAAGGTTATTATTGAACTAGAATACACCGATTTGGCAGGTAATCCAAAGCAGTACAAGACGGAAGAGAAGGTAGTCGTACGTCACTGATCGAAGCAGTGCTGCAACAACCGGAGAATACCATGAAACGCAAGAAGATATGGATACTGACGCTGTGTGCCGGAATCACCGCGACGACCATCGCCGATCCCTTGGGTTGGTTCGAACGCGCGCCGTTTGAGTGGAGCGGCACGGACCTTGATGAGAAAATCAGCTTTGACATTGCCGGATGGCCGGACGGTTCGGCCGAGGCGCTCATCCGCCCGTTGTACGAGTTGCCTGAGAGCGAGAGGCCCGGCTATGGCGTGATACGCATCAATGACAAGTCTTTTAAGTTCGCTCCCAGAAAAGACCGGGACGACAAGTGGACGTTCTACGCCAGCGTTCCCGTTGATACGATTCCCCTGACGGGCGAATTCGAATTCGAAATGGAGATACAGGACAACACGGGAAAAACCATGCTCAAGCGAAGTTTTGAGTACAGTTACGAAGACTAATAGACCGAATCCGCCGACATTGAAGGTCGGGGAGCATCGGCGTCCCACCGGTGCGGACGAAACGCGGAACATGGCAACCCGTAGTCTCGTGTGCCTCGGCCTGCCGGCGGCCACCCAACAAGGTCTTTCGGCTGAATCGTAAGCTACGCTTCGCCGCGCCTCCAAAAACCAAGTCCCCGCTTCGCACATTTACGAAGCGGGGGCTTTCTCTTATCCGCCTGCGCCGGCCGATGGGTCGGCGAAGCGTTCCGCCGACCCACCGTCCGGACGATGTTCATGGTTTTCAAACTTAGCGCCGCACCTCGATCGCCGCGCTGTCCACCCGGGCATTTCCGAACCGCGCGACCCGCCCGAATAGCCTGCACACCCGGCCCCGTGTACTGCGCGGCGTGAACCGCTCCGGCGGCGGCTTGGCACCCGGCGAAAAAAAACAGTAAAAATCGCTTGACAGCGGGGGGAGGGGAGATTGGCACATTAACAGTGCCACCGGACGGGCCGGCGTGCACGAGTTCGGGAACCCCATGCCATTCTGA
>CAZRFP010000225.1:0-5610 GCA_964599535.1 uncultured Planctomycetaceae bacterium
CGGGCGCAGATCCCAGCGGCGCACGGCGCCTTCCGTCGCGCGTGGGATCGCGACGCAGCGTGCGATCGAGAAGGCCTGGTAGCCGGTGACCATCTGCGACAGGTACGACGGGCAAATCCCCATCTCTGCGGCGAGTCTCACCCCCTCGCCGCGGTTCTGCCGGAGGTACATCGAAATCTTCATGGGCGCAAGATTAGCGTGCGCTTGATTCCACGTCAAGCGCACGATCGGGACGTTCCCGATAAATTCGCGCCAATGAACGACGACATCCGCAGCACGCGCCTGATGCGTCTGCGTGAACTACGCGACCAGAGGTTCCAGGGGAACTCGAAACGGCTCGCGGTCGCCATCAAGCGGAGCGAGTCGCAGCTGAGCCAGTGGTTTACCGGCGTGCGCACGATCACCGAGGGCAGTGCCCGGCGCATCGAGAAGGTGCTGGCGCTGCCCGCCGGCTGGCTCGACGTCACCGAGCGCGCCACCACCGGCGCCGGCGGCGTCACGGTCGGCGGGCAGGCTGACACGGGGTTCGCCGGCGGGGTGCAGATCCCGCAACTCGACGTCACGGCGTCGATGGGCCCGGGCGCCCTTGTGCCGAGCTACGAGGATGTCATCACGGTGCTGCGCGTGAACGAGGCGGCGCTGCGCGCCCAACTCGGCCCCGCGCCGATCTCGAGCCTGCGCAACCTCATCAAGCGCCGGTTTGTCGAGTCCTAGTTTGACCGCGATCTTTGCCCGCAACAGCCGGCCGCCCTCATCGAGGATACCGGCAGCCTTGCAACACAGGATCGCAACGAAATGCCATCGGTCCTCGAACGCCAGCAGTCGCAGCTTTTCGTCGTCGACGGCCTCGGAGTACATCCGGAACCAGCGCATTGGACGAGTCACGCCACGCGCTCCGATTTACTGGTCAGACGCCATCATTGGCTTGAGGCGTGAGCGCTTTTTCGGCACGAAGAACACTCGGATGCCGTGACCACGCACGAATACGGTGTTCGGAAACTGACAGCGGCCATTCATCACCATCTGAGCCTTGTATTCGGCCGTGCAGTCTGTACAAAATCCGTGCAGCGATTCCAGTTTCGACTGGATCGCAAGCTCTCGCCAGATTCGATATTGCCTTTCGTCCTCGAAGCATTTCGGCGTGCCGGTGTCCGCCACCGTAGAGAGTTGCACGTCACTCAGTTCCTCCAGTGATCGCGCGAGCTTGTGATGCTCTGGAATTTCAACAGTCAACGCAGCAACAATGTCTGCCTGCGAAAACGACTCATCCTCTAGCGTGAATACTCCGGATGTATTTTCCATTACATTTTCTCCCACTTGACACCAATCGTCCCGTGCCCCCGGGTCCGCCGGTACGTCTCGATGGCGTCATCGATCGTCAGCTGCTCAGACATGCCCCTTGTACTCAACGATCCGCCCGCACTCACAGCTCGGAATGTGCAACCAGCACGACCCCGCGCGCCGAGGCGGCCCGGCCGGCGGGACGTAGACGCCGACCTGCCACCCAGCGGGTGCCGGCTGCGGTTGTGAGCGACCGAGAAACGCATAGCCGCGCGGTCCGAGGACGTACCGGCCTCGGGTCTTGACAACGTAGTGCTGCTGGCAGAGGCCGCGCAGTGCGCCGACGAACGCATCGCCAGCGATGAGCGGCTTGAGCAGTCTGCGCAACTCGTGGTCGAGGTGCGCGCCCGCCTCGATGCTGCGGATGATCCGCTCGCCGACCTCGCCGATGCCGAGCTTGCGTGTCGGCGTGCCGCGCTGCGCCTTTGCCATTGTTGTTCTCCGGCGCGGTGGTCAGGCTAGGCCGGCGTCTTCGGCTGGCGATGCGCGTCGGCGACGCGCAGGCGGCGCTTTGTGACCACCTCGATCTGGTACTGACGGAGCAGCGGGATTTCGCCTGCGGCCGCCCACATCGACACAGCCGCGCGCGAGATGCCGAGTGCCTCGGCTACGTCCTCATGCCGACCACCGAAATACTCGATCACGTCAGATAGTTTCATGCCGAACAGGATAGACATCGATTCGCCAGCCGTCAAGGGGTTGACGAATGCCCGTAATCTACTTTACCGTTCGTTGATGGCCAGTCAATCGCGCATCATGTCCGCTGTCGAGTCGGTCGCCAATGTGGCGATCGGCTACTGCGTCGCGCTCGCAGGTCAGATGCTGGTATTCCCGATCTACGGAATCGAGGCCAGCTTGACGACGAATGTGGCAATCGGCGCGTGGTTCACCGGGATTAGCCTGGTGCGGTCCTACTATGTGCGCCGCCTTTTCAACTGGATACACCACCGATGAGCTATGCCGAATTTCTCGACGCGAAAAGCCAATACTACGGCGACAGTGGATTCGATCCCGAGTGGTTGCCCGACTGGTTATTCGACTTCCAGCGCGACCTAGTTTCGTGGTCCATCCGCAAGGGGCGCGCGGCGACCCTAGCCGATTGCGGTCTCGGCAAGACGCCGATGGAGCTTGTGTGGGCAGAGAACATTGCGCGCAAGACCGGCGGTCGCGTGCTGATCCTGGTCCCGCTCGCTGTTGCCCACCAAATGATCGAGGAAGCAAGAAAATTTGAGATTGATGCGCGGCGATCAACGGACGGTACGGCGCATCGCATCACAGTCACGAATTACGAACGACTGCACCTGTTCAGCCCCCAGGACTTCATCGGGTGCGTCTGTGATGAGTCATCAATACTCAAGAGTTTCGACGGCGCGCGGCGCGGTGCTATCACCGTCTTCATGCGCAAGATGTCGTATCGGTTGCTGGCGACCGCGACGGCAGCGCCAAACGATTACATCGAACTCGGCACATCGTCCGAAGCGCTCGGGTATCTCGGCCATGTCGACATGCTCAATCGGTTCTTCAAAAACGACCTGAACAACAGCGCGCAGGGTCGAATGCGGGGCGAGGTCATCAAATGGCGTTTCAAGGGTCACGCCGAAACGCCGTTTTGGCGATGGGTCTGCTCATGGGCGCGCGCGGTACGCCGGCCGTCAGACCTAGGGTACCCGGATGACCGTTTCGTGCTTCCACCGCTTATTGAGCGCGAACATCTCGTCGATGTGCGCACGCTGCCCGATGGCGCGCTATTCCACATGCCCGCGGTCGGACTGAAGGAACAGCGCGAGGAACGCTGTCGATCGATCGAGGAACGATGTGCGAAGGTCGCAGAGCTGGTCAACGGGACGGGACAGCCGGCGCTCGTCTGGTGCCACCTGAACGACGAAGGCGACATGCTAGAGCGCCTGATCCCCGACGCCGTACAGGTGAGCGGCAAAGATTCCGACGACGAGAAAGAGGCCAGAATGATCGCGTTCGCCGATCGCCAGGCGCGCGTACTCGTCACCAAGCCGAAGATTGGGGCATGGGGATTGAACTTCCAGCATTGTGCACATGTCACGTTCTTCCCATCGCACAGCTTCGAGCAGTACTACCAGGGCGTGCGGCGTTGCTGGCGGTTCGGGCAGCAACGGCCGGTCACGGTCGACATCATTACCACCGCGGGCGAGCGCGGCGTGTTGCGCAACCTGCAGCGCAAGGCGGAACAGGCCGACCGGATGTTTTCGTCTCTCGTCGCACAGATGAACGCCGCGCTCGCCATCGATCGCGCATCCGGTCAATTTTCAACGAAGGAGCAGATTCCGCCATGGCTGTAATCGACCAATTGATTACCGATCGATTCGCTCTGTACCACGGCGATTGCATCGAGGTAATGCAGCACCTGCCGGCAGAGAAGATACATCTGTCGGTCTACTCGCCGCCATTCGGCGGTCTGTACCACTACAGCAGCAATGATCGCGACCTGTCGAACAGCGACGACTACGCGCAGTTTTTCGAGCACTACGCCTATGTGGTGCGCGAACTGCACCGGCTCACGATGCCGGGACGCATGACCGCCGTGCATTGCATGGACGTGCCCACCGGCAACAGCGGGACGGATGCGCTGATTGACTTCCCAGGCGACATCATCCGCCTGCACGGGCGCGAGGGCTGGCATTACGTGGCGCGGTACGCGGTCTGGAAAGAACCGCTCGCGGTGCGCAACCGGACGCTCCAGAAGTCGCTTGCGCACAAGACAATCGTTGACGATTCGTCGCGCTGTTCGGTCGCCAACGCCGATTATCTGCTGGTGTTCCGCCGCCTCGGCGACAACCCGGTGCCTATCGCACACCCGCACGGACTCACCGAATACGCGGGGGAACGCCAGCCGCCCGCCGAACTGATCCAGTACCGCGGCTGGACCGGGAAGCAAACCGAGAACCGTTGGTCGCACTGGATCTGGAGGCAGTACGCTAGCGCGTTTTGGGATGACGTGAGGATGAACCGCGTGCTGCCCTTCAAGGCGGCCCGCGCCGCCGACGACGAAAAGCACGTCCATCCGTTGCAGCTCGACGTAATCGACCGCTGCCTAGTGCTCTGGTCGAATCCTGGCGAAACCGTACTCACGCCATTTATGGGCATCGGCTCGGAAGTGTATGCGGCCGTCGCGCAGGGCCGCCGCGGTATCGGGGTCGAACTCAAGGCGAGCTACTACCGCCAGGCGGTGCGCAATGTCGAGGCGGCGGCTAGCGGCCACCTTATCGATCGCGATAATCTGGAATTGGATCTCGCCACCGACACAGACGAACAGGACGCGCAAAACGCTTGACACGGCTGGTCAACTCGCTTACCGTTCGTTCTGTGGCCAGCAAGTCGGCCGCGGTGCTCACCACCAGAGCGGCAGCGGTCCCGGGCGAAACAGGGGGCACCTCGGACTAGACGGGGCCGGGCCGGCGCGGCACAGCCGGCAGAGACACCACAGGAGAGAAACATGACCATGACCATCTATAGCGGCGGCCTCGTTTCGATCGACGGCCGCGTGATCGGAACCGCACAGCAGACCGCAGCCGGAACTGTCGTCCGAACACCGGACGGTGTGCGGATCGACCTGCCGGAGCGGTGTTACTCGCTGGCGACCGACCGCCCCGCGTCCGGCGTGCCAGGTCGCGCGGACTTCGAGCGCGACCTGCGCGCGGCGCTCACGCCAGCCTCCGATCTGGTCGGAGTCGAGTGGATGCCCCGCTGGCTGCGAGCGTCACATGAGGCCGCCGGGAACTCAGGCAGCTACCCGGCGAACGGCGCGCACCGATATGCGGTCTCGCGCGATCTGGCCGCTGAGATGGTCGATGACTCGCCGGAGTGGGCCGCGATCCTCGATAGCGCGGACCCGTCCGAATACCCGGTCCTGCGCGAGCTTCCGGAGTGACCGGCTTCTCTACCGCTCATGAGACCAGGGAGATCGACATGACCAACGCCACCACCACCATGCTCATCCGCTACACGATCACCGACGGCAATCTGGTGTACGACACCGAGGATCTGAGCGCCGACGAGGTCGCGGCCCGCGCGCGGCGCTACCGCGAGATGCTGGAGCAGGCGTTCCGCGCCGAGTTCGGCGCGGACACCGACATCCAGATCCAGATCCAGTACCGCACGTTTGGCGCGTCTGCCCCGCCGCAGATCTACTCTGACGACCCCGACAGCGACTGCCTGACGCTGGAGGAGCGCGCCGCGGAGATCGTCCGCGAGACGTTCGAGCGGCTGATCGAGGACGCCACCACTCTGACCACC
>CAZRFP010000226.1:0-1497 GCA_964599535.1 uncultured Planctomycetaceae bacterium
AGGGCTCCCAGAGGACTCTCACCTCCAAGTCATCGCGCCATGCCCGGCGCACTGAGAAAAGCCCCTCGAAGCCCTGCTTCGAGGGGCTTTTCATTCTTGCACCGGTTCGTCGTTTCGTGGAAAGAACCCGAGGCGAGCTTCGCGGCCGATAGAGCGCGCCATCAAAGCGAAGGAACCCCGAACTCGCTCAGATGAGCGAAGCGCAGGGTTCCTGAATCGCTTTGGAGCATAGACCGTCAATCACCAGCCGCAATACGGGCGATAGACCGGACCGGGAACGAAGTAAACCGGTCGGGGCGGCGGGCAGTAATACCGTGGCGCTCGAACCGATCGGTAGCCGAAGCTTCGGTGGCCGAAACCACCGCCGTAGAATCTCTGTGAATGAAACGAGGCGCCGCGATGGTACACCGGACCGTAACCGCCTCGGACCGAACTGTAATGGAAGCCCACCGAACGCCCGCCGCGCCTTCCTGCCTCGGCCTCGGGCGGACTGAAGGCTGCGAAGCCCAAGACGGCGACGGAGAGACCCAACACGATTTTCCACTTTCGAGCGACCATGTTTGCAACTCCTTTCGTGAACGAATGACCTTAGCTCCGGGGCGATGACTCGTTCGCCTGTCGGAGGACAATTCCAACGGAGCAGGACAACACGCTAGACACAGCCACCGTTGGCAGGTTAGAGGGCGAAAAACGCTTTCGCCACTCTGCACACCCCTTACACGAATAAAAGCCCCACCCCGGACCGATGATTTCGATAACAAGATCAAAAAAATTCTGAACAGCAAACGACCTTAGTCCCGCAAGAACCAATACGTCAGGACGGCGGCTCCGAGAATGACGCGGTAAATCGCGAACGGCGCAAGCGAGCGCGTCTGGATGTACCGCATGAATCCGGCCACCGCGACCCATGCGACAAGGAACGACACGCCGAAGCCCGTCAGCATGATGCCAAGATGGTCACCCGACAGCGACTCGGGATGCTTCACGACACGGAGTATACCCGCTCCGAACAGCGTCGGAATCGCCAGATAAAAGGAAAACTGTGCCGCCGTAGCCGCCGGTAGGCCGACGATCAGGCCGCCCATGATCGTGGCCATCGAACGGCTTGTTCCGGGGATGATCGAAACGCACTGGGCAAGTCCGACAAGGAATGCCTGACGGAGGGACATATCCTCAACCAATGGGCCTTCGGTCCTGCGAAAACGCTTCTCGATCCACCACATGGCCGCGCCGCCGACGATCAACGCCGTCGCGACAGGCACTTCCCATTCGAGGTAGTGCTCCATGATGTCGTTCAGCAACACGCCAACGACGCCCGCGGGGATCATGCCAACGACAATTTTCACAGCGACGTGTTTCGTCCATGCTCGGCCGGGCGAGGCGGTCAGTTGCCGAAGCAGCGGTCGGAAGAAGTAAATCAAAACGGAGAGGATCGCGCCGATCTGCACGAAGTAAAGAAAGGCCTTCCACGGCTGGGCATCGCCGTCGACGCCGAGC
>CAZRFP010000226.1:1507-5504 GCA_964599535.1 uncultured Planctomycetaceae bacterium
CAGGGCATGGCGAGAACCATGTGGCCTGTGCTGGAGACCGGAAGGAACTCGGTCAGGCCCTCGATCAAGCCAAGGATGATGGCTTTGACCAGATCACTCACGCGACTGCTCCGCGAGCGCGTCGCGCGACGCGAAGAGATAGCTCACGGCGCTGAGCGCCGTGAAGAGGACCATCACATAGACGACGTATGGCCGAGCGGCGACGAAGATGTCCCAATCGCGCCAACCGCTGAGGCTCTGGAGAATCCATCCGAGGCAGATGCTCTGGAGCAGCATTTTGATCTTGCCCCACCAGTTTGCGCCGAAGGCTTTGCCCCGGGCCTCGGAAAAGCCGCGCAGGCCGGAGACGAGCAGCTCGCGCGCGACGACTATCAGGACCATCCATGCCGATAGATCGGTGACATTCACGCCGCGCTCGTCGCGGAAGCCGCCGCCCAGGAGAAGTATGTAGGAGCCGACCACGAGAAGTTTGTCGGCGAAAGGGTCGAGAATCCGCCCGAACGCCGTGATCTGGTTCTGCCGTCTCGCGAGATAGCCGTCGAGAATGTCGGACAGCGCCGCGACCAGGAACAGCCAGAACGCGGCATGAATCATCCAGCGGTGTTCATCCGCCTTGGCGTGATCGTAGAGACTGAGCAGGACGAGAACGACGATCGCGGCAAAGAAGCGCCCGACGGTGATCTGATTGGGAACATTCATCCGCATGGACGCCGCCGGACGGCCGCCGATCCATCGGCTGGCCTGCGTTGGAAGGTTGAAATCGACTGGGCGCGGCTGGATTCGAACCAGCGAAGGCGTAAGCCAACGGGTTTACAGCCCGTCTCCTTTGGCCACTCGGACACACGCCCGGTTGTTCTGGATTGTATCGGCCGATCGCGCCGGAAGCGGATGCGTCGGTCCGTCAAACCGAAACGAAGCAGGATACACGAGAGCGAACGGGCGTCAACAGGCGCGGAAGTCTGAGTTGCATGGTTGCGCGCTGAACTGCGGTCGCAGTGTGCGGGCTGATCTTGATCCGAGTCCCGCGACGGAATGTGCCGCCGGTCTTTTGATCCGGCGGGCGGCTAAAGTCCGCGCCGCGCGATGTTTTCCATTGCTTCGATGAATAAGTCCAGTTCGCCCATCGTCGTGTAAGTGTTCGGCGTGACGCGGATGCCCTCAAAATCTTCATGCATGATAGGCGTGACGAGTATCTGGTGTTTTTCCCAGAGGTGCGACGAGAGCTTCACCGAGTCGACGCCGTCCATCTGAACCGTGGCGATGCCGCAGGAATGCTCCGGCGCCAGATTCGTATGAATGCGAATGTGATCGAGCGGCCGCAGGCGATCAACCCAATATTGCCGCAGGGCGCGAAGGCGGTCCTCCTTGCGCTTCGGCCCGATGCCCTCGTAAAAAGCGAGCGCTTCGGCAATCGCCATGCGCGGCGCGGCGGGGTGCGTGCCGATTTCCTCGAATTTGCGAATGTTCTCCGATTTCGGATCGGGGGCGGCGGTGAGCGGCCACAGATCGCGGATGCGATCCTTGCGCACGTAAAGAAAGCCGGTGCCGATCGGAGCGCTGAGCCACTTGTGCAGACTGGTGGCATAGAAATCGCAGCCCAGCTCCGCGCCGTTGTAGACGAAGTGCGCGAAGGCGTGCGCGCCGTCAATGATCGTGAGTATGCCGCGATCTCGCGCGAGTCGGCAGATTCGTCGAACGGGTAGTATCTCGCCGGTGATGTTGACGACGTGGCACAGGAGGATGACGCGCGTCCGCGGCGTGACGGCTTCCTCGAATCGTGCCACGATCTCGTCATCGCTCTCGACCGGAACGGGCAGCCTGATCTGCTTCATGACGATCTTTTCGCGCATGGCCCGTTGGCGGATCGTGTTGATCATGCGCGGATAATCCTGCGTGGTGGTGAGGATTTCGTCGCCCGGCGCCAGATCGATGCCGTTGAGGCATATTTGCAGGCTTTCACTGGCGTTGCGCGTGATGGCCAGCTCCTCCGCATCGCAGCCGAAGGTCTTTGCGAGACGGCGTCGGACCAGTTCGACCTGAGGATCCTGAATCGACCAGAGCTGGCGCGGCGGGGCATGATTGGTAAGCGCGAGCTGCCGCACCATCGCATCGTGTACGACGCGCGGAGAAGGCGCGACGCCGCCGTTGTTCAGATTGATCATGGAGCGATCCACGTCGTAGGCCTGCTGAACGTGGAACCAGAAGGACTCGCCAGGATTCGGTCGTGCAATCGAACCTGCTGCGGGCCGTTCATCCGCCGCCGCCGCGCCGGCTTTCGCGAGGTGGAACGGCCAATTGTCCTTCAGCGAAATGACGGCGCACGCGGCGGATGCGCCGGCGGCTCGTCGCATGAAAGCTCGGCGTGACTGCATCATGGCACTCCTCCCGTCGCGAGATTGTACCGCGGCCCGGCGGCGGGGACGAATGGGGATCATGGGAATCAATTCACAGCGCGGCAGGCGATGCGCGCTGACGTTGGCGCCGGCATCCGAGGACGAGGCGCATGCGATTGATAAACAAAACAGCGGATTTCGGGCCGTTTTTCGCCATGCCTGGAAAAGCTCCGCCGGCGCGCCACCGCTTCCTGACGAGGGCGGGTCTGTAGCCTGCGGAAAATCGGGGCCGAAATGAGCCGGGCGAGTTGGTATAATGGGGGAACAGGTGCGGCGACGGCCCGCGCGCCTTGGACCGGATGATTCGGGAGCCTGATTCGTGATTCGCGGTGGACGAATGCTGGTGTGCGTCGTCGCGCTCATCGTGGCGCGGCCGTCATCGGTTGTCGTCGCCGTTGAAGTGACGTCATGGGACTTGCGAACCGGCGTTCAGGATTTCTCCGGGCAAACTTCGGTCAGCGACTTGCGTCGAATTAACGTGGTTTCCAACCCCCCGATTACAACAAGCGTCGCATCTGTTGGCTTGAATTCCGCCACGACCGACTACGACTACTCCTGGCTGCTGGACATGGCCTTCGGCGATTTCAACACGTCGTTCGTCCATGCCATTCGGTCCGTCAAGATCAGGACCGTCTCCACCGGCCAGATTTTCATCATCCCCGGCGAGGACATCCGCGTCACCGTGAACGGATCGCTCAACTACTGGCACACGCCGGGGGATGAAGGCGCGATCAACTACTTCGCAACCGTGCGCGACATGTCTACGAATGCGGACGTATTCAATGAACATCGCCAAGGCGGCAACCTTTACCTCTTGCCTTCCTCCGGAACACTGACGATTCAGGCCGAGGCCGAGCTATCGGCCGGAATTCCCTATCGGCTGCGCTACGGACTTCAAACCGACAACACCGGCGATCTGCCGCCCACCGGCATCGCCGACGCATCGGGTTTCGTCAATTTCCACATCGAACCCCTCATCCCCGAACCCGCCACGCTCGCCCTGCTCCTGCCCGCGATGCTGCTCATTCGCCGCCCGCGCCGAAGCATCCGCCCTTGCCGTCGATGATGTTGCGCTCGAACCGGCCATTGACCAGCATCCCCTGATGCGTCATGTGTATCCCGCCGCCGGCGGGTTGGCAGTTAACATGTGTGCCGAGCACATTGTCCGCCACGAGGCAGTTCTTCATCAGAAGTGAACCAAGCGCCGCGCCGCCGCCGCCAGAGGCGGGCCACGGGAAATCAACCGGGGCGATATCCCAGCGATTGCCGAGAATCTGGCATCTCAGGAACGTGCCGTCGGAGTCGGCGTCGAGGGAGAATCCCGCACCGTCCGCATCGCCATCTGAAAAATCCAGTCCATTGTTGATTTCATTGTGCTGAATGATGCAGTCCTCCAATCGCACCTTGCCGCCGACGACCGCCAGCCCGCCGCCGGAGCCGGCGAGGTTGTCTTCGATCGTGCAATTCAGAAAGGTTGACTCAAGGTTTGCATCTCCGAATACAAACACACCGCCGCCCCGATAACCCCTCGGAACCGCATTTCTTCGGAAGACGCAGTTCGTAATGAGTGGATATGAGCCTGCGGGAATGAACAGCCCCGCCCC
>CAZRFP010000227.1:0-5426 GCA_964599535.1 uncultured Planctomycetaceae bacterium
TCAACGTGCGGTGCGCCGTCGAATTGCAGGCGCAATGCCTCGTGTGCGGAGAGATATTCGCGCTTTCTATGGACTCGCACGGCCGTCAGCACGACGAGAACCGGCAGCAGACGAAAGCGAAAGGTGCCGCATGACCGAAGAGCAAATCCAATACCTGCCGCTCAATCGCATCGAGTGCCGGCCGCAAGTGCGGCAGCGCTTCGACGAGGACTCCCTGCTCGGCCTGGCGCGAAGCATCCAGGAGACCGACCGCGTACTCCAACCGATCCGAGTTCGGCGCGACAACGGAGCGTTCGTGGTCGTGGACGGGGAACGCCGGGTGCGGGCGGCGCGGAAGCTCGGCTTGCCCAGCGTGCCGGTCATCATCGAAGACAGGGAACTATGCGAGGCTGAGGTGCTTCACCGGCAACTCGTCCTCGATTGTCAGAAGGAACAGCTGACGGCCGTTGAGCGCGCCAAGGCGATCGAGGCGCTGATGCAGGAGTCGGGCTGGACGGCTTCGCAGGTCGCACAGCACGTCGGAATATCGCCGGCAACGGTGACAAAGCTGTTGGCCGTGCTGGAATTGCCTGACGAGGCCCAGGAACAGATCGCCGCCGGTACTCTGGGCATGAGCACGGCTTACGCCATTGCCCGCACTGGCGACGCGGATATCAGAGCCGCACTCATCAGCGATGCAACAAACGGTCACCTGACACGATCGAGCGTTACCGAGCGAACCAGAAGCCGCAAGTCAAAACGCCGCAGGGCAGCCCGCGGACGTTCCCTCGACCAGGGCGACCGTTGTGTGATTCCTCTTTGCGAAGACTGCTCAATCGTGGTCGGCACACCGACCGTCACACTGCAAACCCTGAGTGAAATCCTGCAAGACCTGCTGAAGCGTATCGGCGGGCTCGCGCAGGACATGCAACTGGCAGAGGCCGCACAGGCGCTCGCCAAGAAGGAGTCGTTCCCATGAAAGCGTTGAGAGTCGCATTGACCGTTCTGCTTGCCATCCTGTCCGGCGGTGGTTCCGCCGACTGCTGATGAGCGGCGCGGCGCTCTGCTGCCGGAGCGCCGCGACGATTCTTTCGGATGGATGACAGCGAAGGACTTCTGGAATCCGGCGACCGCGCGATAGCGATGAAGTCCATGCGCTTCGTGCTGGCATGTGGGACGATGAGAAAGACGCAGGAGTCGAAAACATGGCAATCGCCTTGCGGATAGTCGGTGTCGTGCTGATGGCCATGCTGCACATGGTCGTCGGCGTGTTATCAGTAGTGCTCGGCGGGCGAGCAAAGAGGTAGCCGGTCGGCGGAAGCGCCACCACGCCGGAACCGGGAGAAACGCCGTGAATGAACTGCCTCACGGAATGACATGCACCTGCCTCCTGCTCGGCCTGACTTGCCGAGCCGTCGGCAGCGTCATACGCGACGCGGCGGAGCGCATCCTGTGCGATTCCGACTCGCGCGACGGCGAGACTTTGCAGGAACGAAAGGACGAATCATGTTCACGTCACTCTGGCGAAGAATGAGCAAGCGCCGAGCACCACTCGCAAAGTGGGACCTGTCCACGCCGCTCCTGCGCTGGTCGCGCGACGATCTCGCCACGACCAGGGAGTTGGTGGCGGGAACGCTCATACTTGGCGCTTCATCGGCTGGCAAGACAAGTGGTTCGGGCACCGCCGTTTCGCACGCATTGCTGTCGGCCGCATCCGCCGGCGGACTCGTGCTTACCGCGAAAGCTGACGAGAAATCGCTTTGGAAAGAATACTGCCGCAACACGGGACGCAGCGACGACCTCCTCATCTTCGGGCCGGGCGAGCCGTTGCGGTTCAACTTCCTCGATTATGAGCTGAACAGGACGGGCGCCGGCGCGGGCCTGACGGAGAACATCGTCAACCTGTTCAGCAACGCATTGGAAGTCGTGGAGCGCAACTCGGGCACGGAAGGCGGACGCGGCGACGAAAGTTTCTGGCGGCGTACGAACCGCCAACTCATGCGCAACCTGGTCGATCTGCTGGCTTTGGCCACGGGCCGCGTGTCGGTGCCGGACCTGGTGCGGCTGTGCCTGTCGGCGCCGACCGCAGCAGCGCAGATCAGCGATAAGCAGTGGCAAGACCGGTCGTTCTGCTTCCACTGCCTCAAAGAAGCCGACCGGCGTGAGAAGTCCGAGCGGCAGCGGCACGACTTCGGCATCGTCGCCGACTTCTTCCTGCTGGAGTGGCCGAACTTGAGCGACAAGACGCGCAGCGTCGTCATGGCAACCTTCACGTCGATGGCCGACGTGTTGAATCGCGGCGTGCTGCGCGAGTTGTTCTGCACGGAAACGAACATAACACCGAAGGCCGTCGAAGAGGGGAAGATCATCCTCATCGACCTGCCAGTGAAAGAGTACGCGGAAGTCGGGCAGTTCGCCCATGTGCTGTGGAAGTACTCGTTTCAGCGAAGCATCGAGCGACGCGACGTGATGGCCAATCCGCGCCCAGTCTTCTTGTGGGCCGACGAAGCGCAGCACTTCGTCACGTCCTACGACATGCAGTTTCAGACAACGTGCAGAGCCGCCCGCGTGGCGACCGTGTACCTGACGCAGAACGTGAGCAACTTCTACGCCGCGCTGGGCGGCGGCGATAAAGGCCGCACCGAGGCGGATTCTCTGTTCGCCAATCTCAATACGAAGATATTCCATGCCAACGGCGATCCGGTTACCAACGAATGGGCGGCTAGCCTGATTGGCCGCTCCAAGCAACTGTTCGCCAACGGCAACAACACCTACTCGCCGGAAGACAACATGAACGCCATGCTCGGCCTGCCGGTATTCGGTCCGGTCGGACACACGAGCGCGGGGTTCTCCGAGAGTTACGAATACGAAGTCCAGCCGGCGGCGTTCACGCGGCTCCGCACCGGGGGGCCGGCCCACGGCTGGGAAGTGGACGGCATCGTGTTTCAGAATGGGAGAGTGTTTAGCGGCTCAGGCCGGACCTGGCTGCCGGTGACGTTCCGGCAACGGCATTGATGGTGGATTGATTTCAGTAATCGAAGGAAGACGGCGGCGACCGTCCGCGGGGGCGGTGCGCGCCGCGAGCAAGAAGACGACAAGGAAGCAAAGCGATGTTTCAGGATCAGCAGCAACAGGGCGGGCTGTCACAGTCCCGGGCGTTCCTCGGCTGGATGGTATTCATCGCCGGCGCCATGTCGGCGTCGGTCGAAGTCTTTCTCCACAAATCGGGCACGTTCGGCGAGCGCTACCTGGGCATCCAAGCCGCTGCCGTGCTGCTGATCGTCCCGTTCTGCACGCTGTTCTGGCCGGAACACGACGTAACGCCGCTCTGCCTGTTCCTGATTGCCTATCTCGGCATGTGCTTGATCATTCGCATCCGCGGGCTTCTGGCACGCCGGCGCGGCGCACAGCGCGTCCATACCTACTACTCCGGGTATCCGCGAGCCATGCGGCTCTTCGGCCGGATGGGCGAGCGGACGGTCAAGCTGGCGATCGAACCGGTGATCGTGCTGGTTTTCGGCGCGCTCACGCTTTCGGTGAGTGAACCACTCGGCGCGCTCTTGCTGGTCGCCGGACTGGCCCTCTCCCTCACCGTCAATCTCAGCGTCGGCTACGAGCATCGCCGCGTGCTCGACATGCACGACGCGGCGATCGACCAGAAGGACATCGTCGAT
Source organism: uncultured Planctomycetaceae bacterium (assembly GCA_964599535.1). GTDB lineage: Bacteria > Planctomycetota > Phycisphaerae > UBA1845 > UTPLA1 > JADJRI01. The sequence continues at coordinate 3,654 of CAZRFP010000227.1, forward strand.
CAGTTCCGCGACCTGCGCGGCGAGTAACACAATCAACGCAAGGAGTCATTCATGAGACGAACCCAAGATGACGTGAAACCCAAGATCGGCGCCGGCCACGCGGAAGCGATGTGGCGGCAGGGCCTCGCCGAGCTGCGCGGAGCGTTCTTCAACGAAAGCAACGTAGCGCAACCGGCGCAATACGGCCTCTACGGCACGCGAACACCCGGAGAGGTGGCGGAGGCCCGGCGCGCGGTCGACCGCGACCACGACGAGGAACCTAAGTCGATTCTTCAGGAACGGTTGGAACTGGTGGCGCAGGGCGGCGGGCGCGAGCCCGAGCCGCCGCAAATGGACAAGGAGTGAATCATGGAACAGATACTCGGATTCGTTTACTTCGTGATGGTGGTGGGATTCTACTACCTATTGTTCAAGTACGTCATCATCCCCGTCGGGCGATTCATCGTTAACAACCCCGATGCACAGAAGACGGCGCTCGATCTCATCCGGCGTGTCTTCGGCAAGTAATGTCGGCCTGAGTGCGACAGGTTGGATGCTTTGGGGAGAAAACTGTGTTGTGCGCCGAATGGCTGATCTCCTGGTGATACTCTTGGTGCTGTTGACATTTGCCGTCGTGCCCGTGTTCACGGCTATATGGGGCTGCCGCGCGGTTCGTAGATGGTACCAGAGGCTAAGGGCCAAACGCGATGCATTGGAATGGAAGGCGGCGACGGTGGTGCCGGTGTCGCTCCCGGTCGTGCTGGCCGGCATCGGGAGAATCCTCTACCACGGGGGTTACGATGTCCTCAAGGATCAGAACGAGGAGTACGGCGCCATTTACTGGCGCGGGGACTGGAACATCACGCGGCTACCCGCGGCGCGCAAGGTCGGCTGGTCCGAAGTGCCCGTTTTCGCCTCGGCATGTTGTTATGTCGGGGATAACGAAGACGAGACCGTCGTGTGCCTGAAGTTTGACGTGGCGTCCTTCGTGCGAGTGTCGCCACGACTACGGGAGTTTTGCCTCGGACACCTCAAGGACGAATGCGATAGGACCGTCGCATCTCTGATGTCGGCTGCTGAAAAAGTGGCGGAGCGCGAGGATGAGCGCGCAAGAAGCGAGACTGAAGCAGCCGCTTGCGACGCAGATCTCGCCACGCTGGCATTGGGTCGCAACGCTTCATGGGAATCGGTCAAGGCCGCCTACCGCGATTGCTGCATGAAATACCACCCGGATCGCTTCGGCGGCCAGCACGTCCCCCCGCACCTAATCGATCTCGCCGCAACTCGCTTCAAGGAAGTCAACGCGGCATATCGGCGGCTCAAGGGTCGGATGGCACCGGCTGGGGGCAACGGCTCACCTTGGACGGCCGCTCCGCGCGGCGGAGGTTCCGCGCATTGACGAACGACCGCGATGTGTCGGTCGCCGATACGCGTTCGGCCCCTGCCCTCGTCTCGCCTGCCCTGCCCGTTCGTTCTCGGAATTGTTGACATGCGTCCCGCCAACCCGGAAACCCGATCCCGCCGCAGGCCGTTGCATGATGGCATCACGGTTCCGGAAGGCGCTCCGGCCTGGATCACGCCCGCGCTGATCCGCGAGACGCTGGCGACGTGGCAGCCCTTCTACCGCGACTCGATGACCGTAGACGACGCCGTTAGAATCCTCACCAACGTCGGTCGTTTGTTCGAGGTCTTGTCGCGGGGATGAGTCATGAAGCGATATGTCGCGTTGGCACGGGTATCAAGCCGGGAGCAGGAACGCGAGGGCTTCTCGCTGGCGGTGCAGGAGGACGCGCT
>CAZRFP010000228.1:0-5380 GCA_964599535.1 uncultured Planctomycetaceae bacterium
CAATTGAAGGCCATGCGCGAGGCGGTGGAATAGCGCCGACGTGCTGGCGGCGCGTGAGGGATGTGAACCATGAAACCGCGAATCGCCATCTTCAGTCTGACAAGCTGCGAGGGCTGCTCGCTGGCGATCCTGGAGCTTGAAGACGAACTGCTCGATATTCTCGGCGCGGTCGAAATCGTCAACTTTCGCGAGGGCATGACCGAGCGCGATTGGGACATTGACATCGGCTTTGTGGATGGTGCCGTCTCGACGCCGCAGGACGAGATCGAAATCCGGCACTATCGCGAACACTGCAAGCTGCTCGTGGCGATCGGCGCGTGCGCCTGCCTCGGGGGCATCAACACGCTGAAGCACTATCAACCGCAGGACGAATATCGCACGTATGTTTATGGCGACAAAGCCGGTTATTTCGCGACGATGCCTGCACGTCCGGTGAAGGCAATCGTGCGTGTGGATTATGAGCTTCCCGGCTGTCCGATGGTCAAGGAGGAGTTTCTGCGATTTGTGAAGTGTCTGTTGGCGGGGAAGCGCTTTACGCTGCCTGATACGGCGGTTTGCGTGGAATGCAAGAAGCGCGGCAACCCGTGCCTGTATGAGCGCGGCGTCTTTTGTCTCGGCCCGATGACCCGGGCGGGCTGCAATGCGATTTGCCCGACGTTCGGCGCCAAATGCGAAGGCTGTCGCGGGATCATCAGCCGCGAGGCGCTCGTCGCCGCAGGCGTGAATGTGCGAGAGCAGTACGACATTCCGATGGAGCAGGTGCTTGAAGACCTTCGCCTGTATGGCGCGCATCAGGAGGACGATCTGCCATGAGAAACGTCACGATCGATGTCAAGCATGTGACGCGCGTCGAAGGGCACGGCAACATCGCCGTTAACGTCCGCGACGGCGAGATCACGCGCCTTGAGCTGGCGATCGTGGAAAGTCCGCGCTTCTTTGAAGCGTTCCTGCGCGGGCGCATATGGCATGAGGCGCCGCATATTACCTGCCGCATCTGCGGAATCTGCTCCGTCGGCCACACGACGGCCAGTGTTCATGCGATGGAGGCCGCCTGCGGCATTCAAGTGACGCGGCAGACCGATATGCTGCGTACGCTGGCGTTGTACGGCGAAGAGCTGCAAAGCCACTTTCTGCACTTATGCTTCCTGGCCGTGCCGGACTATCTCGGCGTCGGCTCGGTCGTGCCGCTGGCATCGACGCATCCGGACGTCGTCAAGCGGGCGCTGCGCCTGAAGAAAATGGCGAACGACATTTGCGGGGTCGTGGCCGGTCGGCACATTCACCCCGTCGCAATCCAAGTGGGGGGCATTTCGCACGTTCCGAAGGATGATGAACTCATCGACCTGAAAGGGCGGCTCGAGGCGTCGCGCGGCGACGTTCGCGAAATGGTCAACCTCTTCGCAGGTCTGGAGGTGCCGGAGTTTCACAGGCCGACCGAGTATGTCGCGCTGAAGGTCGTCGGCAACGGCGAATACGCCTTTTATAACGGCGATATCGTTTCGACGCTCGATCCGAACCCCACGCCGGTGCCGCGGTATCGCGAGCGCGTCATTGAAAGCGTCGTGCAGCATTCCGCCGCAAAGCACTGCCATTCGCCGAATTCGGAGACCTACGCCGTCGGGGCGCTGGCGCGATTCAACAACAACTACGATCAACTCCATCCGCAAGCACGCGCGGTCGCCAATGAACTGGGACTCAAGCCGATTTGCGACAATCCATATCACAACAATACGGCGCAGCTCGTCGAAACGGTGCATTGCGTCGAGGCGTCGATCGAATTGATCGACCAGATGCTCTCAATCGGCCTGACGCCGGAGGAGCCGGTGAAGCCGACGCGATTCGGCTTGGGCGCCGGCGCAGCGGAGGTGCCGCGCGGCGTGCTGTTCCACGAATACGGCGTGGATGAGAAGGGTCGGATCGAAAGTAGCAATCTGGTGATCCCGACCGGTCAGAACCTGGCCAACATCGAGGCCGACATGCGGGCGCTCGTGCCGCAGCTTCTGGATCGCGAGTTGGGCCGCGAGGAGATCACGCTCCAGCTTGAGATGCTGGTGCGGGCATACGATCCCTGCATCTCGTGCGCGACGCATTTGCTCGATGTGGAATGGGAGGATTGATGTCCGCTCCATCGACTCATTCCGTGTGCGTGATCGGCTGCGGTCGCTGGTTTCGCGGCGATGATCAAGTCGGACTTCTCGCGGCGGAGCGTCTGAATCTGCGCGGCATGATCGAAGGCGACATCCTCGTGACCGAGTCGCCGGGGACCGACATCGTCGCAAGCTGCGGTGGGATCGAGCTGCTCATCATCATCGACGGCGCGCTGCCGGATGATCGCCATGCGCCCGGCTCGTGGCAGCGGCTGGACTATCTGAAATCGCCCGAACGCCTACACATGCGGGATTGGACTTCATCACACTCATTGAGCGTCGATCTCGCACTGCAGATGGCGGCGAATCTCGGCGAATTGCCGGACACGGTCTGGGTATATGCTGTGGCGATTCGACGCGGCGGCTATGGTGAGAAGCTGTCGCCGATGGTTGAGTCAGCGCTCGAGCCGTTGTGCGCTGCCATCGCGGATGACGTACGTCATTGGCGGACGCAGCGTCATCATGAAGCTTCCGCTTCTACGACGAACGGCCGAACCCGGCAGGAGGCCGATCATGCATGAATTCGCGGTGGCCGAGGGGATCATCCGGCAGGCCTGCGAAGCGGCTGTGAGGGCCGGCGCGACGCGAGTAGGGAGATTGCACTGCCGGATCGGAATGCTGCGGCAGGTCGATGAGTTCCTGCTGCGAGAGGCCTTTATCGAGCTGTCTCGGGGAACACTGTGTGACGGCGGCGAACTGGCTGTGCGGAAGTGCGGGATGCGCGGCACCTGTCCCCATTGCGGGCGGACGTATCGAAATCTCGGGCTGTCGTCCGAATCGGATGACATCGTCGGGAACTGGACTTGCAAGACATGTCATACGGCGCTGACCGGCCTTGTCGGCGGCGACGAGTTGGAACTGCTCTCAATCGAGGCGGAGGTCCACGATGAACATCAGAATACTGCGGAACATCTTTCAGAAAAATGACGATGCCGCGAGCGAGAACCGCGCGAGCTTCGAAGAATTCGGCGTCACGTGTTTCAATTTGCTCGGCGGCGCGGGTTCGGGCAAGACGACGCTGCTTGAAGGGATCATCCCGATTCTTCGAAAGAATCTGAGCATCGCCGTGCTCGAAGGTGATCTCGCGACGACGCGAGATGCGGAACGCATCGCCCGCCTCGGCGTGCCCGTAGTGCAACTGTTGACGGACGGCGGATGCCACCTCAACGCCACGCTCGTTCAGCACGCCCTTCACGAATGGCCGCTGGAGAAGTTCAATCTGGTCATCATCGAAAACGTGGGAAATCCGATCTGCCCGGCAAACTTTGATTTGGGCGAGCATTTTCGCATCGCCACGCTGAGCGTGACCGAAGGAGACGACAAGCCCCTGAAGTACCCGCTGTTATTCAAAGATGCAGCGGCGGTTGTGTTCAGCAAGTGCGACCTGCTGCCGTTCGTTTCGTTTGATCCTGAGGCGGCTCGATCTGAAATCAAACGATTGAATCCGACCGCCCGCATTTTCGAAACGATGGCAGCTCCGTCCGATCGCACGCAGGCCGATGCCGCGCACGACACCGACGAATGGGATGAGCCGGGACCGTCGACGACCGGAATGCGTCTGCTGGCCGAGTTCATCCGATCGCGATGTAACCATCACGCGACAGCGGAATAATCCGCAATCTCTTGGGCACTCTTCCACATTCCGACCGCAACGCTCGCCTTTGGTCTTTTGACGCTGGGTTGTCCGATCAGGCTCTGCGCCGGAATCGACCTGCTTTGGCATCATTCAATCGCGTCGATAGGCGTTCACGGCACTTTTTTGAGTCCAGGGCAAACGCCATGTGACATCATTGATTGCGCAGCGCCGGGGCGATTTCGGGGTATGCGGATTGCCCATGACTTTCGGGGCGGCGCTGACCAAAGCGCGCCGAACAGGAGCTTTCAGGATGAATCATCGACGGATCGTCACCATCGACGGAAATCAGGCGGCAGCACATGTAGCGCATGCCGTGAGTGAAGTCATCGCCATCTATCCGATCACGCCGTCGTCCGCGATGGGCGAGTGGGCTGACCAGTGGTCAATGGAAGGCCGGAAAAATATATGGGGAACGGTGCCGGCCGTAATCGAAATGCAAAGCGAGGCCGGCGCGGCGGGCGCGGTGCATGGCGTACTGCAGACAGGCGGCCTGACGACGACGTTCACGGCGTCGCAGGGGCTGCTGCTCATGATCCCCAACATGTTCAAGATTGCCGGCGAACTCACTCCGACGGTGTTTCATGTTTCAGCACGCACCGTTGCCACGCACGCACTCTCGATCTTCGGCGATCACAGTGATGTGATGGCCTGCCGGACGACCGGCTGGGCGATGCTCTGCTCCGGATCGATCCAGGAAGTGATGGATTTCGCGCTGATATCGACGGCTGCGACGCTTGAGGCGCGTGTGCCGTTCCTGCATTTCTTTGATGGCTTCCGCACGTCACACGAAGTACTCAAAATGGAGGAGCTTTCTGACGACGACATGCGGGCGATGATTGACGAAAAATATGTGAATGCCCATCGCTACCGCGGCCTGAGTCCGGATCGTCCCGAACTGCGCGGCTCCGCCCAGAATCCCGATGTTTTCTTTCAGGCGCGCGAGGCGTCAAACCTCATTTACGAAGCCTGCCCGGCGATTGTGCAGAAAACGATGGATCGATTCGCGGCAGTGACGGGGCGGTCTTATCACCTGTTTGACTATGTCGGCGCTCCGGATGCCGAGCGGGTTATCGTCATGATGGGTTCCGGCGCGGAGGCGGTTCATGAAACCGTCGACGCGCTCCTTGCGCGCGGCGAGAAAGTGGGTCTCGTCAAAGTTCGCCTCTATCGGCCGTTTCATCGCGAGGCGTTTCTGGGCGCGCTGCCGAAATTGGTGAAGTCGATCGCCGTGCTTGATCGCACCAAGGAGCCGGGCGCCGATGGCGAGCCGCTCTACAAAGACGTGCAGACAGCATTGATCGAAGGTTATTCCAACAACGAATTGAAGCTTCATATGTTGCCGCGCGTCGTCGGCGGTCGATACGGACTGTCATCGAAGGAATTCACGCCGGCGATGGTCAAGGCCGTCTACGACGAACTGGCGAAGCCGGCGCCGAAGAACCACTTCACGGTCGGCATCAACGACGATCTTTCGCGGACGAGTCTCGACTACGACGCGGCATTCTCAACCGAGCCGGAAGATGTCGTCCGCGCGATGTTTTACGGTCTCGGCTCTGATGGAACCGTCGGCGCGAATAAGAACTCGATCAAGATCATC
>CAZRFP010000229.1:0-5359 GCA_964599535.1 uncultured Planctomycetaceae bacterium
TTGTCGCGCTCCAGGAGCCGCGCGAGAAACCGATAGTCGTAGCTCGGCGCGCCGCAAATGAGCAGCACCTTCATCTGGTCATCCAGAATGCGTACGGCGGGCGACAGCTCACGCTCGTTGTCCGACCTGATCGACTCGAACGCCAGCGGCGAGATACGCGCGGCATAACGGACCGTCCCCGGTTTCTCGACGCGACGCTCGAAAACCGCTGGCGGATATCGGCCGGCCGCGTCAGCTTGAATCGACTTGGTTGCGATAAGCTCGCGCCCCCCGCCTTCGAGCTGCTCGTAAAGCTCAAGCCGCACTTCCTGATCTGCCGCGCCCTGCACATCGATGCGCACGCTGACGCTGAAGGGATCGTTCTTAAAAGCCGACCGCGGCGCGGACATTTGCACGATACGCGCGTTGACTGGTTCCTCCGGATCGCCCACCCCGACCGCAAGCGCCGGTATCTGCCGCTGATTCAGCAGTCGTGCCGCCGCCGAGGGCGGCTCGCCGCGATTAAAGCCGCCATCCGTCAGAACGACCACACCCGCCACCGGCGCGCCGGCCGCAGCATCCAGTGCGCCGCGAACGGCCATCGACAGGTCCGTCGCCGAACCGCCCGCCGTCAGACCGATCGGAAAATGTCCTGGATCACGTTCTACATTTGACGCGGCGTTGTCGGACCGCGCTCGCGTCGTAACAGAGTCGGTTCCGCGCTCGGGCGTCGACGAAGCCGCATCGCCCTTCTCGGAGGTCATGCTTCGCCTCGGAACAACGCCCAACGGCGTGAGCGAATCCGAGAACGCAAACAGACGCACGTCATTTCGCGCGGCCAGCTTCTCAATAAGCGCTCCCCCGCCGCTGGTCAGCAGCGACTCGTTCAATCGCCTCCGAACGATGCCGTCCGACACCGGTTCGCTTAGAACGGCCTGAACGCGCGCGGCATCATCAGCGTTGCGATAGGGATCCGCCAGCGACATGCTGGCGGAATCATCGACCAGCACGATCGTCTGCGCGTCGATGCGGCGGTGGTCATATCGCACAAAAACCGGCTCCAGGCCGATCAAGCCCAGGAGCATCAGCACGATCATGCGGCAACCCGCCAGCGACCAGCGCACGGTTTTCGACATGTGACCGCGCGCTTCCCGGCGATACATCCACCAGACCGCGTACAGCGCGACGATCGACAACAGGCCGCCGACGAGCAACGGATTGCCGGACGACCAGCGGGCCAATTCCAGCCGCGATTCAACGCTGACCGTTGACACACCGTCGCCCAGAATGTTGTTTACTGCCAACACGCCCATTCCTTTACGCCACCAACCGCTTCAACTCGCTCCGCCCGTGCTCTACAGCCCGCGCGTTCCAAACCACCATGCCAGCGATTGCTCGCACATCAAAACCAGCGCCGCACACATCAGCAGCGGCCACCACAGCTCGCGCCGCGCGCCCGCCGTTCGATCCGACAGGATGCTCACGTCGGCCACGTATTCAAATGCCGCGTCCTCCGCCAGAGCGGTTTCCAGGTCGGTGCGCCCGGCGACCGCCAAGTCCGATTCCATCGGATCAGGATTTACCGCGGCGAATCGCATCGACGCACCGCCATCGCGCCCTTTCAGGTGTAGCTCGTGAACGCCGCTGCGCGTCGTCTCGCGAAACACCCATGCCGATGGCTCGCCCGGCACGTTGGTTGCCTCCAGCACGAAATCCGGCTCGATCGGATAGACCGGCGTCCGCAGCGCCGCGCGCGGTTCATGCCGGCGCGCGTCAAATTCAAACACCAGAGGGCTGCCCACGGAAACATCCGCGCCGGCGGCCGACGCTTTCGCGCAATGCTGCACCAGTTCGAGCATCATCGGCAAATAGCTGAAGTTCGATGCCCAGTCGTTCCACTCCTGATCGACGGATGTCGCAATCCACACGGTTACGCCGCGCCCCACGCGCTTCTGAACGATGGCCGCCGTGCGAAAGGCGTCATTGAGTCGCGCCAACACCTGCACCGGGGCCGCGCCGTCCAAGCCGCCTTTCGGCATCGAGCCTGCCGCCGAAGCCGCACCATCGGACAAGGACGAATCATCCGTCTCGGCGTCGACCGCCTCGCTCGTGATGTAGCCCGACACGCGAACCTGTCGAAGCAGTTCGGCCAGCGGGCCTTCAAACGCGCGCATCACCGGATGATCCGTGTTCCATTCCGAGAATGTCACGCGATCGGCACTCTCAGGCACTTCAGAAATGTCGCTCAGACGAACAGGTAGAATCCCAAGCCCGTTGCGATGCAGTTCCGCGTTGTAGTGCTCGATATCGAGTTGATCGCCGGCGAAGATGATCAATCCGCCGCCGGCGCGAACAAATGCATCCAGGTTTCGCGCCGCGCCCCTCCCCAGCCGGCCGACATTCGCGAGGATGACGACGTGAAACGGCTCAAGCTCCGCCGTCTCCAATTCGCCTTCGTCAATCACGGTCAGTTCATTGCCGCTGGCGGCGCGGCCTTCGGGGCGAAGCGCCGTCCGTAGGAGAAACACCTCGTCACGATAGGGGTCGTTGCTCGCCTCGCCGTTGACGATCAGCACCTGCATCACGGGCACGACATCGACCGTCGCCGTTCGCACGTTATCCAGCCGAATGCTGTCGCCGAATCGCTCCGCCGCCATCACTTCGACACGCACATAGTTTGAGCCGTCGCGAGGAAACGTGATCTCAATCGGCTCGCGAACCGTCTGACCAGGCGCGATGCGGTTCACCACCACCGGCGGCAGGCGATGCTCGGAAATCATCACGCCCAGTTCCACTTGTTCCATTGCACGAGGCGTATAGTTCGCGACCACCACTTCAAACCGCGCCGGAACACCCGCGACGCACTGCGGACGTTGTGACCTGACGTCGATGATCGCCGCATTCTCCGCCGACGCATCTCCCACGTTTAACAGCACGGTCTTCACGCTCGCACCGCCCTTGACAACGGCCGACAACGGCGAGAGAACGCTGACCGACTCGTCTGATGTCGCGGCCGGACGAATCCAATCATGCCTTTGAAAGTCGCTGACGATATAGACGGCCGTGTTGGCCTGCGTCGGCGAGCGCGCCAGCACGTCGGCCGTTGCCGAGACGGCGTCGGCCATGCGCGCGGTCATTTCCGAAACGCGCAGGCCCGTCAGTTCCCGGCGCAAGCGTTCGATTTCATCCTCAGACAGGCTCGACAGCGCGATGAGCGGATCGCCCGGCCGGCTCGTGAGTCGCAGCGTCAGTGTGTCGCCCGGCGCTTCTTCGGACGCCCACCGGGCCAGTTGCAGCACGGCATCACAAGCGCGCTCAAATACCGTCCGGCTCGCAACGTCACCACCGGACTTCGGGCGGTAGTCCATCGAATACGAATCATCCAGTATTACCACGCGCTCGGTTCGACCGGATGCCCCGAGTATCGACGCAAACGCTCCAGGTCGGACAAAAGGTCGCATGATCATGAATGCAATCAGCAATACAGCCAGGCATCGAAGCAACAAGAGCAGAAGTTGCTCCAGCCGTACGCGCCGACGGTTTCGCCGTTGGGCCTCCAGAAGAAAGTCCATCGCCGCCCATCGCACGCGGCGAAAACGCCGCCGGGCGAATAGATGAATCAGAATCGGCGCCGCGACCGCGCCCGCGCCCGCGGCCATCGCCGGATTCATCAGAAAGCTGGAAGTCCACTCAAACACGCAAGATCATCCCCGCGATGAATCCACACTTCATCGATCGAACCGGAGCGCCATGTATCAACATTCCGTTCATCACGCGGCGCCTTTTACAAATCGCATCCGCGCCGCGAGGAAACCCCGCAGCGCCACATCAAGCGGATCGCCTGTCGAAAGTCCGACATACTCAATGCGCGCGTTCGTGCAGGCCGATCGCAGCCGCTCGATGAAACCTTCCAGCGCATCGAGATATCCCCGCCGAAGCGATTGTGGATCCACAAGCATCTGAAGATCAGTTGCCTCCAAGCCTTCGAATAGCGTGTTATCCAGAAATGGAAACTCACGCTCGTCCTGATCGAGCACGTGAAACACCAGCACCTCGTGCCGAGCAAATCGAAGCCGCTCCAGCGCCTCCGTCAGTTCATCCGGATCCGTCAAGAGATCGGACACCAGAATCACAAGGCTGCGGCGTGTCAGTTTCGACGCCAGTTCGCCCATGAGCAGCTTTGCATCCGACGGCCGGTCCAGCCGCGCCTGCTCAATCTGGCTGATGATCGAATGCAGGTGTGCCTGATTCGATAGCGGCGGAAGATTCGCGCGAATCGCGTCATCAAACAACAACAGACCGGCCGCATCCTGCTGGAAAACCAGCAGATACGCGAGGGAAGCCGCCAGAGTCGCGGCATACTCGAACTTCGTCATCCGCCCCGCACGAAGGTCCTGCTCCGGATAGCGCATCGAACCGGAGCAATCGAGCAGGATGTGCGTGCGCAGATTCGTCTCTTCTTCATACTGCTTGATGAAGAACCGATCCGACCGCCCGAACACGCGCCAATCCAGATGCCGCAGATCATCGCCGGGCGCGTACTCCTTGTATTGCGAAAACTCGACCGAATAACCGTGATACGGGCTGCGGTGCATCCCGCTCACAAAACCCTCGACGACGTATCGCGCGCGAAGCTCAAGATCAGAGATGCGAGCCAGAACCTCGGGTTTCAGGTATTTTGTCAATCCGGCGTCATTCGGCATGAAACGTCTTCGTCTTTCATTCCGGACAGACCGCGACGCCATCTGCGCCGAGATCCGTCAGTATTCATCGCAGTGTCATGTGGGATTCAATACAGTGCAGGGCGCCTGAGAGCACGCCGATTCGCGCAGTCACGCATTGATCGCACTCTTCATCCGCTCATCATCCAGCGGACCGCCCCCATGCGGACGGACGGCGTCAAGTAAATCGTCGACCAGCCGATCAGGCGTGTACCCCTCGGCCTGTGCGGCAAAGTTCATCACCACGCGATGCCGCAGCACGGCCGCCGCCAATGCGCGAATGTCCTCCGTTGAAACATGCTTGTTGCCTCGAAGAACCGCGCGCGCCTTCGCGCCCAATATGAGAAACTGAACCGCGCGCGGCCCCGCGCCCCACGACACCTTGTCCTTCACGATTTTCGGTGCGTTCGGCTCACCCGGCCGCGTCGCTCGAACGACGTCCAGCGCATACTTGACAATCGGCGGGGCGGCCGGCACGCGCCGTACTACCGACTGAAGTTCGATGATCTCCGCGGCATTCAGAACAGGCTGCACCGACTGCACGTATTCGCCTGTCGTCTTGGTGGCGATTTCCAGCTCCTCGTCATAGCCGGGATAGCCGATCCGCACTTTCAACATAAAGCGATCCTGCTGCGCCTCGGGCAGCGGATACGTCCCCT
>CAZRFP010000230.1:0-5342 GCA_964599535.1 uncultured Planctomycetaceae bacterium
TGAAGGACTTCGGCCCGGTTCAGATCGTCGTCAACAACGCCGGCATCACGCGCGACAAGTCCTTCGTCAAGATGGACCGGCAAATGTGGGATGAAGTCCTCACCACGAATCTCACCGGACCGGCCATGATCATTTATCGCACGATCAAGCCGATGATGGAAACCGGCTGGGGCCGCGTCATCAACATCAGCAGCATCGTCGGCCAGATGGGCAACTTCGGTCAGGCCAACTACGCCGCTGCCAAGGGCGGGTTGGCCGCGCTGACCAAGACGCTCGCTCGCGAATTCGCCAAGAAAAACGTCACTGTCAACGCGGTCGCGCCTGGCTTCATCGAGACGGATATGACCGCGGAGGTGCCGGAGAACGCGCTCGATTTCGTCAAGCAGATGACGCCGGTGGGTCGGCTTGGAAAGCCCGAAGAAGTGGCCGCCGCCGTCGTCTTTCTCGCTTCGCCGGCGGCATCGTTCATCACCGGCGAAGTGATCGGCGTCAACGGCGGAATGTACATGTAAAACTGCGGCACGGGCATCTCGCCCGTGTCCGCGCGGCGGCACCACGGTTCATCGGTACACGCACTTAACCCGGCATGACTCCGATTCGAATCGTCTCGCTGTTCGTCTTTGCGTCGAGCAGCGTGAAGCGATACCACCGGCCGGATCGTCCGCGGAACAGCTTCGATTGGCCCACGCGCATATCGCGGATCTTCTGCACGCGGTCGTTGCCGTCATCCAGATCGACATCGACCGTGCGGTCGCCGTTGACATCCTTCAACTTCAAATAGATGCCGTCGGCCAATCTGCGTCGTTCCGGGTGCCGCTTGTCTTTGCGGCTCAGCACGTGCATGACCACGAATTCCGAAGCCGCGCCGTTGGCATCCATGCTCGCGCGCGCATCCGCATCACGGCGGGTTCGCTCGGGCGTCGCCGTTGTCCGACGGTCTTCCGGCTCGCGCCGGCGAGACTCCGTAGGCGGCGGCCGCTCCGCAACGCGCGCTTCGTCGCGCGAACGGCGCGATTCCGCCTGAGCGAGGGCCGTCTCCCGATCTACGGTTGACAGCTCGCGCGTCGCCTCGGAGTCGATGGTGACGCGACCGGTCCGCTGCCATTCGCGCTGCGCCCCCGCGATAGCCGTCGGCTGCCGCTGCTCTAGCTGTTGAATCAGATCGATAACGCTTTGCTGATCCGACCTGATCTGTAGCGAGCGCATGGCCATTGTCCATGCTTCCGCGTGGCGACCTTCCGATGCGGCCTGATGGGCCTGGAGGCTCCAATAATTCGCCGCCGCCGGCGCGTGCCGTTTGATACCGGCTGCGGCCGTGCTGTTGCGCGGGCGCTCGCGGGCCGCCTGGGCGTAATAGTCATATGCGACATGGGCCTGACCGCGCTGTTCGGCCATCTTGGCCTGCTGGATGGCGCGCCCGTCGCCTGTCGTGCATGAGACGCCGGCGCAGATCAGCACCATCGGCAGAACGGCCGTCGCCAGGTGTCGTGTATGTGGCATCATGCCTAATAGCCTCCCGCGACGACGGGGCGATCCAGCGGGAAAGTCTCGTCGCTCAGAATGCGTGGCGCGATCACGCTGCGAATGAACTTGGGATTGGTGGCCGTCACATGCCCGCCTTCCCAATCATACGCCAGATAGGCCGGTTGCCACGGCAGATTGATGACGCGACGATAGGCGGCGTCCGTGTCCCTGCGACCCGGGCGCGGCTTGCGAAAGCCCGCGCGGCCGGCCGGCGGTCCGCTGCCGCCGTCGGCATTGGTGACGAGCGCGTTCAGAATCGCGTCGGTTCGACTCACCGTATTGTAGAGGTTCCCCGAGACGCGGCGCATCGAGGGCGTCAGATCGCGCGTCGATGATGCCGACGATGCCAGCAGCACGACATGCTTCACTTTCACATCGGTCGGGAGTTGTTCCAGGGCGTTGAGTACGACGGCGGTGCCGGCGGACAGGCCCATCAGATGGATGTCAGCGGTAGGGTGTTTCTTGTGATAATCCTCGATTCGTCTGGCCAGCCGTCGAGCAGTGCCCGAGCTTCGCGCGGCGATGAAATGATCGGTGCCGGGGCCTAGCAGCGTGCTCCAACGAAAGCGCTCAAACTCGCATTGGTACTTGGCCTCACGAAGACCCGCGCGGACACGGGCACTGCCGGTGTACCACCCGGCGCCGTCGCAGTAAAACACGATCGCGCGGCCGGGTTCGCCCGTCGAGCAACCCAACAGTCCGACGAGCAACAGCAACGCCGGAAGCGTCATCGCATGCCGCGCCAACCGCCGGCCGGTACGGGGAGCGGCGCAAAGGCGCGGCCGGTCCGCGCCATTCCGCGCTGGGCCGTCAGACGCCTCCGGGTTCAGGCACATCCCAGCCTTTGTCCTTTTCTTGCTGTTGGATTTCCTCAAGCGAAAACGCCCCCGGCAGGGCGTCCTTCTTCTCCGTGATATTGGTGCCACCCTTGAAGAGGTCCGCGTTCTTCTTCGTCCACTCGGCGTAAGGCGCCGGCAGTTCGTCTTCGGTGTAGATCGCGTGAATCGGACACTCCGGCACACAGAGTCCGCAGTCGATGCAGGTATCGGGATCAATCACCAGCATCGCAGGATCCTCGATCTCCCAGAAGCACTCGACGGGGCATACCGTGGCGCAGTCCGTATAGCGGCAATTCACACAGCGTCCGGTCACGACGTGAGTCATGGCGTCAATCCTCGCTCTAAGGGTTCCTCGCAGGGGACTCTTTCCCCCGAGGCCGGCCGAGCCAAACTCGGCCTGCGTTATTGTCGCATTTATGACATACGACCTGCCCGGCGTCAATAAGGCCGAATCTTGCCGGATTCGCACCATCTCGGAAATATCCGCACGCGGTTGTACAATCCGATCCTATTATGACGGGATTCAAACTCCCGGGAAGGAGTGCGCGGCGATGGCTGGAGTGAGAGACGTCTTTACGTCGGTGCCCTGGTGGGCGTGGGTTGCAATCATCGGCACGGTCGGCGTGATCATTCGGCAGCTCATGCATATGAGCCACAAGCACAGCGAGCGGATGGAAATGATCCGCCAGGGAATGGACCCGCGCGACGCGGACAAGTGACCGGCTCCCGGACGGAAGGTCCCGCGAATGTCGGCGAGCCGCGCGGCCGCTCCGGCTATAATGTCCCCATGCATATCGACGACGTCATTTCCGCCGCACGGCGCTCCAATCGGGCATGGTGCGAACAACTCGGCATGGGCGAGTCGCTCGAATTCGGCGTGGCATACGCTTCCCCCGACTATCCTCGACTGCCTGACGCCAATCAACTTCGCGATGCATGGATCGCCGATGCCGATCCGCAGACGATATACGAACGCGCCGAAGCCTACTACGCCGAACGTGGTATCACGTGTCGTATGTGGACGCCGGCCTCAGGCCAGAGCGTTGCACCGGTCGAGTCGCTCCTGCTCGCGAACGGTTGGCGACGAAGCGACGTGTCCGCGATGGGACTCGTCAGTTGGGACAGCGAAAACCTCCCGGAAGAGTATGAGTCGATTCGCGTGCTGCCGGCCAGGGCCATGCGCAAGGCTTATCAGGCAACCGTTTCGGATGCATGGCAGGGGGATGCGGCGCGTATCGAATCCGCCGTCGATCGACTCAACGATTCCCATTACGACGCCTTCATTGCGCAGATCGACGGCAAACCGGCCGGCAGGATCGGCTATCTCGAAGTCGGCGAGATCGCTCGGCTCAGTGACTTCTGGGTGTCGCCGGCCTATCACGGCCGCGGCATCGATCATGCGCTGGCCGCGCACTTTCTGCGGACGGCGCGGCGGCTTCTGCCGCGTTACATCGTGGCGTGCATTGACGTGGAAGACGAGGATGGCCGCGCACAATTGGAGCGCCACGGCTTCGCCGTTGCGGGCGAGCTGCCGCGTTTCGTCAGAAATACCGACTGATCGACGATTTACGGCACGCGCAACGCCGAGGCACATTTCAAGCCGGCCTGCGCCGGACACGCACGATTCGTTCCGCCTGCAATAGACCCTTTTCCGTAACGAACCCGGCTGATCTCGCTACGACCGTAACTTGACGCGGAATATGCGTTTATGCCGATTTTCTAGGCATGAACACGCATGCCCCATTCATCTCCCGGCTGGCTTTGTGCGCATCGGTCTTCGCTGTGGCCGGTGCTGCCCGCGCCGCGACGATCGGCGTCCTGCAACTTCCCGACGATCGCCAGTTGCCGAATCTCAGCCTGCTCGATCCGGCCATGAGCGCCGCCCGAAACGCCCTGATCGCCGACGGCCATGCCGTCACGACTGTTAGTGCCATCAATGCGACACAGCTGAGCGGCGTGCGAATCCTCTGGCTGCCATTGCTGGAGACCGTCGCCTACTACACGCTGGACGAACGTGAAACGCTGCGGGCCTTCTTCGACGGCGGCGGGCGCATTCTCTGGATCGGCGACGCCGGCATCTACAACCTCGGCGACGATTCATTCCTCAGCGTCTTCGGCATCACCAAGCTCGCGGACACTTACGACACCGACGGCCCCGTCCTCATCGCTGCGAGTCATCCCGTGGCGAGCGGGCCATACGGTACACTCACCTCACCTGTCGCCGTCAACGCCACGTTCGGGCTGTTCTCACTGACAGCCGCAAATGTCCCCGCAACGGCGCTGTACACCGACGCCGCCGGCCCCGGCACATTCATCGCACTGCTGCGCGGCGATGATATAGAGCAGGGCGGTCGCGCGGCACTCGTTTGCGACTCGGCCATCTTCGCCGATCAGCTCGACGAAAACGGCGGCGCGCACCGCACGATTCTGCGAAATACGATCGCCTGGCTCGCGCAGGAATCAAGCTACACGCCGGCCGGCACAAGCATTGCTGTCGGCCCGATTCCCAGCGCATGCGAAGCATGCACAGGCGTCAGCATCACATTCGCACACGTCAATACGACCGGTCAGACCTTCGTGTCGCCCATTGCTGCGGGCCAATCCGAATGCGGCTTCACCGCAACTCCGTTCGGCGATCTGCCCGATGCATTCGTCGGGTTCGCCTTTAACGTGACGACATCGGCCCAACTCTCGCCCGGATCGACCGCCACGGTCACGATCCAATACAACTCGGCCGCGCTCGCGGCCGCCGGTTTTCGCGACGAATCGGCCGTTGAGCTTTTCAAGTTTGACGCAGCGATAGGCCAGGCCGTTCAAGTGACCACGCAGCGCGATGCCATCGCCGGGACGATCACGTGCTGCACGTGCTCGGCTCCGGCAACGCCTGGGACGAGACCCTGTTCTCGCCGGCGCAGCTCACCTTCGATCGCGCCTGGGGCGTTCCCGCCTTCACCGCCGGCCCGGCCTGGACACTCGCCC
>CAZRFP010000231.1:0-5336 GCA_964599535.1 uncultured Planctomycetaceae bacterium
GGCGTCGATCAATTCCGAAACGGCTGTGTTCTCTTCATTGCCCGCCATGCGCGACGTTATTACTCCAATGAGAAGTTCAATGACGTGGAGCCGAGCGCCTGTTTCAATCGTTCAAGAGCGCGGTCCATGCGCGAATTGACCATCGCGCGCTTCATGCCGAGCGCGGCGGCGATTTCGGATAGCGTCAAGCCCTTGAGCCGCAACTCGAACATCTTCTGCGTATCGTCGGGCAGCGCCGCGATGGCGGCGTTCAACCGTTCGTACCGTTCTTTTTTGCGCTGGAGCTTGCTTACCGTCGGGCCTTTCTCGGGCACCGCATCCCGCGCGTCGCTGGCGAGTTCAAGCAAGGCGCGCCTGCGCTTGCGGCCGAAGTAACGAACGGCGTTCCGAACCACCGTCGCCAGCCATGCCTCGAACTGCCGCTGCGGTTCCTCGTGCAGGGCTAATCCGCCGATGTCGCGGAAACACGCGGTCATGGCGTACTGCACGATCTCGTCGGCATCGGCATAGCGAATCAATGGTGCGGATGCGGCTTTGAGCACGACCTGGCCCATCCACAGTCGATAGCGGCGCAGGAGCCGTTCCAGGGCCTCGGCATCCCCTTTGGTCGCATTCAGAATCAGTTCTTCGTTTTCCACGTCGGGGCCTGTCCGTGCCGGGCGTCGGTTGGGTCCGGCGTCCTAACTCGAAAAAAAATCGGCAACAACCGAGAGCGCGAAGGCGTACCGCGCACCTGAAAAGGAGAACGGCGGCGGCCTCACGCGAAGGATGGGAGCGCAGCGGCGGTATCCGCAACGGCCTTCGCCTCGGTCAACGCTGGTTTTGGAGAAGTGTAATGGACGAGAAGGTCATACAAAACATGCCGCTCGATAGGCTGGCGTCGCGGCCTCAGGTGCGGGAGCAATTCAGCGAAGAATCGCTGATCGGTCTGGCCCAAACCCTTCGGGAAACGGGCGTCCTTCTGCCTTTGCTTGTTCGCCGGGAAGGGACGGAGTTCGTGGTCGTCGAGGGGCATCGGCGGCTACGGGCGGCGAAGCTGGCGGGGCTGACGCAAGTGCCGGTCATTATCGACGACCGTGAACTTACCGAAGGCGAAGTCCTGTACCGGCAACTGGTCACGAATTGTCAGCGGCAAGGATTGACCCCGCTCGAAAAAGCGCGGGCGATCAATCGCCTCATCAAGGTCGTGGGCATGACGGCGGCGCAGGTGGCGGTGAAGCTCGGCATGTCCCCCGGCATGGTGTCCAAGCTCCTCGCGATTCTGGAACTGCCTGAGCCGGTGCAAGCACAGGTGGCAAACGGCTCCCTGCCTCTCACGACTGCTTATGCCGTCTCTCGCGCCCCAGATTCCGAAAGCCAGCGTCAACTGGCGGATCAGGCGGCGTGCGGCGAGCTGCGGCGGGACGACGTTGCCAAGCGTGCCAAGGCTCGAAGTCCCGCGCGTCGAAGCACCGGGCGGCGAGAGCGCCAGGCGAATGCCCGGATTCTGATTCCATTGGGCGGCGGTCGTTCCGTCGCCTTCGCGGGACCTGACCTCACGCTTCAAGCAATTACCGATTGGCTGCAAGACCTCTTGACTCGCATCAAGGGGCTGGAGTCGCAGGACATGGAACTCGCACAAGCCGTCAAGGCTTTGGCGGTCTCGGTCGCCTGAACCACAGCGAATTGCTGTTCCGATGAAGCCTAACAGCACGGCGTTCGTGCTGGCGTTCGCGGAGCGGGCAGACTCTTCTAGCGTTGCCTTGTGCAACCGGAAAGGAGTGAATCTCATGGCGGAGTTTTTCGGATTCCTGAAAGTGTTCGTGATGTGCGGCACGGTCTTCTTCATCACGATGACGGTGCTGCTGGCCCTGCCGCAATCCAAGCTGCGTTCGGTGGGACTGGAAATGTCCAAGTGGGCGCTGGTCTGCGGGCTGCTGCTCATGGTGCCGTCGCCCGTCGATGTGCTGCCGGATGTCGTGCCCGGCATCGGCTGGCTTGACGACATCGGCTACATCCTCGGCGCAATCTGTGCCGCGAATTCAGCGATGAATGAGCGCAAGCGCCGGGCCATGTGGGAAGAGGCGGAGTTTGAGCAAACGTTGGCGGCAAAGCGCGGCGAAGCGTCGCAGACCGACTCCGACGACGACGATCAGAGGGAGGCGGCGTGATGTTAGGCCGACTATTCCGACGCAAGTCTTTTCCGCTCGCACGTTGTCTCCGGTGGGAACTGTCCGACGAACTGCTGCGATGGTCGCGCGACGACGCATGGACGCTGCGTGATGCCGTGGAAGGAACGCTCATCCTCGGAGCCACCGGCTCCGGGAAGACAAGCGGTTCCGGCGCGACCATCGCCCGCTCGTACCTGGCGGCAGGATTCGGCGGATTGGTGTTGACGGCGAAACCTGACGAGCGGGCGCTGTGGGAAAGATACTGCCGGGAAACGAATCGCAGCGGCGATTTGGTAGTCGTCGGTGCCGATGCCGCGATGCGATTCAACTTCCTCGATCACGAATTGAACCGTACCGGCAGTGGCGCTGGGCTGACGGAAAACATCGTCACGCTGTTTTCCAACGTCATGGAAATCCGGGAGCGCAATGCCGCCTCGGGCGGCGGACGTGAAGACGGGACGTTCTGGAAGCAAGGCGCATTGAAGTGTATGCGCAACGCCGTCGATCTCGTGTCGCTTGCGACCGGCAAGGTATCGGTACCCGACCTGGTGCGCGTCGTTCTCTCCGCACCGCTCTCACCGGCCCAGATACGAGACAAGGATTGGCAGCAAGGCTCATTTTGTTTCCATTGCCTCAAGGAAGCCGACAAGCGCGACAAGTCGCCGCGCCAGCAACACGACTTCGGCGTCGTCGCGGATTATTACCTGCTGGAGTGGGTGAATCTCGCGGAGCGTACGCGAAGCGTGATTCAGGCTACGTTCATGGGCTGGGCGGATTTGCTGGTGCGCGGTTTGCTGCGGGAACTGTTCTGCACCGACACGACCTTGACGCCGGAGGACGTGGAGCGCGGACGCATCATACTCGTTGATCTGCCGGTGAAAGAGTTCGGCGAAGTCGGTCAGTTCGCCCAAGTCCTCTGGAAGTACGCCTTTCAGCGCAGTATCGAACGGCGCAATATCGCTGCGAGTCCTCGCCCGGTTTTCCTGTGGGCCGATGAGGCACAGCATTTTGTCACAAGCTACGACCATAGCTTTCAGACGACGTGCCGCGCTGCTCGCGTAGCAACCGTACTGTTGTCGCAAAACTACAGCAACTTCATCGCCGCCCTGGGCGGCAACGAAAAGGCGCGGGCGGAAACGGATTCGCTGCTCGCCAATCTCAACACGAAAATCCTACACGCCAGCGGCGACGCCGTGACAAACGAATGGGCGTCGCGGCTCATCGGGCGCTCGCGTCAGTTCCTCGCCAGCGGCAACAACTCCTACGACGCTGAGGATCAATGGACGGCGTCGCTGGGACTCGACTGGCTGGGTCACGGCGGCAGTACGACGGCGGGCTTTTCGGAGACTTTCGAGTTCGAGGTCCAGCCGCGCGAGTTCACCCGGCTTCGCACCGGCGGCCCGCCGCAGTGGATGGTTGATGGCATCGTGTTTCAGAACGGAAGGATGTTCGAGGCTTCCGGCCGCACCTGGCTGGAGACTTCATTCCGGCAAAAGCCGTAGCGCGGGAGCGTCGCCATGTACGAAAATCAGCAACAAGACAATCGCAACGGCTTTCGCAATTTCGTCGGTGCCGTTGTTTTCGTCGCGCGGTCGATGGCGGTTTCCGTCGAAGTGTTCCTGCATAAGACGGATTCATTCGGCGAGCGCTACTTGGGCCTCCAGGCAGGTGCCGCGCTGCTTGCCATCTTCTTCTGGCCCGCGTTCTGCGAACCGTGGCACGATCCTGAGCCGGTGCTGATGTTCCTGCTCGCCTACGTCGCCATGTGCGCTGCGGTCAGGGCACGGCTCGCCATTCGGAGAAAGCGCAATCTGCCGCAACCCCATAGCCGTTACACGGGCACGCCCCGGCTGATGCGATTCACGGGTCGAATGAACGAAGTGAAGGTCAAGTGCATGGTGGAACCGCTGTTCACCTTCGCCGTGGGTGGAGTAATGCTGTCCCTGAGCCCGCCCCTCGGGGGCTACCTGATGCTTGCCGCGCTCGGTCTCTTGATCTCAACGAACCTAACGGAAGGTTACGAGCGCGAACGCGCCCGCAACATGCACGATACCTATCTCGAACAGCGCAGAGTTGTGGATCGGTTCCGCGACCTGCGGCGCGATTGAAGTTTCCATCTATCGGAGGACCAAAAATGGCAAGTAACGAACCTACTCCCAAACTCGGTGCCGGTCACGCCTCGGCGATGTTTCGGCAGGGACTCGCGGAGCTTCGCGCCGCGATGTATCCAGAATCGAACGTCGCTCAGCCGACCGTGTATGGCATGGCGGGCACGAAGACGCCCGGGGAAGTGATGCAGGACAAACAAGGCGATGTGCGCGACCCGGACGAGCGGCCTTCCATCCTGGACGAGCGGATGAAAGTCGCTGAGCGCGACGGCCGGGAGCCGGAGCCGCGAGAACCCGAAAAAGATTGACTGTCATGGCGGCGAATGATGTCGATCTCTGGGGGTTTAGACGCACGGTATTGGAACGGTATGAAACCTCGCGAGCCGGAGACCGAAAGGAGAAGAAAGTGTCTGATTGGGCAATTACATTGGTCGCCGCGTCTATTGTCGCGGTCTGTTGTCTGTGGGAAAAGTTGCATTCGGACTTCGTCAACAAAGTTCGCAACAACCTGCGCCTCTCGGAATCAATCATCGTTGAACTTCCGCTGGAGTCCGCGCGGGAAGCAATGCTTGATTTCTTTGGATCGCTGCCGCACTCAGACGTTTCTGAGACGGACGGTGTGTCGGTTTATGAGCGCGGCATATCTCGCATATTGCGAGTAGAACGGATTATGCCGCTGCATAGCATCCCGCACGTCGTCGGCGTCGGCTTCAATTGTGGCGGTCATCGTACGACTATCGAGATCGCCTACCACGCACTGCCGAACGTAAAATTCTCAGTAGCGGCGGCCGCGTATTTTCTCGAATCCGCTCGAAAGGAATGCCAGGGCGCGTCTGAGATGTTTCAGGAGATTGCCAGCATCACGCGACCCGGAGCCTGCGCGCGGGGTTTCGGGCTGGGTGGCCGGAGCGGCAAGAACCCTGATGCCGGGGATCACCGATGAATCGAAAACTGAGCCTGGATGAAATCACAGGGGCGCTGGCGGCCTCACCGCTGCCGCCGATTCTAACGCCGGAGGAAGCTGCCCAGCTTTTGCGGCTCAAGGTGTCTACACTATACCGGCACGCCAGCGAAGGCC
>CAZRFP010000232.1:0-5321 GCA_964599535.1 uncultured Planctomycetaceae bacterium
ATTGTCTGACGGTGTCTTTCATTGTTGAAGAGCACACCCGAGGCGACCGCGCCTTAGATGCGCGGGCGTGGTCTGCACGCGCGCGGCTGCGAGTACGCGCGCAGAGGTTGTTGAATCCATAGCGGCTTGTGCTGCATTGGCGAAGTTTCATCTGAGTTAAGGAAGCGACATGATCGTTCCCACGCACGTTCGGAATTTCTGCAAACTCGGCGACGCGATGCCGACGCCAGATCTCATCGAGATTCAGCAAGGCTCTTACAAGCGATTTCTACAGGAAGAAGTCGCGACGAATCAGCGCACGCCGACCGGTCTTGAAGGCCTGTTGCGCGAGGTGTTTCCGATTCAGAGCTACGATGAGAATATCAGCCTCGAATATCTCGATTACACGCTCGGCAAGCCGCGCTACACGACCGACGAATGTCGTCAGCTTCGCCTGACATACGGCATGCCGCTGCGCGTTCGCCTGCGCCTGACGCGCAAGGACAAGGACGAAATTTTCGAAGACCGTGTTTACCTCGGTGAAATGCCGATCATGATCGGCGGCGGCGAGTTTGTCATCAACGGTGCCGAGCGCGTCATTGTCTCACAGCTTCACCGATCGCCTGGAGTTGACTTCATCAAAGAGACGCTCGAAGCCGACCGCCCGCTTCATGCCTGCCGCATCATTCCCGAACGCGGTAGCTGGATCGAGATCAACATCACGCGCAAGGACGTGCTGGCCGTTCGCATCGATCAGTCCGGCAAGATTCCCGCGACCTGCTTCCTGCGAGCGCTGGATCCCGCTTACGGTTCTGACGAATCGATCATCCGCACGTTCTACGAAACCAAGATGACGCGCACGGCCAACTTGCGGCCGGACATGTATGTTGTCTCGGACGTCTGGGCTGATGAGGCCGATCGGACTGATGGCGAGCCGATCGTTCGCGCCGGCTGCCAGATCGGCGACGCCGTCGAGCGCGTGCAAGCAACCAGCCACAAGCAGCTCGAAGTCATCGAAGACGTGCTCGATCCGCTCATCCTTAATACTCTCGCCGAAGACGGCAGCCGCACCCACGAAGACGCGCTGATGCGCATCTACAAGAGCCTGCGACCGGGAAATCCGGCCCAGCTTGATAAGGCGGTGAAGCTCTTCCACGAGAAGTTCTTCGACGAAAATCGCTATCGCCTCGGCAAGGTTGGCCGCTTCCGCATCAACCGCAAGTTCGGACTGTCGATTCCGACGACGCTGAATACGCTGACGGCGTGCGATTTTGTCGCGTGCCTGCGCTACCTGATGGACTTGCGCAGCCAGAATCGCGTCGGCTTTTCGGTTCCACAGCGTCTTCCGTTTGAGTTGGCCGTCCATCGCTGGACGCGCGAGATGGCTGAACAGCTCAAAGCCTATCGCGCCAATCGGGAACCGCTGAAGGACCCGAAGGAGAATACGCTACTGGGCGAATTCGGTGCGCTGAAGGAGGGGCGCAAGAAGCTCTCTCCGATCGACGCGATCAAGGAACTGCAGCGCCAATTGCAGGCCCTGTCGGACGTGCCGACGGAGTGGTTTCCGCCGGCGACGATCGATCTGAATGTGATGCGCCCGCTCCTCGGCCGGACGCGGCAGGATCGCGACAACGAAGTGACGCGCGCCGCGAAGGACTTCATCGTCTCGACCATTCGCACGCGCGCCGCCCGCATCCTGGAAGGCATCGACCGCTATCTCGCGTCGTTTAACGAGTCGCAGCCTGACACGGCCCAGCTTGAGTTTATGAACTACTATCCGCGGCCCGGCACGATTTATCTCTTCGATGAGAGCGCCGCCAAGCGACAGGCCGCCGTCTCGGAAAAGGCGATTCAATCCGAATGGGCTGAGTTGTTCGGCTCGTCGGCGAAGAACATCGCCTTCGGATCGATCGACGACCTCGCGACGCAGCTTAAGAATCACGACGCGATCGAGTCGGTTTCCGGCAATGTGCATGAATATGCATGGAAGCAGACGCGCGTGATCGTGGCCGAGGATGACATTGACCATCTGGGTAATCGCCGCCTGCGCACGATTGACGAACTGGCGTGCGATGAAATCCGCAAAGGCTTCCTGAAGCTCCGGCGCACCGTTCAGGAGCGCATGAGCATGAAGGATCCCGATCAGCTCGGCAAGATCGCCGAACTGGTCAATTCGAAGGCCGTTTCGGGCGCGATCGATTACTTCTTCGGCCGCGGCGAATTGTCGCAGGTCGTAGACCAGACAAATCCGCTGAGCCAGTTGACGCACGAGCGGCGCTTGTCGGCGCTGGGGCCTGGCGGCTTGAATCGCAAGCGCGCCGGCTTCGAAGTGCGCGACGTCCACATTTCGCACTACGGCCGCATCTGCCCGATCGAAACGCCCGAAGGCACGAACATCGGCCTGATTGCATCGCTGAGCATCTATTCGACGGTCGACGAATACGGCTTTCTCATTACGCCGTATCGCCGCGTGGAAAAGGGCGGCAAAGTCAACGGTCAGACGGAATTGCTTCGCGCCGACGAAGAGATGAAGTCGGTCCTCGCACCGCCGGATGCAGTCGATCCGAAGACGGGCCGCGTTCTCGGCGATCACATCGTCGCGCGCGTCCGCGGTGATCTGTCGATGGTCGATTCGTCCGAGATCGAATACGTGGACATTTCGCCGAAGCAGACGGTCGGCGTTTCCGCCGCGTTGATTCCGTTCCTTGAGCATGACGACGCGAACCGGGCCTTGATGGGATCGAACATGCAGCGGCAGGCGGTGCCGTTGCTCGTGACTGAGCCGCCTGTCGTGGCGACAGGCATAGAGAAAGTCGTCGCTCAAAACAGCGGCATGGTCATCCGCGCCGAAAAAGATGGCAAGGTGACCTTTGTCGATGGCGAGCGCATCGTGCTCGACGGCACCGAGGAGTACATCCTTCGTAAGTTCCAGGGGCTGAATGAACGAACCTGCCTCAATCAGAAGCCGCTTGTTCGCATCGGCGAGAAGGTCAAGAAGGGGCAGATCATCGCGGATGGACCGGCCACGCGCAACGGCGAGCTGGCGCTCGGTCGCAATCTGCTCGTCGGCTTCATGACGTACGACGGATACAACTTCGAAGACGCCATTCTCATCTCCGAGCGCCTTGTCCAGGACGACGTGTTTACGAGCATTCACATCGAAGAATACGACGTGGAAATTCGCGAGACCAAACTGGGCAAGGAGGAGTTCACGCGCGACATTCCAAACGTGTCGGAACGCGCCCTGCGCAGCCTCGATGAAGACGGCGTCGTCCGCGTCGGCACGGAAGTGAAGACCGGCGACATTCTTGTCGGAAAGGTCTCGCCCAAGAGCAAGAGCGAACTGTCGCCAGAAGAAAAACTGCTGCACGCGATCTTCGGCCGCGCCGGTGAAGACGTGAAGAACGATTCGCTCGAAGTTCCGGCTGGCGCTTCGGGCATCGTGATCGACACGAAGCGATTCAGCCGTCGAACGGGCATGAGCGAAGAGCAGAAGCAGCAGCTCCAGAAGCGCATTCGCGACTACAAGGGGCAGATGAACCTGCGAATCATCGCTCTGTTCCGCCGCATGGTCGAAGAGATGGAAGCGATCATCGGCCAGCCCATTGTCGATCCGAACACGAAACAGGTGGTCGGCCGAAGCGACATTCCTGACGTCATCATGGAGCAGATTGGTGAGCCGGGTAACTGGGCGTTTGACATGAAGTGGGTCAAGCCGGTCACGAAGCGTGATGAGTGCGAACCGGTATACGATCGTTTCTGGCCGCGCATCGTAGAGCAGATCGAAGAGCGCGAGCGCAAAGTCGCCCAGCTCAAGCGTGGCGACGAACTGCCTTCGGGCGTTCTTGAAATGGTCAAAGTCTACATCGCGACCAAGCGGCGGATGTCGGTCGGCGACAAGATGGCCGGCCGCCACGGCAACAAGGGTGTCATCGCCAAAATTCTGCCGGTGGAGGACATGCCGTATCTGGATGACGGCACGCCGCTGGACATCATGCTCA
Source organism: uncultured Planctomycetaceae bacterium (assembly GCA_964599535.1). Lineage (GTDB taxonomy): Bacteria > Planctomycetota > Phycisphaerae > UBA1845 > UTPLA1 > JADJRI01. The sequence goes on from CAZRFP010000232.1 coordinate 3,981, forward strand.
ATCCGCTTGGCGTTCCCTCGCGTATGAACGTCGGGCAGATTCTGGAGACGCACCTCGGCTGGGCGGCTCGCATTCTCGGCTTCCAGGCGGTCACGCCGGTCTTTGACGGCTGCACTGAGGATGAGCTGCACGCGGCCGTGCAGGAGGCAAACAAGAAGGTCGAGGAGTTGTCGAACGACATCGACGCTGTTCGCCGCGCCGAAGATAACCGGCTGATACTGACAAAGATGCCGTACGGCGGAAAGCTGCCGCTCTACGATGGGCGCACGGGCGATCGATTTGATCAGCCGGTGACGGTCGGCTGCATGTACATGCTCAAACTGCACCACCTCGTGGATGACAAGATTCACGCGCGTGCGACCGGTCCGTACTCGCTCATTACGCAGCAGCCGTTGGGCGGCAAGGCGCGAACCGGCGGCCAGCGATTTGGCGAAATGGAAGTCTGGGGCCTTGAGGCCTACGGCTGTGCATATGTGCTTCAGGAGCTTTTGACGGTCAAGTCCGACGATGTCGAAGGCCGCACGAAGATTTACGAGTCGATGGTTAAGGGCGAAAACACGCTTGAGGCCGGCACGCCGGTTTCGTTCGACGTGTTGTGCAACGAAATCCGCGGACTGGGGCTGAACATTCAACTGGAAAAAGGCAAGCTGATCTGATCGTCTCGCAACATGAGTCGCACCATTGGAAAGCGGGGTGATCCTTTGCCGGTTGGAGAATGCAAGTGAACAACGACATCGTCTTCGAAGTTGTGAAGCAGATCGATGTGGCGGACTTGAAGGCGTTCTACGACGCCCAGGGTTCGATGCTGCCTCATTCGATCGACAAGCTGACGACGATGGTCGACAACTCGGTCTGTTTCGTGACGGCGCGTTCGTCAAAGGATGGCCGCCTGCTGGGCATCGCCCGCGGATTGGCCGACGGCGTTCGCGGCTATCTGACGGAATGCAAACTCGATCCGTCGTGCCAGGGGCCTGGCGCCGTGACGCACGTAGATGGCCGCATCGAGCATGATCAGTTTGAAATCGCCCGGCAAATGGCGGAGCGCGTGATTGAGTCGCTTGCCAAGATGGGCTGTGAGCGCGTGGATGCCGCGGCCTACGGAACTGAAGTGGACTTCTGCGAGGAGCTGGGTTTCAAGCGGGCCGTTGGATTGGTTCCCATGTGCCTGAACCTGGCCGAGCATGACGAATATCGGAAACTGATCGACAAGAGCGCGACGGCCGCATCGCCCTAAGAGCGGCCGAGGCATTTGTGACAAAGACAGTCAACTCAACCATCATCGACTAAGGGATGGGTATCAATGGCAGAGAGCATTTACGATCGGATTAACGACTACGCCGC
>CAZRFP010000233.1:0-5184 GCA_964599535.1 uncultured Planctomycetaceae bacterium
ATCCAAGAAAATATTGCAACTATCTGAAGTGTCGATGAAAGAGCAGATAACGTTGATTCGTACAAAGAGAGAAAGAGACGTTGAGGATTAAGGCTGAATCAAGAGTGCCGAAGAGGATTAAGGCTGAATCTGCCACCTACAAGAGCTAGGAAGGAAGAAGAGAGAGAGAGAACAGAGGGAAAGGAAATAACCCAATCAATGACTATAAGAGACATAGCAAAGGAAATAGGCAAACAACATTTACTCATATTTAACTATACCTTAACCATATTCACACCCGACGGGACGAACGTCAGGTGGTCTTAACCTCGGCGTGGGGCTCCCTTTGTTTCTCAAAAATGATAGGCTTTTCAGCCAAGATAATACCTAACTGAATTGATTATCAACATTGGCTCTAGGAGAAGATCATGGATCAATTACCCAAAGATCATAAGAAAATCACTGAGGTGAATAGGAAAATCAATAGCTACTTGAAGTTCATTCGATACAAGGATGAGTCAATTATTCAAAAGATTATCGGTAAGATTGTCTGGATCTTCAACAAGAGGTATATGACAGATTATGCCTCTGCTATGTTTGGGAAAATATGGTTGCCTGAAGAATATTGGTTTTCAAGCAGAAGAACAGGAACATTCCAACAAAGAGTTTATCTACTAGCTTTGCTTGAACACGAGATGCAACATTTAAGAGATCGAAAGAAGTTCTGGTTATTCTTTAGTCTAAGTTATTTCTTTCTCTTGCCAGTATTATTTACATTTAGATCGATTTGGGAGAGGCGAGCATATAAAAAGACTTTAGACGTGATGTGGTATTATGGTTTACACGATGAAGCTAAGAATCGTGCATTAAAATTAGGCGATGTTTTTACTGGGCCAGAGTATTTGTTTATGTCTTTCTCTAAGAAGAGGGTTGTACGCTACTTCCAAGGGTACTTGGGCAAGCTTTGGACGGCCGACTTCATTAGTACCCGCCAAGTCAGAACTCCGCGCTAATCCTTAAAGAAATCCCCTTACCCAAGAAAAACACACTTGAAGGCTTGACTAAGCCGTAGGGAGTGTTTTATGTTCGGCTCGTAAGAAAGGGGAAGAGGTTTCCCCTAGAGCCTTTCAGGGTAAGCGAAATGTTTGAGCGTCTTAATGGAGCACAGTTAGTACAAGTGCTGCCAGACGGCGCCCTGGCCGTCTGGTTTGGTGGGCTTGATTTGAAGGTTATAAATCAGAATGGCCAAGAAAAATCAGTGTGGCTTGATGTAGGCGAATTGGACGTTCCAGATCGCTTACATGCTCTAGAGGCAATCCAAAGGATTAATTAGCGCCGGGTTAAAAGACTGAGTGAATAGGCGCTGGCCCTGGTAGTTAATTCTACCAGGGCTTTTTTGTGCCTTTTGAGAAGTGCTATTAATTAAGAATGAGGTGGGTTAATTAGATGGCGGGATTTAAGTGCGATCTTTCTCTAGGGAGAAAGTACACTTTTAAACTGGTAGCTTATCAGTTTCGATGCGAAGAACGAAGCTGACGAAAATAATTACATTCTTCGCAAGTACATTTAATTCTCGCTTCAATATCAGCGCTGAGCTTATCTACTGTTTTAGCCAGCTCTTCAAATGTACGATCATGATTAAAAACATATCTGATTTGCAGGACCACGTTACTGTGGGAATCATCCGCATTAGCTGGGTTTGGAATCAACGTTACACGTTGATATTCGTCGTAAAGTCTACTAAGTAGATTAAGCGCTTCGTCTTTAGACATTAGTTATTCTCCGAGATCTTTTCGATTTCAGGACGATGGTCACCATCCTCTTGGATTGAATCCAAAAAGCCGAGTGACCAGATAGAAGAAATGAGAGGTGCTGGGATTTGATCGAAGATTTCTTGGTATTCTTGAGGAATACGTTTACGAATACTAGGAATGAACTCTCCTGTCTTTTTCATTTCGTCCCTCCGTGGGTTAAATGATATAGCTAACACTAACTACTAAGTCAAGGCTTAGTGAGCTAGTGCTAATTATACCATTTTGAATTGTTTCATTAAGAAAGTCATTGCTTCTTCTGAAGAAGAGAAGAGTGTATCTTCATCAGGAAATTGATTACCATTACGACTAATTCCAAACAAACCAAAACCGACATAGCGAATTGTGTACGTTACGTCGGAATCTTGATAAGAGTAAAAGCCGATAGGTTTATCATTCATTTCATGATTTTCCGTGCTTGATTACGTGAAAGGACATAGACAACCATTGTGTCATTTCCAAGTAGATACCATTTACCAAGACGATGATTACCATCAATGATTAAATTAAGCTCTTCTTTACCAATTGACACTCGAGCCATGATTGGCGGCTCATTAAATTTCTTTTCAGGAAGGTTTCGGATATGCTCAGGGTCAACCCTGATAAAGAAGCTGTTCCCAATCTTGCCTGTTTCACGGTTGATTAGAAGACAGCTTTTCGCGTATTCAGTAATGTCAACTTCAATCTTTTTAGGACGAAGTTGACATTACTGATCATTTCGCGTGCTTTATCAATGTCAAATGTCCAGTATCCCCACCGAAACACTTCGCTCATTTTTAATCCTTTGGCTTTGGGTGATTGAACGGCTGCACTACCACTTCGACGTAGTGGCATTTCTTATAGGCATTCTCTTGGAGTTCGAGTGCTTCGGCACGAGTGAGTTTACTTCTCATTCTATCGAGAATGTGAAGTTTAACCCATTTACCACTTTTGAGTTTACCGTAGACACAGAAGTAGGGGAATTCGTCGTTATTCATTATCTTTCTCCTGTCTATCATATTGAGCTGATTCTCGTTTTAACTCGGCGATCCATTCTTTATCAAAATTGATAGCAATTTCAGGCCAAACGATTTTGGTAATCGCATCGTGCTCATTTAGATAGATGGTAAGCATACCATCATCCGTATGAATGTGGACTCGATTACCAGATCCGTCTTCCGAACCAACGCCGATTAGCTCTAGGACTTGATGGATAGACGGATTATTGATTTTCTTGAGCTTCGTTGTCTTTCTCCGTTTAGTTTAGAAGGCTAGTAAAAAGATCAAGGTGCTAAAACAAAACCTTGATCCTAGAACTAACGCGCTAAACTAAGAGTTGGCGATAGACTTGAGGATGAACTCTCGAATCTCATTCAAACGATCATAATCAGGCTTACGATCTGAATTACCACGAAGAGATTCAACAGCAAGAGCCTTACTAAAATGCTCAGCACCATCACAAAGAAGATCCAGATCACGAGTAGAAAAAGTAAACGTGAATTCAAGCTCGTCTTTACCAAACCTCATACCGTGAAACTTCATTGGTTTTCTCCTAGCGGAAACGGAATCCGCAACAATCGTTGTTGCACGAAGGATAGAAACCGCGATTGTCAGTGTGCTTATCGATCTCGTTAAAGATCGACTTCGCGGTTTCCTCTTCAGACTTAGGCCAATAAGCCCAAGTCCAATTGATACCGTATTCGATAGTGCCACCACTATCTTTAATCAGCTTGTGAATGTCTTCCCATTTCATGGTTTCTTTCTCCTTTAACCCTTCCAATCGCGAGGAATCTTACCGTCGCGACGAAGGCGATTCAGAATGGACTGAGCGATCTTCAACGAAACGTTGTGCCGCTCACAGATATCAGTGATGGAATTAATCAGGTCGTTTTCAATCTCCAAAGCAATGGCGGTATCACGGCTGATATAGTCAAAGTGCATCTTGGGAGTAGCATTCAAATCAGCTTTATCAGAAACAACCGATTCAGTATCAGTAAACGACTTAATCGTGCTAACCTTAACCTTCTGAGAGAATGAACGCCGAGGCCGACGACGCTTATCCTCTTTAATGATCGGCTGCGGATTAGCCTTTACAAAACCAGACTCAGTGAAGACAACCAAATTACGCTTATGCACTTCGATCAAATCATCACGGTGCAAACGCGCAACCGAAAGCATAAGCTGACGGCGTGAAAGACCAGTGATGAATTCAAGATCGTCGAAAGGAATCGGATCGGCTGGATTCTCGTCATTCCAACCTGCAATCGTAGAAAACACAAAGTCTGCCGTGCTCTGCTTCAACCGAGAAACATAGGGCCGACAGAATTTACAGAACAATTCAGCCTTCTTACTATTACAGATCAAGCATTTCACTTGACAGTTAACACAGACTTCATCTTCGCTAGTGTGCAATTGATTACACACCGTGCAAAGACGAATAGGAGTGAACTTGATTTCCACTTTTTCCTCCTTTTCGTCGAATTGTTTACGAAGTGCATTATCCAGACGAAAACGAAGATCCTCGGTTAAAGGATATTTGCTTTCGTCTGAGTAATGTTTAAGGTGTGCTTTTATGGTAGGCTTTTTAAGTGGGGAAGTATGAGAAAGGCCGCATCGGCCTGGAATTGATTCGAGTATGAATTTTTGATCAAGCCAACGATTTATGTCTTTAGGAATGACTTTAGCGGAAGGAATAATACCATAATCAGGAATACCACAATAGCTTAAGCCTTTCGTATTAGTAAAAGAGTTACCATCAAAAACATTCGTGCTTTTCCATTGTTGTTGATACTTTGTCCAGTATCGTTTTCTACTTTTGGCGTTATCTTTTCGCCATTGCTTTGATCTTTTTGTAATACGAGCTTTTTTACAGACGTCGCACAGTTGTTTTTGTGCTGAAAAACGGCCGACAAAAGTCTGACCGCAATCAATACAATTAAATTGTGTGACGTATTTAGGCATTTACTTGTGCATTTGGGTTGTACTCAAACAGACAAAGAAAAAGCCGAACAATTCGATTGAACGGTTCGGCTTCATCTTTGAGCGTTTGAACTGTGCTTTCATTGGTAAAAGGATTTAACCTCCGTTTGTTATGCTAAAGGCTGAAACCCAGCATTTCAGCCTTTAACCTCTTGTTAGGGTTTAGTATCGAATCCCCGTAAGAAATGGGGAAAACAGGAAGATTACCACGATTGCGACGGTTGGCGTGATTTCGAGTAGCATTGGCGCTTTCTCCGCTTGTCGAGGTTTAACCCGGTAATTAGTGCGCTAACTAATCCCGTGGCTTCAATAGTCCACCTATACTGTACCACCGCGCGGCCCCGCTGGCAAGGTCGGCGCGCGCCAGGCTAAGAGCCGGGTTAGCGGCCCCGTAGCGGCCCCGTAGCGGCCCCGTAGCGGCCCCGTAGCGGCCCCG
>CAZRFP010000234.1:0-2423 GCA_964599535.1 uncultured Planctomycetaceae bacterium
CTAACGCGGGCTAGCGCCCGCAACCCAAGAATCTGTTTGGCCGAAGGCCTCCGATCACCGTAGCCTGGGGCAACGCCCCAGGGCTGGCGCCGCGCGTGTGCCTCTTTTGGCCGAAGGCCATATTCATCCGGGCCACGGTGATACGGTGATGTTGGCCTTCGGCCAACACGGTTTCTGTCATCTCTGACTCCTGGGGCGTTGCCCCAGGCTACGGTGGTGATGGCCTTCGGCTAACACGCCCCCTGTCGTCTGTGGCGCGCAACAGTCATCCAACCCAATCCCACCTACCCCAGCCAGGTGCCAGTAACCAGCAAGTGTACTGTACACACCAGTGTACAAGATGCGCGCATGATACGAACTAAGACTCGAAAGCAATTGACGACTGCAACAAGTGTTCATCGACGAACGTGTCGCGCGGCAACATCGCGTGGTTGGTTGTCGGTGTGCGCCGCGCGCCGGCGGCGCCCGGCGGTGGGCGTCGCCCTCCATTCAGCCGGCGGTCACGGAGGGACGCACTTCCTCGTGCGGCCACGACGAAGCGTGGCCCTCCAGTCACCCCGCGGTCGCGGAGCGCGCACCGTCTGTGGCGTCGTCGATCGCAGCCAGCAGCGCGGCGGCAAAATCGCCGATATCGCCCAAAACGTCCTCGCGCGGTCGTCGGCCGACATCCGCAAAACGTCGCACAAAGGCGGAACCGGCGATCACGCCGTCGGCCACCGGCGCGATGGTCCGCACGTGTTCGGGTCCGCTGATTCCAAACCCGATGCAGATCGGCAACTCGGTCTGCTGCTTCAGCCAGGCGACGTTTTCCAACAATTCGGGCGGCAGCTCGCGGCGTTCGCCCGTAATGCCCGTGGTCGAGATGTAGTACAGAAACCCCGTCGAGCCGCGGGCGATCCGCACCGCGCGCTCGCGCGGCGTCGTCGGCGCGACGAGCAGGATCAGGCTGAAGTCCTCGCTACGGCAGATCTCCGCCAGCTCGCCCGCTTCGTCCAACGGCAGGTCCGGCACGATCGCGCCGACGAACCCAGCGGCTCGCGCTTCGCGAACATAGGCCCGCGGACCGTGCCGAAAGATGATCGCATAGCTGACCATGCACACGATCCGCATCGGCAGATCGGCCGACAGGCCGCGCACCATGTCGAAGATCTCGGCCAACCTGAGGCCCTTGCCCAGCGCCCGGGTGTACGACGCCTGAATCACCGGCCCGTCGGCAATGGGGTCGCTGTACGGGATCCCCAATTCGCACAGCGGACAGCCGCGCCGCGCCAGCTCGCGCAGCACGTCCGCCGTGAACGCCAAATCGGGATCGCCCGCGGTGATGAATGGCATCAGGGCCTTGCGGCCTTGCGACCGAAGATCGGCGAACAAGCGGTCGAGCGAGGACGGAGGACTCATGGTCGGTTTTTCATTACGGTTCGCGGTTCACGTGATCGTCGCGCGGCGCAGTCGGCGAGGGCTAGGCTGTCGTCGGGGGCTGCGCTGTCGGCGAGCGGCGGACACGGGCGATCTCGGCCGCGTCCTTTTCGCCGCGTCCCGACAGGCACACCAGCACGACGTGGTCGCGAGGACGCTCGGCGGCGATTTCCATGGCGCGGGCGATCGCGTGGGCGCTCTCCAACGCCGGCATGATCCCTTCGGCGCGGGCGAGCGCATCGAAAGCGTCCAGCGCGTCGGCGTCGCTGGCGTTCAAATACCGCACGCGCCCCGTCTCCTTCCAGTGACTATGTTCTGGCCCGACGCCCGGATAGTCCAGGCCCGCCGAGATCGAGTGCACGCCCGCGGTCTGGCCATCTTCGTCCTGCAGGACATAGCTGAAGCTGCCGTGCAGGATGCCAGGCTGGCCGAAGCACAGCGTCGAAGCGTGATCGCCGGGCCTCGGGCCGCGCCCGCCGGCTTCGACACCGAACAACTCGACCCCCGCATCCTCGACAAAGGCGTGGAACATGCCCGCCGCATTGCTGCCGCCGCCGATACAGGCGACGATCGCCTGCGGCAGCCGCCCCCATCGTTCCAGAGATTGTTGCCGCGCCTCGCGGCCGATCACCGCTTGAAAGTCGCGGACGATCCGCGGAAATGGGTGCGGCCCCATCACCGAGCCCAAGACGTAGTGCGTGGTCTCGACGCTCGCCATCCAGTCCCGCATGGCCTCGTTGATCGCGTCGCGCAGCGTCCGAGAACCGCTGGTGACCGGCCGAACTTCAGCTCCCAACAGCTTCATGTTGAACACGTTGGGCGCTTGACGTCGAACGTCTTCTTCACCCATATAAACAATGCACTGCAACCCGAAATGGGCGCATGCGATCGCCGTCGCGACGCCGTGTTGGCCCGCCCCCGTCTCGGCGATCACGCGCGATTTGCCCATCCGCCGCGCCAGCAACGACTGGCCCCGCGTGTTGTTGATCTTGTGAGCGCCGGTGTGA
>CAZRFP010000234.1:2433-5102 GCA_964599535.1 uncultured Planctomycetaceae bacterium
GAGGTCCTCGCGTTTGAACCAGATCTGCGCGCCGCCACAACGCTGGCTCAGGCGGCGAGCGTGGTACAGGGGCGACGGTCGGCCGACGAAATCGCGCAGGAGATCGGCCAGTTCAGCCTGGAACGTCTGGTCGTGGACTGCCGCCTCGTACTCGGCCGCCAACTGGTCCAACGCGCGCATCAGCGTCTCGGGGACGTAGCGTCCGCCGAAACGTCCGAATCGCCCCGCGGCGTCCGGCGTCTGCGCGATGGCCTGCGGCCGCGCCTGCAATGTGTCGGTCATGGAGGATCGCCAAGAAAGTGAGGATGCCGAGCGGGCCTTCCCGCAGGTTCGCGATTGTCGGATTCCCGCGCCGTTTGGTCAAGACGCCGCAGGCGACGCGGCGAACAAGAGACGTGAGGGCGTGAGGCAGCGCGCGCCGTTCCGGATGTCTTCGGGCGCCAAGATGGGCACACTCCGCCGCCGGCCACCAAGCTCGAACGTGTCCACCCATGAGATGTTTCTATACTGTGCGAAACAGGGGGACATCTCGCCGGCTGTACAACACGCAGGACGTTTTCGAACCTTGGCCGCGGTCCCGGTCGCCGCTAGCATGAATCAGAGCGTTTTCGATCGACAGGCCTTGAACCAAGGAGTTCGCGCATGCAACCCGTCATCCTGGAAATCATCACCGACTATGTCTGACCGTGGTGTTATCTCTGTACCGTGCGTACAGATCGACTGCGGGCTGAATATCAGATCGAGTTTCGCTATACGCTGTTCCCGTTGCATCCCGATACGCCCGACGAAGGCCTGTCGCTGGAACAACTGTTTGCCGGCCAATCCTTCGACATCGAGGCCATGCACACACGGATGGCAGGGTTGATGGCCGCCGAAGGGCTGCCGTTCAGCCGGCGGGCCACCACCTACAACAGCCGCCTGGCCCAGGAACTGGCCAAATGGGCGGAATTCCAGCCCGACGGGTCGCGCATCCACGACGCGTTGTATCGCGCCTATTTCGTGGATGGGTTGAACATTGCCCTGATCGACAACCTGATAACCGTTGTCGGACAACTCGGCCTGCCCGTCGACGAGGCGCGCGCCGTGCTGCTGGCCCGACGATTCCGCAGTGCCGTGGATGCAGATTGGGATCGGTGCCGCAGTCTGGGCGTGACGGCCGTGCCGACATTCGTAGCCGGTCATAACGGCATCGTGGGCGCGCAGCCTTACGAAGCGCTCGAACGCTTGGTGGTGGACGCCGGGGCGCAGAGGCGCTAGTACGTTGTCCAATCATCATTTTTTGGACTGTCGCAACCGCCAGAGGGCAGAATTCCCGCTGTCGGACAATCGCGGCGACACCCTATATTTAACCTTGACGCAGCACTGGCCATCGATGTCTCCGACCGACGCCGCCCAAAGCTCGTCGCCGACGGCCGGGCTGCTTTTGCGGCGCGTTTGCCGCGGCCGGTTCCAGTTGCGGTTCCGCCGACCATTCGCTCCGCCCTCCCGCCCCATGCGTCCAAAGGCCTATTGGCACTTCCGGAGAAGATCAGCGAACTTCTCGGCCCAGGGTGTGGTCGAGATCGCCGGCGTCGTGGCCAGAAGATAGCGGATTCGCGCCGCCGCGTCCTGCGGCTGACCCATGCGCCACAGCGCGGCGGCCACGGCGAACTTGGCGTGATACCACATTTCGCTCTGCGGACGAGCGCGGCTTGCCACGCGGCGCCAGTGGTCGAGGGCCGCCTGCCAGTCGCTCGAATCGTCGGACTCGAGCAGCAGGTCGCCGTAGACGGCCTGAACTTCGTCGTCGGTCGGGCGACGCGCGGCCAAGGCCCGATACGCGGCGAGCGCCGGGGCTGACTGTCCGGCGGCAACGAGCGCCTCGGCCCGCCACCGCTCGACGTCGGCCCGCGCCGCCGCGTCGAGCTCATCCCGCCGACCAGCCAGCGCATCAACCACCGCCAGGCGCAGCGTCCCGCGGGGGCCCGAACGTCCCGCGGGCGCGGGCGGCGATTCGTCCAGTTGCGACAGACGCTCGATCAAACTCGCGATCTGCGCCGCAGGCACGTCGGCCAGTTGCGGAACCATCTGTTGGGCCTGCGTCTGTTTGTCCTTCTGGGCCGCCAGTGCCAACATCAGCAGCGGCAGCGCCTCGTTTTGCCACGCGGCATCGGGCGCCGGCCGGCCGTTCCAGCCGGCGCGCAACAACGATTCGGCGCGCGCCGCGCCATCGCGCGGATCGTAGAGAAAACACCGTGCGGCGGAAAGCGCGAGGCCGCGATCCGAGGCTGTCCAGATCGCCGCGGGATCGGCGACGCGCTGATCGAGCAACGTCGCCAGCGCCTCGGCGGCGGCTCGAGCCACGGCTTTGGCCTGGCCGCGATCTCCGCCGGCTGCGGCCAACTGCCGATCATAACAGCGAAGCAAGCAAGCGATCGCTTCGTCCCAATCGGCGGATTCGCGGCGGATCCCTCGATAAGCGTCGGTCGCGGGCGACCAGCGCCGCTGGTGTTCGCGCAAGCGACCGAGCCACAGTCGGGCCGTGTCACAGGTCCGAGAGTCGCCCCACAGACGGAGATGTTCCTCGAGGATTTCCGCGTACAGCGCGACCAAGGTTTCGTCCCGGCGCGCGGCTTGACCCACGTTCCAAGCCGCCAGCAGATGCGCGTTCGCGGCTTGTGGTTCAGCCG
>CAZRFP010000235.1:0-5092 GCA_964599535.1 uncultured Planctomycetaceae bacterium
CATCAAGGACAAGAAGCGCATCCTGCCGTGCGCGGCCTATTGCAAGAGCGAATACGGCGTAGGCGGCTACTTCGTCGGCGTGCCGTGCGTGCTGGGCAAGGGCGGCGTGGAAAAAGTGATCGAGCTGAAGCTGGATGCCGAAGAGCGCAAGCTGTTCGACGCAAGCGTGAGCCATGTGAAGGAACTGGTGGCGTGGGTGGAGAAGAACTGGGCGTGAGTGGTGGAGAAGTATGGGGCGCTAGAAGCGGCTCAGCCGCGCTATCAGAGCCGCGCCCGTAAGGAAGCGGTGGGCGCTCCATACGAGAGCCCGTTCGATCGGGTCATCGGGCCATGTGGCGATAGCATCGGGTAAACTTGTTCAACAATAAGGAATATACCATGCAAAAGCGCACGGCTCTGACGGTCATCGAACTGCTCGTTGTTCTCGCCACATGTGCGGCCATCGCGACCGCGCTGGCCATTACGCATGAGCAGGCTTTCGGCAATTCGATGCGCACGAAATGTGCCAAGAATCTGCGATCGCTCGGTCAGGCCCAGTACATTTACGCGCAGGATGATCCACAGACTTTCGTCGCCTACGGCGGCCCTCGCATGCAGAACGACGGAGCCATGCGCATTTTTGACAAAAAGAGCCGCCGTGAAAAACCTGACATTGACGGAGTTCCTTCGCCGACCGTCGATCTCTGGATGCTCCTGAGGTCTCCGGACAATAGAGAATTCAACATTCTATCTCCCGCAACTTTCATCTGTCCTGCAACGAAAGATACGCCGGATCCTGCGAAGGACGTTTCGAACTACTACGACTTCGCCGCTTCGAGCCACCTCAGCTACGCTTATCAATATCAGCATGATCCCGACTTCGCTACGCTCGGGCCGAGTTCTCACCCCTTACATCCTCTGATGGCCGACGGAAATCCTTATATTCGCGGCAAGATCAAAACGGATGTGATCGAAGATCGAAAATCCGACACGCGAGGCAACAGCACCAATCACGGCCACAAGAAACGCCCGGGCAGAACGTCCTGTTTCTGGACGGCCACGTGAACTTTGAGACCACGCCCTCGGTCGGTCTGTCGGGCCGGGTGGCGAAGGAGCTCATCAAGAAATCCAACGGGCGCGACAACATCTACACGATGAACGAGACTGGAAAAGACGCGCTCGTCGACCCCGGCGTCGCATCTCCCACGCCGACCTATTGCAACCCCGCGTCGTCGTCTGATGCGGTGCTGGTGCCGTAATGCGAGCGAAAGCTGTTTGACGCAAGCGTGACGCACGTGGAGGAACGGATCGAATGCGTATACTAATGTGCTGCATCGGGAGCACTCAATGGTAGGCACCATTCACGCGCTGATTCTCTTGTCGTTTGCCGCACTCGCCATCGGGTCCATCCTCATCCTCAAAAAGCGATGGCCGCCGGTGAAGTCGCTCATTCTTGCTCCTGTGCTCTCCGCGCTCGGCATGCTCGCCGCGTACGGGGCGAACACGCACCTTTGCTATTCCGGCGAACCGCGCACCCAGTGGCTGATCCTCGGCCCCTGTCTCATGCTCGTTCTGCTCGTGGTCAGGGAACAGCGCGCTCGGAGGGTGCTGGCATCCGGCATCTTCATCGCGATGATAGGCCTCTCGTGCCATTTTACCAACATGGTCCATCAACCGGGCTGGACGGGAAATCCCGATTACGATCATTCCTCGCTGTTCTTTCGATCCCGAAAAGCGACAATAAATACAATCGTGGAAGAGCACCCCGATCCGGATGCGGTTCTGCCGGAGGGCTGGCTGCGCGACACGGCGCTTTGGAACACGCTCGAAGAACAAACGGGTCCGCTGCGTTTCGAGCGGACCGTCCTGCATCCCGCATGGCACACGCCATTCACCGGGCTTTACCCGTGCGACGGTATCCCGCAGGACATCTGGTATCCGGGCGGACCGATCCGCCAAGTGCCCGAACGAATGGAGCTTCGCGACAGGGAGTCCCCATAGGTACACTGCATTCCAGCGGCTGCGCCTACGTGCCGCCCTATTCGGGGATGTAGCAGGCGGTGGTGGAGGGCGTGTATTGAACAGAATCGCGCCCGTCAGGAAGCGGTGGTTGTGCCAAGAACTTCGTTTCCAAACTACTCGTACATTACTTCATGATCCAACCCACGCTTCTGGCAACCAAACATATGCCGACCACAGCCAGCTACCAAGCACGATTATCGCCCAGCTAAATGCCAGCCAGCTTAAGTACATGCACACCTTATGTACATGCCAGGGGCGCGGCGGCCGAATTCGACGTTGACCTATTCTGACGCCGCCTTCTCTCGGCGGGCACAAATAATCAAATTTGGACGGCGAAACACGGGACCACGATTCAGCGTTTCGAAGGAGGCCAATCGAGTAGGTCAAGTACCCGCCGAGTATGTTATAGAAAATCAGCAGTATAACAGGTATCGAATGCAGCCAGCCACGATGGATATGCAGAAGAGCCGTCCAAACGGGAATACGCCGGAATTTCGGAAATCCATTGATACGGTGCGCGATCCAATCGCTCTCGGGGGCCAATCCACTCAACTCCTCATTCAAGAGTCTCGCATCGGATTCGATTATATCTTGAATCGCCCCAAGTTGGGTCATCAGGAGTGCTTTGGCGATCATGGGTACGAAGAACACAAGAGTCAACAACAAAATCATGGCAAGATTCGGGCCAGTGTATTTGCGACGCAGAATACTCCATGGATCATCGGCGCCGGCTGAAAGGCGTACTTGGTCAATTCGGGTCTCATCAAAAATTATCCCCTTGGCTCCACGACAGTCAGTCCGTGTCAAGTCGGCACCATTCAAATTGGCTCCGGAAAGATCGGCCTCTACGAGATTTGCGCCTTCAAGGTACGTACGGATCAACCTGGCATTACAAAGGCTTGCTTCGTAAAACTCGGCGCGCTCTAGATGAGTGTGCCCAAGATTACAATCATCAAGTCTTGCCTGGGCCAAATCCACGCCTTCGAGATGGTCGTTTCGAAAATCAAGGCCACGAAGGTCGCGGCCGCGCAAGTCTGCGTTTTCGAGGTGAACAGTGGATGGCTGCGATACTTGAAACGATGTGCTCTTGCTTGGCCATGGCATCGCATGAAGCGGATGCTTGTTCTTCTGTCTGCCCCATGCATCTTCTCGCTGATACAGGTCGTCATTCGTCGGATTTTCATTCGACAGGGCGTGTGTGTCGAGGAATTCAATCAGCAGCGCGAGATAGTACCAGTCGCCGCGAAACCTGGGATGGTTCTGACGCAGCTTTAGAAAATAATCATCATCCCAGTCTTTCCTCACATTGTCTTCGTTAAAAGATCTAGTCGATTCGTCAGAATCGAATTCTCTCGCATCACTCGATGGCATCACAAATCCGGACATATGGACATCCCAACGGTAAAGCTAATCGCAAAGGAGGCACTCACAGGCAAGTCCAGCTTCGACTTGAATTGTTCAAGCCACCACTTATATCCACAATATCCAGAATTTCATAGATCGAATCGTCACCGTGAGGCATGAATTGCACGTTGGGGTTGATCGGGTTCGCGATTCGGGCAAAGTCACGCCGCAACTGCCCCGCTGGCAGGGCTGGGCCAAAGCCGCCAAGGAGAAGTTGGATCGTTTGACTCAGGCCGCGGCGTAGCGGCCTAGAAGTCTCTCACAAAAAAACGTCCGTAGATTCCAGTTGAACTGTGAGCCAAGACAATTCAAGCCCTTCTCGCCATCGGCTTTCAAGGCCGCCTGCCGGTTGATCCCATGCTGTTCGCAAGCGCAGCCGAGCGCCATCGCTGGATTCACGAGAAGAACATGCTCGTCTTCACGATGTTCCACCCCGCCACGCCCGGCTTCGTCGTAGACCTGTTCATCGATTCACCGATGAGCTTCGACGACCTGGCCGCGCGGGCCGTGGACATCCCGATCGATGGCCACAACGTTCGAATCTGCTCCATCGACGACCTGATCGCCATGAAGGAAAAAGCGGGGCGGCCACAGGATTTGGCTGACGTTCAGACCCTGAAGCGGATAAAATTCACTCAACCATGAGCGAATCGCGCCACGACATCAATGCGGAATCGTCAAACATACACGAGTCGGCGACCACTCCCAATTCCACGCGCGCCGAGACGGCCCGCGACGCCGCGCCAAACCCTACGCCCGACCACCTCCTCAACCCCCATCCCGACCCTTGGGAAGACACCGAGACCGCCCATCTCCGCGCCTTCCTCAAGCTCACGCCCACCGAGCGGTTTCACCTGCTTATGCAGGCCATTGAGTTCATGCACATGCTCCGCCCGCCGCCGCATGAAGTGGCGAAAGATGACAGCATCGCGTGCGATCGCCAGGACTCACCGCGCGACACGGATGCCGCCGGTCGCGCGTAAGCGATTGAGGATTTTTGAATGCGAGCAACGTTGATCACGCTTTGCACGCTGTTGCTTGGCGGGCTGCTCACCGCATGGTGGGGCACGCTCGGGCGGTCCCTTTCTTACTGCGGCCCACACTCTGGTTTTTACGTCATTGACGGCGCACTCGACTGGTGCGATTTGAACGAAGTCACGGATCGCGAGACGGGACGCGGGTTCAAATCTGTACCGGTTAACTACGACATGGGGCCTCCGCAGGCTCGGCTGCCGCTACTTCCGCTTGCGATCGGCGTCGCCTGCATCTTGGTAGTAGTCGGCCTTCTGCCGGCGCGACGGGCGGAGAGCATCGTTTCACGTCGTCCGTGGTTGACGCGTGCATGGCCGATCGCGGCGATTTCTGCTGTCGCGCTGGCGCTGTGGCTGGTCAGCCAATTCCGTTTCGTTTCGCTCGCCACCCCTCCGGTCGGCATCGTGCTGAAGTTCGGCGACGCCCTGATCTATTGGAGCGAAGTAAGCCACAGGCTCGACAACACGCTCGGGCCGATGGGGTTCGGTGTCGGCCGCCTGCCGGTGCGGGGCTGTGAGTGTTGCGAGCGGGCGGGGTACAGAACGATCGGACCGAGCAGCTTCGACTTCAGCTTGGCTTGGGTGTGGGCGATCGGCATGGGTATTTTCATGGGGCAGCTCTGGCTGAAGGCGCGAGCGACTCGCGGATTGACCTG
>CAZRFP010000236.1:0-5008 GCA_964599535.1 uncultured Planctomycetaceae bacterium
CCTGACGCTCAGCCCGCACACGCGGACGGGCTCAAACGCCGCGCATATCGAGTTTGACACAAATTTTCCTTCCGCGCCGGCGCTGAGCATTCCAGCCGCCATATTCGTCGATTCGCCGGTCGATGTTATGCCTTCGCAATTGGTTCTCCCGCAAAATCGCAGGCAGACGCTCACACGCGCTTTTTTTATCCGCAACAACACGGTGCGCGGCCTGCAAGTTGGAAATCTGAAAGTCAGTCATCCTCAAATCAAGGCTTCGCTTCATGACACGACGCCGGGCTTCTCTTGGCGCATTAACGTCGAGATTCCGACGGACTATGCGGGTTCGCTTTCCGGCGACACGGTTTCCGTCAGTACGACGCATCCGGAAGTGCCGGAACTGATCGTCGATATCCTGGCCCCGCTTCCGCCTCGGATGCCCACGACCGAACAGTCCAAGGGCGACGTCGCCGCGTCATCCGCGCCGCACAACGCTGATACCCAAACAAGGATCGACGCGGCCGAAAAAGCCGTAAAGGAGTAATGCAAAAACAACTATGATGAGATCAACGATCTTAATGTCCCTGGCAATCGTGCTTGTCGGCAGCGCCGCGGGCGTCGTGGCCAATCAGACGGTCTATAAGCTCTCGTGGGTGCGCGAGTCGAAGGCGCCGCCGCCGCCGATTGCCGGTCCGATGGACGGACAAGGCGATCGTACATCAACCGAAAACCCGACCGCGCCTGACAACTCTCAAGCGTCGCACGAAACGGGCGATTCGACCGCGACCGGTGCGTCTGAAGCCGCGCGTGGCGGCGATCCTTGCGTCGCGCGCCCCGAAGATAAGCCCGGCACCGTCCGGATGGAATGCGTGCTGCAGTTTCTCGAGTCGGGCGGCGCATTCATCGTTGACGCGCGCGAATCGCGGGAAGTCGTTGACGGCCGTCTCCGCGGCGCGATTCATCTGCCGTCCAGCGCGATCTACGCGAATATCGAAAACGTGATGGCGTCCGGCGCACAGGTTGACGACGTGATCATCGTCTATTGCGGCGGCGGCGACTGCGAGGCCAGTCACAACGTCGCCGACGCATTGCGGGATGACTTCCACTATCAGCGCGTGTACATTTACGAAAAGGGATGGGAAGAGATCGAGTCGTCGGGCCGTTTCGGAGCGTACATCGAATCAGGGGAGGCGAGTTGATGCCATCCGTTGTCGACTATTCTGCCGTGCGGATGGAGTCCGCGAGGCCGACGGTACTTTCGATCATCGGTCATCTCTGCGCGCTCGGCGTGGCGGGCTTTTTCATATACGCGGCGTGGGGAAAGATCATCGACGTGCAGCAGTTTGCCATCGAGATCAGAAACTACAAGATGGCGTTTCTAGATCCGAAATATGTGAACATCCCGGCCATTCTTCTCCCGTGGATCGAAGTGGCCGCGGCGCTTGCGCTGATCTACCCAAAGACGCGAAAAGCCGGCGCGGTGGTCGTCGGCGCGATGCTCCTCTTCTTCATCTACGCCGTCTTCGATGCCGCGATTGTTCGAGGCCTGAACATCAGTTGCGGCTGCACCGGCAAGGACAGCGGGCCGGCGGGCTGGACGACGATCGGCCGTAATGTCGGTCTGCTGATCGCGACGATCGCGAGCGTCTGGATCACGAATCGGCAAGCCGCGCGCGTCGCGGCGCGAGAATCAACGGCACTGCCCGCGGTCGCGGTGGACGCACCGGCGGCGTGATATTCATCCACCTTCCAGTGCGCTGTGATCGTCTGCATTCATCGCTAAGACGCGCGCGAGGCTGATCGGCCTGCGCATCGCCGCAAGCCCGGCTTCGAACTCGCGCCGCCATTGCGATGCAAACTCGGGAATCCAGGCCCGCGCCGCCTCGTCGAGTGACACGCTTCTTCCGAGCCTCGCCGACAGTCTCTCGCGATACCGCGTGATTTCATCGCGCTGCGTGCGAATGGCGATTTGCTGGAGCTGCGCGTCGCCAGGCTGCCGCGCGGTGTCTTCGATGGATGCGGGGCGGCCCACGCTCTGGCTGTGCGAATACGTTGGCGAAGTCGGGCTGTTCGGCGGAAGGGGTTGAGCAACCATACGCTGCAAAGGCTCCTCGGTCAGGTCATTCGGTGATTCAGCCTCTCGCCGCGGCCTATGGCGTCGGCCGATGGCGGCTCCTTTCGGCCCACCGCCGCTTCGACGTTTCCGGTGATTTCCTCTATCACCCATCGTCGAAGGTATCGGTCGAGCCGAAGCCAATCTTCGTCGCGAAGAATTAGGTGTTTACCCGACCGGCCGATAATGGCATCGCGGACGAACCTGCCTAATAGGCAAAAAGGAACAACGTCGGCCCGCGTCGAACCGCCGGCCGATCGGGTCCACCGCCTCGA
The DNA here is from genome assembly GCA_964599535.1 of uncultured Planctomycetaceae bacterium. Classification (GTDB taxonomy): domain Bacteria; phylum Planctomycetota; class Phycisphaerae; order UBA1845; family UTPLA1; genus JADJRI01. The sequence continues at coordinate 2,368 of CAZRFP010000236.1, forward strand.
CCTAACCAAATGTAGCGCAGCATCATCTCGCCGGAGCAGCTCACGCTGACGAGGTTTAACTTGTCCTGATCGGGGTACTGAAGTGGACGACTACGCCTGTTTCCCCGCCAGCTCATCGATATATTCGATGACTTTGTAAATCTCAGTCCATGACGGATCCTGCGGAGTCTTTGTGTGGCGATCTCTTGCTCGTTTTGCGGCATCGATTCGTCGGCAGATGATCTTGGAATAATCTGCTTGGCCTTTCGGCCCAATATTCGTGTTAAATTCTTCATTCCAGCGATTCTTCAATCGAGTGAAAACAGCGCTGCAGTTTCCGAAATTCTCGCCGGTGTCTTTGAGATGCAGTAGCGTCCAGATTTCGAAGCAGGGTCTGGATAGGGCAACCATGATCTTCTCGCGTTCGGCCCGTTGCGCTTGCTTCAGAACGATGGATTGTTGATTCTGATCGCCCTCCAAGTCCATCAATACCCAGACGGCGTCTTCTTTCTCATGCTGGTTTTTGCCAAGCGATTTAAGTTCCACGATCGCTCGATCGACGACAGCTTGGGGACCGGTTTGATTGCATCTTCCCCGATCGATACGAAGTGTGACGTGTTGCTTGACTTCTCGCGCAAGTGCCTCGAAGTAAGCCGGTGCCGTCTTGGTGTCGTCGGGAACGATCACGATCACCGGCAGCGGCGGCCGCATATTGACCCTGCGTTGACCGTAGCGATCGCGTTGGGACCTCCCGTGCTTGGAATGCTTGCTGTGGCCCGCGCCCATCGAGACTCACTCTCCGAACGTCCCAATTGCGGGCAATGCGCCGTAGCGGCCTTGGAGATAGCGTCGCCGCATGTTCAGATTCTGCCGTTCCTTATACTCTGCGAGTGAGTACAGCCGGCTAGCCCCGCCGTTGACCTTCTCCGTGAACCAAATCTGATCGCGACGCAAGGCGGCATCGCTCGCTTCGCCATCCATAAGAGCGGTCTCATGTGTGGTAAATATAAGCTGCCCCTTGATAGACTCAATTGGCAGATCGTTATTGAACAGCCGGATCAGGAATTCGAGCGTGTTGGGATGTAATGACGCGTCGAGTTCGTCCATAAACCAAACGCTGCCGCTCTTTCCGTGCGTCAGCTCATACAAATATGGAACACGCTCCACCAACGCGCGCGTGCCATTGGATTCTCGCAAATAAGGAAGTTCGGTCGAACTTTCCTTCCCGGCATGAACAAAAGTCAAGCGAGGCTCAATCTGACGGGCAGGCGGAACGACAGCGCCCTCCTGATCATCGGCACGTAACAGAGGCGCAATCTCCACTTCTTCGTCCTTGATCTTGTATGAGACAATTCCGAGGTCCGCGCTTCTCAGCAACCCAAGCATCCATCCGCCGAACTTCTTGTCCGTCCTGGCAAGTCTCGCTGCACGACCAAAACCGGGCAATTGTGATTCAAAAGAAGTGCAGGCGTCATGCACTCTAAGCAGTCGTCGAAAACTAACAGCCAGGTCACGAGCGAGATCAGGCACCACACGATCAGCCAGAGAAAGGAGCAAAACATTGTGACGAAATGAACTCGATAGCAACGAAAAACGCTTGTTTTCAGTCCACTTGCCGGTCACTTCCTGCTGTCCGTTTCTACTGAACAACTCCACGGGTCCATTAGTTCCGTGCTCGATCAACAGCTCGTGGCGAAAGCGCCCGTGGTCAAACTCGACTCGATACTCTAATACCTTCTTGGAAACAACCGCCTGTAAACCGAGCATCACCGGTTTCCGCTGCGAGCGCGATTCGAGCCTGAAGGGTTCGAAAGGACCAATTGGAGCATCAGATTCGAATCGGAGAGATGAGCTGATAAGAAAGTTCAATGCTGTCGCCGCCCGAATAACCGTCGACTTACCGGATGCGTTCGGGCCGTAGATTGCCGCGCAGCGGAGCAGGCGGAGCGGCTCGTCGTCGCCGTCTATCTCAACCTCGATAATGCCGCGCTGAGAACCCGGCTCAATGTCCGTGGCCAGCATGGACAATCGAAACTCATCGCGAAAGCAACCGAAATTCTTGCCGTAAAACTCGATTAACATAACGATTTTTCCATGCCGCGCAGGTTTCCTGCGCTTGTTGTTTTATTATAAGGTGTCATCGGCAAAAAAGAGTGATCATAGTCTAATGTCCGGCACTTTTGCGCAGAAAATGTGCGCGCCGCATTCTCGGACCTTGAAGTGCGGGTGCATCCGAATCCACTACAGAAAGGTGGTCGTGACCAATCTCATACCAAATGTTGTTGAACGAGACTCCAAGTCGATCGATTCGCCCTCGTTCACGCCATGTGCTTCACGACTTCGTCCCCGAACGCGCTGCATTTGACCTCGCTCGCCCCTTCCATCATCCGGGCGAAGTCGTACGTCACTGTCTTCGCGCCGATCGCGCCTTCGACGCCCTTGATGATCAGGTCCGCCGCTTCGGTCCAGCCCATGTAGCGCAGCATCATCTCGCCGGAGAGGATCACGCTGCCGGGGTTCACCTTGTCCTGCCCGGCGTATTTGGGCGCGGTGCCGTGGGTGGCCTCGAAGATCGCGTGGCCGGTGACATAGTTGATGTTCGCGCCCGGGGCGATGCCGATGCCGCCGACGCACGCCGCGAGGGCGTCGGAGATGTAGTCGC
>CAZRFP010000237.1:0-5002 GCA_964599535.1 uncultured Planctomycetaceae bacterium
AAGAGGGTGGGCTGGCGGAGCCGGGCTTCGACCTGGGCGCGCATCTCGGCCAGCTCCGCTCGCACGCTGTCCGGCTCGGAAGGGAAGGGGTCGTGCCAGGAGCGCAGCAGAAGTTCCAGCGCCGCCGTGCGGCCGGCGTCCAGGGTGGCGAAGCCCTCGGCGTCAATGCTGATGGGGAAGGCGAATCCGCCGTGGGCGTAGTGCATTTCCACGCCGATGCGGTACATCCCGTCTTCGCAGAGAGCGATGCGAATGGCGGCATAGGCGCGGCCGCGAGCGGCGGCGACCTCGCGCAGTCCTGCGTCAAGCACGCCGCACTCGTTCGGCTTACCCGGCTGCATGGCAACGCTCCTTCCAGGCGGCCTCGATGCGCTTGCAGGCGTAGTCGAAGTAGACCGGGTCGCGCTCGATGCCGACGAAGCGCTTGCCGGCGAGCAGCGCTGCGACACCGGTGGTGCCGGAGCCCATGAAGGGGTCGAGCACGGAGTCGGCGGAGATGGAGTCGCAGAAGTAGCGCACCTGCTCCAGCGGTCGCGGGCAGGGCACGGGGTTGTCGGCGACACTGTCCGTCCAAGGCCGCAGGTCGGCGACGTGCCAGTCGCGCGGCAGTTCGTCCTTGAGCAGTGACTTGCCGCTCCAGAAGATGACCGGATCCCAGCTCAGGCAGCGTTGGCGACCGCGCTCGGGGTAGACCTTGCAGGCGGCGATGATGCGGAAGCCTCTCGGGAAGTAGTGGTGCCAGCGCTCGGCGGTGAGGGGACTCTGCCAGACAAAGCACGGGCCGTTGCCGGTGATGCGGACGAGTTCGGGCACAAGCCGTTCCATCAGCGCGTCGTACTTCTCCGGCGCGTCGTCATAGCTTCGATACTGGAAGCCGATGCCGAAGGGCGGGTCGGTGACGACGGCACCAATGCCGGAGAGTGTGGGCAGCACGTCGAAGCAGTCGCCGCAGTAGAGGGTGGCGTTGCCGATGACGCGCTTCTCGACGGACGTAGCGGTGCCTGAGGCGGCAACCGGACGGGGTGTTCTGCGGCTGCGGGCCGCGAAGAACGGGTTGATAAGGGCGAGCGTGGTCATGGCGTCACCTCCTCGCGCAGCTCGCACTCGAAGTGGTAGCACGCCTGCGTGATGATGTTGCCGGTGTCGAAGCCCAGTTGCTTCGCATAGTGCAGCAGGTCGGCGATGAGGTCGTAGACGGCGGTCTCCAGGTCGCCGCGGTCCATCGTGTCGGGATGGTCGCCGCCGTAGGTGCGGGCGGTGAAGGTGGCGAGCGCCTGCTTGGCCCATTCGGCTCGGTCGGCGTTGGTCGATTCGTGTGTCATGTCGTGTACTCCTTTCGATAAAGAAAGGGGCGGGCCTTGCGGCCCGCCCGGTTGCGGATGGGTCAGTCTTTCTTGTCGCTCGCGACGCGGAGCGTGATGCGGCCGTCGAGCGGCACGCATTCGAGCTGGATGTTGAAGCCCTTGCCGTCGTTGTGCGGCCAGGCGGACCCGATGCGGGTCCAGAAGCCCTTCTTGCCCTCGCGGTCGCGCACCTGGTAGGCGATGTGCGTGGGAGCCTTGGAAGCGTTGTTGTTCGTGTCGGACATGTGAGTCTCCTTTTCTTGAGGTTTCCGGCCGCGCCCATCGCGGCCTGATGGCACGCGGAAACCAGCCGCTCCAAGCCGGGGCGAAGCGCAACGGTCAAGCGGAAAACGGGAGGGACCCGCGTCTGCAACGCAGTGAAGATGTTGGGAGGAACCGGTTTTCCGCTTGACCGGACCGGCGGCGGCTGTAGCGATGCCGTCAATCAGGCCGGGTTGGGTGCAGGAGACCGGGGAAAGGCAGAGACGAACCCGGCACGTCAACGCCCGGGCGACCGATTCACACAGCCGGACGGGAAGCGTTGGCGAGGAGTGGCCCTGCTTCTGGTTCGCGTCGTGCCTGCTGCACGTTCAAGGGAAGTTCAACCGCAGCGATCGTGCCGCGGCCGCGTTGCTCCGCGTGTGCCGACAGGATGACCCATCCGCCGGGTGGGTCGCTGGATCGCGACTCGGCGGGGCATCAAAATGATCACGGGAATCAACCGCTTGCAATGAGCGGCGCGACTGTCACTGAAATGTCACACACGCGAGCCTGAGAATGTGCTATCACGGAAAGGAACCGTAACTTCAAGGGGGGAGCAGGATGACCAAGGACGACGTGAACTACGCCGGCGAGGGCGGCGAAACCATCCTGCACCGGGCCGCGCGTATCGGCGAGCCGCGATTGATCCATACGCTTGTCGATATTGGCGCGACGGTTGATGCTGCCGATGCGAACGGGCAAACGCCGCTGCACATTGCGGCCGCGAGGGGGCACGTGGACGCCGTCAACGCGCTGCGTGACCGGGGCGCCGCGCTGGATGCTCGTGACAACCTCGGGGACACGGCACTGCACCGTGCGGCTGGCCAGGGAGAACTGAAGGTGGTCAAGGCCCTGTACGACCGGGGCGCGGATGTGGAGGTCGTCAACGCAAAGGGAGAGACGCCCTTGCACCGTGCGGCGAGTAGCGGCAAGGACGATGTAGTCAAGGAACTGGCTGGTCAGCGCGTTGCGTATGTCAACACCGGCGACGCAACCGGCCAGACGGCGCTGCACAGGGCGGCGCTGGGGGATGGCCTGAGCGACAACACGGAGGTAGTGCGTGTGCTCCTGGAGCGCGGCGCAGACGCGACGTTGAAGGACAGGAACGGGCAGACGGCGGAGGACATCGCGCGGGCGCATGGCAGGCAACAGCTCGCCGAGCTCATCCGCTCGGCGTCGGCGGGCCGCGACCGTGACGGGCAATCGCGGTAATCGACGCGATGCGGTCAACCGGGTGCTGCTGCACCTGGCCGCGCAGCAAGCAAGTGTAAGAGCGATTACGGGGCTGCTAGATGATGGGGTGGATGTCAATGCAGTGGACGAGCGCGGGTGGACGGCGCTGCACGCGGCGGCGCAGGCGCCATCGAATGCAGCAGAAGCAATCAATGCTCTCGTCGAAAGGAGCGCGGACGTAGATGCCGCGTCGCGCGGGGATGAAAAGGGGCCGCGCACGCGCTGACCCGGTGCCGCTTCGGACCATACGGTGCGCGCCCGCCGTGAAAGTAACGGCTCCGTCCAACGAACCGGTGAGTGACCGCATCGCGAGTGGCGAAACGCCCTGCAAGAGCAACATCCGAGCATGTGCCGACGACCTGCCGCATAGCCGGCTGGCGAGACAAGACCCATCCGCCGGGCGGGACCGCAGGGATGTGCGTTAGCGAAGGATTAACCATCGCGTGGTCTGATGGAAGAGGGAGGCGCGGGCGCAAGGATGTCGAAACGGAGAGATCGCCGCGATGCGGTCAGAGAAGCCAAGCGATTCCTGGCCGAGGTCCGGGACGTGCAGCGGCGTAGCGGCCGAACACTCGGCGGGCAGCGGTTCCTGGCCGACACGACGCGGCGGCGGATGGAGCGGGCGTGGCGCGCGTGCAGGCGCGGCATTGCGATTGCCACCGACGATACCACGACGGTGCGCCAGGGCATTGCCGCGCTCGAAGAGATGTGCCGGCGTCGGCATGTCGAAATGCCGGACCGGATGCGGCCGGCGGTCTACCGCGCCTTCGTGGAGGAGTTGCTGGACAATGCGCGGATGCTCGCGGTGCGTCCGAAGGACGTGGTGGCGGCGACGGTCTATTGCGGACGGCTCACTGCGCTGTTTGACGACGAGTTCGCGTGCTTCGCGAACACGCCCTGGGTGCTGAAGCACGCGGCCGTGAACTACCCCTCGGATCCGGCCGGGTTTCTCCACGAGGCGCTTGGGAAGGTGCGGACGCTGAGCGCCGACGCGGAGTTCGCGTCGCTGCGGGATACGCCGTGGGTCTTCCGGTCAGCAGCGGTGTGCAACCCCGCCGACCCCGAAGGCTTTCTCCGTCGCGTGGTGGCTGAAGTGGATGCGCTCGCCCGCGACCCGGAGTTCGCGTGCTTTCAGGACACGCCGTCGGCGTACCGCGCCGCGGCGGTCAACCATCCTTCCGACCCGGCGGGATTCCTGCGCGGCGTCATCGAGCAGGTGGAGAAGCTGGGTGCCGACCCGGAGTTCGCCTGTTTCCGCGATTCGCCGTCGGTGCTGCGATTGGCGGCGACCGGCTACCTGTCGAACGCCGCGGAGTTCCTGCGCGGCGTCATGCGACAGGTGAAGGCCCTGAGCGATGATCCGGAATTCGCGATGTTCAAGGACACGGAGTGGGTGCTGCGGCGGGCGGTCATCGGCCATGCGGCCGATCCTGCGGGCTTCCTACGCGGCGTGGCGCGGCAGGTCACGGTCCTGGCGAAGCAGCGCGAGTTCGCGCGCCTGAAGGACTCGGCGTGGCTGCTGCGCGCCGCGGCCATCAACGCGCCGGCCGACCCGGGCGCTTTCCTGCGCGGCGTGCTGCGTGCGGCCAGAAGATTGAGCGCGGACCCGGAGTTCCGGTGCTTCCGGCGCACGCCGTGGGTGTTTCGTCGCGCGGCGGCTGGATACAGTACGAACCCGGCTTCGTTTCTGCGCGACGTGAAGACACAGGTGAAGACGCTGTCGGCTGACCCCGAGTTCGCCTGCTTCCGCGACACGCCGTCGGTAATCCTGGCGGCGGCGGCGGGCTACCCGTCGGACCCCGCTGGCCATCTGCGGCGGCGGAAAGCGGCGAAGCGCAGGTCGCGCACATCGAAGCGTCGTGAAACCCCGTGAAAGAAATCAACCGCCGCGCGAACAACTGCTTGACGATTGCGAATGACGCGGTAGGAACTACCGGGTCACCATGCTTCGCATCATCCAGAACAACTCGCCCGACAGAGCCAGGAGCTACTACTCGACCGCCGACTACTACGCGGAGGGGCAGGAGCTGGTCGGCGTCTGGAAAGGCAAGGGGGCGGCGCGTCTCGGGCTGTCGGGCAACGTCGGCCGCGAGGACTGGGACGCTCTGTGCGACAACCGCCATCCACTGGGCGGTGAGCCGCTGACGCCGCGCACCAAACGGGAG
>CAZRFP010000238.1:0-4988 GCA_964599535.1 uncultured Planctomycetaceae bacterium
CCGCGTACAGCGTGTCGAACGCGAGCGAGCTCTTGCCCGACCCGCTGACTCCGGTAAAGCAGATCAGTTTGTTGCGAGGCAGGACCAAATCGACGTCTCGCAGATTATGCTCGCGAGCGCCTTTGATCACGATATCGGAAACTGGCATGGGGCAGTGTTGTTGTTGACGACGGCTGAAGAACGTTCTCACGCCGTATTCTAGATGTCCGCCCATTTGGCACAAGCCGCGCGGCGCGGGCCGCGGACGAGGCGGCGTTTCGCCGTCCGACCCCGGCGCTCGCCAGCCGCGACGGAGCGTCGCCGTCCACAATGCGTACCGCCCGGAGAGACCCGCGCCGTCGCTTGGGGGACTTGGCTTGATTCAGCGTGCTGCCGCCTGGCCGGATGGGCCTGCATTCGTTCCAGGCCGCAGCGCACGCGTAATCGTCAGCCCTTCCGCAGCTTGACGCGCAGATTAAAACAGGCAAAGTCTCCGCAACGTGCGCGACGCGCAGGCTGCTGGCTCGGTTCATTGGGTGCAGGGGGCGCGGACGATAACATCGTGTATTCGCAGCACGGACGATTCTGCCAGCCTTCCCCGCCCGGTCACCCGCCATGCCAGAGACTGATCGCCAGAGCACCCTGCTGGAAGAACTCGAGCGACGCCAGGACGACGTGTTGGCACAGCTCGACCAGCTCAATGCACGGATCGAAAACATCTTGAACGAATGTCTACAGACGCGCAGACCCGAACTGGCAGGCGACGTCTGAGCTTTGCGCGCGTGTGCGTTTTGGCGGCGAAGATTCGCCCGGCGACGCACGTCTCGCGCTGGCGTCGAAGCGTCCAACGGACGGCATTCACATCCCCGGTTCTGCCGCCGATTCGACGTCATGCTTCAGGGTTCCATTTCCGGCCTGCCAATCGCGGCTGGAACGAGTCTTGCCCGGCCAGTTTGACGATCGCCGCCACGGCGTCCAGGCACAGTTTGCCTAGCAGGTCAGCCTCGTGCTCGCGGCCGTAGTAGGGCGACAGGTCCAGCGGCGGACCAAATCGCACGCGGACGCGGGCCGTCATCCACAGCGGGCTGAGCACGTGTTCGGCGTATGGGGCGCCCTCGATATAGCATGGCAGAATGGGCACCCGGGCTTTTAGGGCGACCAGGATCGCTCCCGGCCGCGCCGGCAACATGAACTCGTCCGTCCGGTTGATCCGCCCCTCGGGAAACATGCCGACCAGATCGCCTTGGGACGCCGAACGAATCGCCAGCTTGGTGGCTGCCGTGTCCATCCCGCCGCGATTGGTGGGTATCGCCCGTGTGGCCCGCAGAAACCAGCCGAGCGCCGGGTGCTCGCAGTATTCCCGCGCTACGAACCACCGCACATAGCGATTGGCGACGATCTGGATGAAAAACGGGTCGATGCTGGCCCGGTGATTGCTGATGATCACCGCGCCCTGGTTTGCGGGCAGCGGAAAATCGGGAACCGACGTCCGCCAGCGGATCCGCGTCAGGATCAACGTCACGAAGAACAGCCCGGCCTGCCACATTCCGTACGGAGACCGCCAGCACCACCAAAACGCGTAGATCACCCCCGCGGCGACCAGGAGAGCTAGAAATCCAACGGCTACGGCTTCGTGGGGCATAAGGCTACTCGAGCGGATCGCCTCCGCGTGCCACGTTTTCGGCCGTGAACAATCGCGATCCGAGGACAATCTGCTTGGCGACCTGCTCGCCCGCAAGGATCCGACGAACCGCGTCAATCGCCTCGGCGCCGCCGGTCGGGTACTGGAACGTCGCCCCCAACAATCCCTGGGCGACATAGGCGATGCCCTCTTGCGGCAGGGCGTCGATCCCGACGAACACGATCTGCGCCTCGCGACCCGCGGCCTTGGCCGCCAGGTACGCCCCGTGCGCGCCGGGGTCGTTGTGCGCGTAAACCAGGTCGATGTCGGGATAGCGCGACAAGGCGGACTCCATCTCCTTGCGGGCGTCCGGTTCAAGCCATTTCATGTCGGCCTCGAACACGACTTGGATATCGCTGCCCGCGATGCCTTCGCGAAACCCCGTATGCCGATCCTGGCCCGGCACGGATGTCATCAGCCCTTTGAGTTCGACCACATTGCCGCGTCCGCCCAGCCGCGTTTTGATCCACTGGCCGGCGGCCTTGCCGATCTGCTGGTTGTTGGCGCCGATAAAACAGGTGTATTCGTCGCCCAACACGGCGCGGTCCAGGACGACCACGGGAATCCCGGCGCGATACGCCTTTGCGACCGGGGCGGTCAGCGGCTGAGCCTCCTTGGGGCTGATGATCAGCGCATCGACACCGGCGCTGACGAACTCTTCGACGTGGGCGCGCTGCTTTAGCGTGTCGTTCTGCGCGTCTTTGAAGATCACCTCCAGATCCTTGTGCTGTGCAGCCGCCGCGCGAATGTCCGCATTCATTTGGACTCGCCACGGCTCGCCCAGATTGCACTGGCTCATGCCGATCCGATAAATCTTGCCGACCGGTGCGTCGACACTGCCGGACGCCGCGGCGGCCGGACTGGCCTGCGCATCGGGGCGACTGGCCGATGGAGACTCGCCGTCGGACGCGACCCTCGCGCCGCAGCCAGCCAGAAACAACGCCAAACCGACGAAGATCCTGCGGTGGGCCGTCATGCGTTTCCGCTCCAGTCTGTCGGGTTCCATGGCACGCACGCCTCGACCGCCGTTGTCTGATGGGATCTATGGGACGTATGGGACGTACTACTGTCGGGTTCCATGGCACGCACGCCAGTACCGCAGATCACTCGCCGCGTGCTTCGGCGGCCATGGTGACCATTGACCGTGTCAACCGTTGCGCCGCGCCTCGATGGTCGGACGAACCGTCGTTTCGCGAGCACCGGCCAATCGGCTTGCAGCGCGTCGTGCCTTGTCAGTCTCCAGATTTACACGGACTTGGCATGTCGAGCAAGAGGGCTGTGCGTGCGTCGAGCGGCCGGCTTTTCCTCGAGCCGCCGATCGTAGCAAATGTCCCGTTCGGGTTCGTCGTCCAGCGGGGCACGCGCTGTGTCTGGTCCGACGTGCGCGACCGCACCCGTTCGATTCGATGTCGTCGCCGGCCACCCGGCGTTTCGTCGTCATTTGTTGCCGGCTCGGCCCGCGTTGACGATTACGGCGTCGGCGACGTCGAGCGCCAGCGTCAACACCGTCTGCTCGTCGGTGCGGGCGACTTTGACAGGCCCGCCGCTGGCCAGCGAGACCTTGCCGTCGGGCAGATCGAACCGCACGGTCACTTGCAGATCGCTGATCGGCTGGCCGCTCCAGTTCACGAGTGGGATCAGCACGCCGTGTTTCGAGTCGATCACGGTCGTCTCGACCAGCCCCGTACCGCACTCGACGGGTCGCGGCACGTCGGCGCCGCCCAGTCCGATCAGCGCGGCGGCGGCCGGATCGAACTCGGTGGGCAGGAAATGACACATCGCGTCATCCGTCGAGCCGCGGTCGACCGGTCGCAGCGGGATGGCTGGGTGTGCGTAGCTCAACCCCGGCAGGAATCCGCAGTAGATCGTCCGCCCCTGGCCGACCGTCCGAGTGGCGACGGCCGGCGATCCGTCGCGGAACGTGGCGATTGCGGTCGCCCCGCGCAGCGCGACTCGGCTGCGGACACCGATGACGGGGATCGCCCGCGGCGTGTCGCCGTCCTGCCAGGTGGCCGTATCGATCGGTTTGACAAACGGTAGATCCTGCTTCTCGTATTGAACTTGGGGGCCGGGCGTCTCGAACGCCGTCTGGTCTACGCCCAGCAGCTCGCGCAGCGCCGCGTGCGGCCGATTCAACTCGTCGAACATCCCCGCGCCGGCGGTCGCGAACAACGTTCCGCCGCGCCGAACCCACTCGGCGATCTTCGCTCCGGCGGCCGCGCTGACATGGGCGTCGGTCAGGTACAGGGTTCGATACGCCGTCAATCCGCCATCCAGTGCGTCCTGTTCCACCACGATGTCCAGTGGCATCTGCTGGTGTCGCACGGCCGTATACAGCGTCCGTTTGCCGGCGCCGAGCGAGCCGCGGGTGTCCTGCCAGATATCGCCGGTCTCGCCGAACCACAGGCCCACCTGAGCTGCGCGGACCTGGCCATCCTGGACGAAGTCCTCGAACAAGCCCAATTCGCGAAAGCTGCGCAGAACCATCGCGTACATCTCGTCGCTGTTGACGTGATTCTCGGTGTACGCGACCTGCACCGGACGGAACTCGAATAGGTTGACGATCTTCATCCCGTGGGCCAGGGCGCCGTAGAACAGGCGGCGCCACGTGTTGGGTGTATTGCCCGGCCAGTGCGGCATGACATAGTACATGATCTTGCGATCCGGCCGGCCGCGGTTCGCGGCGCGAAACAGATCCAGCACGATGTTGTTGACTTGCGGCGAGACGACGGGCACCTGGAAGATATAATCCTCGCTCCATGGCAATGTCATGCCATCCTGCCGAAAGCACGTGACGTACTTATACGTTTCGCCCAGGAAGGAATGCTCGACGGGATAGTGCGGCGAGAAGTTCGCGCCGATCTGAGCATTGGGCAGCAGCCGGCGCAGAATGTCCGTGCGCTGCTTGATCGTCTGGATGCCGAAGTGCTGTCGATAACGGTGCGACCAGTAGTACACGCCCGGCGCGTCGGCTTGGCGCTGCGGGTCGGGATCAAAGCGAACCTTGTTCCAGTCTCCGCCCGACGCCGGATCGACCGCCGCCGCGGTGACGCCCTGGCCGCGGAGCCACGCGCGAAAGCTGTCGGTCTGGTCCTGGCTCGGATTGGGCAAGCTGATCTCGTCTCCCAGACTGACCACGGCCACGCGGGCTGCCCGGTCGCCCAGCTTGCGGCAGTGCTCTTCGAGCTGCGGCGTCGGCACGCCGCGGACGTCGATGTATCCTCGCGTTGCGTCGATGTCCAGGCTGCTGTCATTCGTCTCGGTCAGGGCAAACATCCGTTTGAACTCGCGCACGCCGGCGTCGTACCGTGGGCTCAGGCCCGGATCA
>CAZRFP010000239.1:0-4973 GCA_964599535.1 uncultured Planctomycetaceae bacterium
GGCCAACATCAACGTGTCACCGCGGCCCGGATGAATATGGCCTTCGGCCAAAAAAGGCACGCACGCGGCGCCAGCCCTGAGGCGTTGCCCCAGGCTACGGTGATCGGAGGCCTTCGGCCAAACAGATTCTTGGCTTGCGGGCACTGGCCCGCGTTAAGCCAATTTGGGTTTGAGCGGCTAAGTTGATCTTGGCAAAAAAGAAACTCTCGACGATGGCTAGTGCCGCGTCAAGGCTGAATATGAGGGCGGCCGTGGTCTCCGGACCGCGGAAATCGCGTACGCTGACGAGCCCGACAACCCGAATGTTCCGATTGGACAACGGACGCGCAGCCTGCCCCGAGTATCCGCAAATGCCACAACAGGCTGTGTTGCGAGCGATTGCGTTGGCACGATGTGTTGTAGGTCGAGTCCCGTTGTCGGGCGCAAGGGGACGCGTCCCCGTCGCGATTGGATTTCGCCGCGCGAGACGGTGGCTCACCTCGCCCGTCGCCTGCCGGCGGTGTTCCGTGTGTTCTGCAGCGCATCGATCAGACCACGCCACTTGACAGCTACGGTGTCCGGGGCGAAGTCCCCGCTGGATTCCAGCGCCGCGGCGCACATCCGCTCGTGTCGCGCGGGGTCGCGGAACAGGCCGACTAGCCGCGCGGCCAACAGCGCCTCGTCGCCAAAAGGGACCAGGAACCCCGTCTCGCCGTCGCGAATCATGTCCGCCGGCCCATAGTTCACGTTGAAGGCGATCACCGGGCATCCCTGGCAGAGACTTTCGCACACAACCAGCGAGTACCCTTCGCCGCGGCTGGTCAACAACGATACGCCCGCCGCGCGGACAGCGTGGTCACGTCGGCCACATAGTCATGCACGAAGACGGATTTCCCAAGGCCTAACTGCGCCACCAACTCGACCACCGCTCATGTCCAGCTCGCCCCGTCAGCCATCGAACCGCGGATGATTCAGCCCGGCAACCGGCCAACGCACCGCGTTTCCACCGCGCCGGTCCGGCGGTGTCCAGTTGTTTTCCCGTTCCGAAACTTTTTTCACCGCGCCCTGCCGCGGCGTTTGACAACCGAATCGCGATCTGATCGCAGTTGTGCAAGTGTGGCTGTCGGACACCGATATTCCCAGCCAAGCGCGCCCCTCTCTTTTCAGACGCGCGCGATGCTGCTGCCCGATGTTCTTCGGAGGGAATGAGGATGCGAAAGTCGTCTCTTATCTGCCCGCACCTGTTTCGCCGACTGCGATGCACTCTCATTAAACACCGCGGAACTGAGCAGATAATTCTCGGCGTGTCCCGCGGCTCGAACCATTCGACGATCGATATCTGTTGGCCGGGGGCGTATACGCAATGACAGCGCTGCCCGAAACCGATCGGATCGCAACGGTCACGAACAAGGCCAGCCAAGTGGCGGCGAACGTCGCGTCGGCGAGCGACATTCCGGCGCGCGAGCGGACAGCGGTGGAGACGCCCGACGGCCATCACGATGAGACTGGCGCCGAGGCAATCGTGACCGGCACTCCGCCGGATCCCGCGGGCGATCTTGACCCGGCATCGTGGCGTTTGGGTGTCAACCGCGACGATGTAATCATCGCTCAGGACGCCCTGCCGGTCGTGAATTATCGGTCAGGGGCAGCTCGCACAGAACCGGATCTTCGCTTCGATGTCGAGATCGATGACCCGGTCAACGGCGAGACCGACGATGTGATCGTGTCGTTCACCTACACCGCCGCGCCGTCCGAGGCCGGCGATCCGCCGCCGGGCTTGCTGCGCACCACGACCGATCCGCTGGGCCGGGTCACCGCCTACGATTACAACGCTCGCGGCCTGTTGGTCGGCATCACCTATGCGGTGAACACGGCTGACGAGGCCTCGGTGGCGTTCGAGTACGACGCGGCCGACAACCTGGTCGCGGAGATCGACGAGCTGGGCCGCCGTACCGAGTACGCCTACGACAACCTGGACCGGATGATCTCCATCGTCGGTCCCGACCCCGACGACAACGGCGGCCCGAAGTGGACGTTCCAGTACGACGCCGGTGGGCGCGTGATCGCCCGGACCGATCCGCTCGACCGCCTGACGCAGTATGCCTACGACAGCCGCGGCCGGACGACCAGCGTCACCGGGCCGGATCACGACAACGCGCCCACGGTCACGACGTTCGAGTACGATCCGGCCGGACGCCTGACGGCGACCGTCGATCCGCTGGGCCGCCGCACGGCGTTCGGATACGACGCGGCCGGACAGCGGATCTCGCGGACCGAGCCCGACCCTGATGGCGACGGCAGCCAGGCCGGGCCGGTCACGGGCTGGACGTTCGACGCGCTGGGACGCGTCGTGTCGCAGCTCGACCCGCTGGGCAACGAAACCACGCTGGCCTACGAGGATTTCGGACAGCGGATCATCACCACGCATCCCGATCCGGACGGCCCCGGGCCGCTGGACGCGCCGGTGACGATCGTCCAGTACGACGCGGTCGGCAACCTGATCGCCGCGACCGACGCGCTGGACCGCACCACCCACTACGACTACGACGCGCTGGGCCGCCTGGTCCGCGTCACGCACCCCGATCCGGACAACCCGGCGCTGGCGGGCGCACACACCGAGTACCAGTACGACAAGGCCGGCAACCTGCGTTTTGTCACCGACGTGCTCGGCAACGTCACCCAGTTGGTCTACGACCACCGCGACCGCCTGGTGCAACTGATCCTGCCGGACCCCGACGGCCTGGGCTCGCCCCAGTGGACCTACACCTACGACGCGGCCGGCCAGCGGCTGACCGAGACCGACCCGCTGGGCCGCACGACCAGCTATGCGTACGACGCGCTGGGCCGCGTGGTCGCGCGCACGCTGCCCGATCCCGACGGCGACGGCCCGCTGAGCGCGCCGGTCGTCACGTACACGTACGATCTGCTGGACAATCTGCTCAGCCAGACCGATCCGCTGAACAACACGACCACCTACGCCTACGACGCCTTCGACCGCTTGGTGTCCGTCACCGATGCGCTGTCCGGCGTCACTCGCTATGCCTACGACGCGGCGGGCCAACGGACCGAACAGACCGATCCGCTCGACCGCGCGGCCACCTGGACGTACGATGCGCTGGGCCGGGTGATCGCCGCGACTGATCCGCTGGACAACACGACCACCTTCGCCTACGACGCGGTGGGCAATCTGCTCAGCCAGACCGATCCGCTGAACAACGCGACCACCTATGCCTACGACAACCTGTACCGCAACACGACGATCACCGATCCGCTGTCCGGCGTGACCGTGTTCACCTACGATCCGGCGAACAATCTGACCAGCCTGACCGATCCCGTGGGCAACACGACCGTCTGGACCTACGATGGTTTGAACCGCGTGGTCGCCGAGACGAACGAGCTGGACGCCCCGCGATCGTTCACTTACGACGCGGCCGGCAATCTGCTGCAAAAGATCGACCGCAACGGGCCTCATACGCAGTACACAGATGACGGACTCCAGCGGCGCGTGGAGGAACGTTGATTGGACCCGGTGGACGACACCACGGTGGTCCACACGATCGACTGGACGTACGATCTGGCGGATCAACTGACCGCCGTCGAGGACAGTTTCGTGGATTACGAATACACATACGACGATCTCGGCCAAACGACGGCCATCGCCGCGTCACTTGCGGGCCTTTCCCCGACGGTCATGCTCGCGCAAGCCTTCGACGCCAACGGCCGCCGCACACAGCTTGCCGCCACGATCGGCTCGACGGCCGACTTCCAGAACGACTACACGTTCGACGCGCTCGATCGCATGACGCGCATCACGCAACAGAGCGTCGCAGGCGGCAACACGGTTGTTCCGAAGCGTATCGACTTCATTTTCTTGGTCGATGGCCAATTTGAGACGATCACCCGTTACGCGGACCTGGCCGGTATGCAACTGGTTGCCACCAGCGCGTACGCCTACGACGCGGCCGGTCGTCTAGCGTCGCTCGAACACGCCCAAGGCGCCCGCGTGTTCGCTGATTACACCTGGACATACGACGCGGCCAGTCGTATCACGGCATTTGCCAACGGCCAATACAGCGCCGAGGACGCCACCTACGCCTACGACGACGCCGGCCAACTGATCGCCGCCGACCGCGACGGTTCGGCCCACGACGAAGCCTATGCCTACGACGCCAACGGGAATCGCGAGAACATCGGCTACGCGACCGGCACCAACAACCGGATGACGTCGGACGGTACGTACGTCTATGTGTACGACGACGAAGGCAATACGATCCTGCGAATCCGGATCAGCGACGGCAGTTATACCGAGTACGCCTGGGATCATCGCAACCGGCTGGTCGCCGTGACCGATTTTGACAGCCAGGACGTCCAGCTTCGACGGGTGATGTACGCCTATGATCCACTGAACCGGCTCGTATCGCGCGCGGTTCAGCTCGGCCAGACCACGCCGACGCTCGGCTACTTCGTCTACGACGGCGCTCAGATGACGCTCGAACTGGCCTCCGACGGCACGGTCGCCCAGCGGGTCCTATGGGGTCCGGCAGTCGATCAGATCATGGCGAACGAGAACAGCGCCGACGACTCGTATTGGCTCTTGACCGATCACCAGAATACGGTCCGCGACCTCGTCGCGTACGAGGCGGGTCAAGACGTGACCATGCTGGCGAATCACTTGACCTACTCGAGCTTTGGCGAACTTGAGAGCGAAACCAACGCCACGCGCGATGTCCTGTCCCTACGCTACACCGGCCGCTTTTACGACCCCGCCACCGGGCTACAATGGAATCTGCACCGCTGGTACAACCCGGCTGTCGGCCGCTGGCTGATCCAGGATCCGATTGGATTTTGGGGCAGAGACTTCAATCTGTACCGCTACACCCACAATGCCCCGACTGTTTTTACGGACCCGAGCGGATTGGAGGAAGCCGACCCTTTTCCTCCACCGGCGACGCACACGGGGTTCACAGCATTTTCCGGCCAAACGGCAATAATCG
>CAZRFP010000240.1:0-4960 GCA_964599535.1 uncultured Planctomycetaceae bacterium
CTGCCGACACAATTACCTGCCGACACAATTACCTGCCGACACAATTACCTGCCGACACAATTACCTGCCGACACAACCCCTGTTTGCGCTAGCGCCAGTGGGCATTGTGTCGGCGTCGGCAGTGTCGGCGGTCTCAATCGTCTAGCCCGTGCAGCCATGCAGCTTCTTCCGCCGTCATTTCGGGCATATCGTCGGCGTCATCTTCGATCATGTTGCCGGTGCCGCCCGGCACGTCGTCGCCGTCGGCGTCGCCTAGGGCGAACACACGCACCGGTCGGCCAGTGCCAGCGCCGGAAAACTGGTATTGCCCTAGGCCAGCTTCCGCCAGGCCCGCCAGTGCCGCATCGGCCTCGGCCATCGTCGGGAACCGGCGAAGCGCGCGGGCAAGGTCGCGCGCCGTGACGCGCCCGCCCTTGCGTTTAATCCATTCCACGAGTTCGCGCAGCTCGCGGGTTTCTTCATCGTCGTCGAGCCGCCCGTAAATGCGCTCGGCCTCGCGAGCGAACCAGTTTGCCAGTTCCACGCCGCGAGCGATCGCGCCAGCGCCGACGATGTTCGCCAAAGGGTCGGCGACAAGCTCGAAAATGAGTGCCAGTCGCGCGGCATATGCCTCAAGTTTGGCAAGCGCCGCCGCATCGGCATCGGTCGCGGCTTCATGCGTGCGTATCGCGTGCGCGTTTGCCCATTCGCGCCATATTTTGAGCGCCTCAGGCGTGAGCGGCAGCCGAAACGGCTCAGGCCCTTGTTTGCCCTCGTGGTGCGCGAGTTCCAGCAGTTCGCGCACGACAGACTTGTAGCCGTCAAGCGCCGCCCCAGACGGCACCGACTCGGTCCATTTTTTCGGCGCGCACGACGGCTGCGCAACGAGCAGTCGCGCGGCAAGCCCACACTCCATGTTTTCGCCGCGCATAATGGTCGCGAAGACTCCGGGTTGAATCGTGCCGCATACGCTCGCAGCCGCGCGCGGGATGTATATCCGCCGCCGTTCGCCGGTTTTGCGATCAATGGTCAGCGGCCCGGCGCGCCAGAGTTCGAGCCAGGCCGCCGCGTCTGCGCCTCGGCCCGATTTGTATTGGTTGAAGCCGCGAACCCAGGCGGCCAGTTCATCGCGCGCGAGCAGCACGCCGCGCGCGTTCGATTCCAGCACCGGTGCAAGTGCCTCGATGGTGGCATCGGCCACAATATGCCGCACGCACTCAGGTGCTTCGGGCTTGACCGGCTGGTCGCTCGCCGTTTTCTTTTTCTTCCACGCGGCAAGCTCGGCCTCGTACCGCAGCAATTCGCCGTCGACCGCTTCAAGCGCCGCGCGATGCACCTCAAATTGGTCGTGCTGCGCCTCCCGCAGCGGCCTCAGCGCCGCATCAAACGCTGGCGATTTCATTGTGCCGGATCGCGCGATAACGCAAGCCCATATCACGGGCGGTTCATGCCAGCTTTTTTTAAGCTCGATCGCGCGGCTTGTGCCGATCGAAGCGCCGCACACGGCCAGCGCGGGCAGTGCCACCATAGCGGCATCACATTGCAGCGCCTCGGCGGTTTCATGCACGAAACAAGCTAGCTTTTCGGGGAGCAGGTCAGTTGGAAACGGTGTGTAATCGCTCATATCTTCATCCCTGTTTGAGTGCCGCCACGGCGCGCGGCGAGAATCGTGGCGCGGACCGTGGCGCGGACCATGTTCGTTTCATTTGTGGGGGTGTCACGTGCGCGGCACTATCGCCTTCGCCCAGGTCGCGCAGCTTCCGCCAAAGCCTCGCGTATTGCGCGCGTTTGCGCGCGAGACGCAACAGTTCGCGCGCGTGATAGTGAAGTGAAGCGCCGGAGCCTTCGAGCAGGGGCAGTTCGTCAATTAGGTCGGTATTGGAGGGGTTGGCGACTTTCGGCGCGGAGATGAATCCAGTTTCGCGCAGCACCGCGCGCAGTGATTCGCGCGAGGCGCGGAAACCGGTCTCGGCGTGCGCCACGAGCGCGCGAAATACTGCGCCATGTTCCGCTGTCGGCATGGCCGCGAGGGGCAGCGTGTAGTTCGCGCGCTCGCCGGGCATGGCGAGCGGCAGTCCGTCGCGCAGACGGTGAAACAGCGAGGAAAGAAATGAGTCTGCGCTTCGCACTTGCCGCGCGGCAAGATTAGGGGTAATATCCAAAGAGTCACCATTTTGCTTTGCCGCGCGAGCCAGCCACCGGCCGCGCGGCTTTTTTATTTTGCCTCGCGCGGCGCGGTACAAAGTGCTACATAGCGCTCGAGCTCGCGCACCGCGAGCAGCGTGCGGCCGCCGATCCGTGTTGCGCGCAGCTCGCCGCGCCGGATTAAGTTCCACGCGCCGCTTTCACTGATGCTAAGTCGCCGCGCAGCCTCGCGGACAGGCAGTGCCAAGCGTGTGTCACCTTCATTCGCCATCTTCATCCCTCTGTTCCTTCTGTTCCTTCTGAAGCCGGAGTTTTATGCGCACGGCGATTCCGCGCCGCGCAAGCGCACGGCGCGAGCGCGCAATACCGCGCGCGTCGCCGCGGTAGATCGCGCGAACCAGGTCCGCGAAAATCGCGACGGCCTCGGCCGCCGCGCGGTCAAATTTTGTTGACGTTGCGCTCATACCCAAACAGGCAACGTTTCCGGCCATTCCCAAATAAAAAACGTAACTGCTTTAATGAAAGGCAGTTACGTTTCAAGAATTTCCGAATTTGTTTCCGAAATCACTCGGAAACGTCAATTCTCGTGTTCTTGCCGCCGTGTTTGACGCGCCGTTTCGGCGTGCGGCAGTCTCGCGCCAGTCTCGCGACGTTTTGATAATCCGCCGACTTCGACAAGAACGCGGGTGAACACCCAACCGCTTCCGCGATGTCGGCGTCAGACTTCTCAGGACTCTCCCGCACCAATAATATCGCATCGCCAAGTATTCCCCGGTACTTGTCGCGCCTATTCCCCGGCCGCGTGTCACCCGTCTCGGCGTCCAGCATGGCGAGTCCAGCGCCGGAGATCATGGCTGTCTTAAATCCCGCCGCCTCAGTGACAGTATCGGTACACTCGTAAGCCTTACGGAGTTCGGCCTTGCCGACTACGGCCGTGCCGACTACGGCGCGCATTGATATCAGGTCATGGCCGCGAGTCGTCTGAATGAATAGGCCGCGTTGGTCAGGTAATATCATGTTCATGTGCGGCGCGAATGGCCAGACGCGCATCACGCTCCGCGTCAATAGGCCGCGTCGCTCGGCCTCGGCCATTGTGGCCGAAAAGTCGTCGCTTGCCACAATGGCGCGAAGCGCGACAATGGGAAAGCTCTTAAACTTAACCGTAGATGGTTGCGGTCTGCCCTGTGGCGATTGCCAAAATTGATCGACAGAGTGAAAGCCTCGGAATTCGGCATCCCGAAGCGTCCCAAGAATTAGGCTAGCCAGCATGATACACCTGCTTTCAGCTGGGTCGGACGGCCGGGCACTAGTCGCAGGTGTTTAACCAGTTACCCGGCCATCCGTTCACGGCGGATCAGGCCGTTACCCCACAATGTACGTCATTCTAATCCATAGTCCGTCAGGAATCGCCGGAGTTCGTCCAGCTTCATCGTTCGGAATCGGCGACAGGCAAGCGCGCGAATTTCGCCATAGGTCATGGATTGCAGCGCGTGTGCAGCGCTGGTAGTCGAACCACTGGTATTTCCCGTAAAATCCGGCAGGTGTTCGAGTCCTGCATCGCCCAGTGGCATACAATTAACACTCCGGCAATCGCCTCTTCTTACCCCCAATTCGCATATTCCCGACTCAGCGTGCTGAGTATTAGGGGATAATAAAGAGTAATGGTACAGCGCTTTTCTGGACGCCCGCCGTCGCCCCATCAAAGTCGAAGACGCGGCAGGGTGGCATGCCGAGCGATCGCGACCCAAGCCAGCAAACAGGCCACCCGACCGGTATGATCTTGTCCGCTCAGGGCGGTACAGAGTAACAAGTAAAGAACAATGGAACTGGCAGAACATGCGGAGTATTCATGAACCATCATTGCTGAGTGCTTGGCCGCCGGCTTACAATTTCATCCGGGCGAAGGCAATAGCTCCTCGTACAACATCTATTTCGAACTTGGCTTTCCGTCGAACATGCTCGTCGAAACACTCGATCACTGTCTCGTCTGCGGCTACTCACTCCACGGTCTGCCAGACGTCCATCGCTGCCCCGAGTGCGGCACGGACTACGACCGTCGCACGCTCGTCTGGCGACAGAAAAGCCCCTGGCGGAAGATCGCTTTATACCTCGGTTGGCAGTTACTGCTCACTTACTTGCTAATCGAAATATTAGCCGCCAAAACCGTTGCGGCCTTTGGCTCGAATTATGGACCGATCGTACTTGGGCTCATTCTCATGCTCATACTTCTCGGAACCGTTGCCCACCGAATTGTTCAGCATCGCCGTGGTATGCTCGTCGCCCTCACGCCGGAGGGCATCTTTGTCCGTCGCGGTCGTCGGATGTGGCGACTGCCTCTCGACGAAATCGCGTTCCTCTCCGTCGTCGATACGCATCCGTGGATTCAGCGCCGGGACCCAAAGGAGCGTATCTCCCTGGCCGGCTGCTTCGATAGCAAACAAGAGGCTCGCGCATTCAAGGAGGCCGTCGAAGAGGCCGGCACGTCGCGGCCTGTAATGCGATAGCCGGACTGAATGAGTGCCACGCCGAGGCCCAACGAGCCGGGCCATGCAAGATAACACTGACTACGAAGCACTCCGTCGACAACTGAAAAAAACGGTGCTATGTCGGCTCTCGGACGGAAGGCGACAGGACCGCGTTCCTGCCAAATCAGGTGGCCCCGCATCCATGAACACCGATCTAACGCCTGTCCCCTGAACGACCGTACGACCTCCGCCGTTTCATCATGAAAAAAACAGACAACATCATTGTGAGGCTTGCTGGCTCTGGGATACGGACCATCCATGTATTGTTCGCAGTTCCTTGGAATCCTATTGTGAGAGACCTTGCTTGATTT
>CAZRFP010000241.1:0-4713 GCA_964599535.1 uncultured Planctomycetaceae bacterium
TGCGAGGAATACTATTCGACGCTCTTCCATGAACTCGCCCACTCGACCGGCCACAGCAAGCGCCTTGACCGCAAACTCGACACCGAGCCGCAGCCGTTTGGCTCGCCTGACTACGGCAAGGAAGAACTCGTCGCCGAAATGGCCGCCGCGTTCCTGTCCGCCCATGCGGGCATCAAGCCCGTGACCATCGAGAACCAAGCCGCCTATCTGCAAGGCTGGTTGAAGCAGCTTCGCGGCGATAAGAAACTCGTCATCGCCGCCGCCGGAGCCGCTCAGAAGGCGTCCGACTGGATTCGCGGCGAGCGGAAGCCGGTCGCATGACCGGCACGCCGTAGCCGATTGCGTAGCCAATTAGAGCCGAAAAAATCGCGGCCTCGCCGGGACATTGGCGAGGCCGCGCTTTTTCAGCGAACGTTGTTACGGAATAAACGGAAAAACGCTCATTATGCAGGCACGAGTCCGGCTGCACCAAACCCGCCTTCCTCCCACCTTAGCTTTGTAGCATACCAACTGCTCGCCGCTGCGGCCATTTCGCTGATAAACCACACGTTAATGCCAGCACATATTCCGGGTCCGACAAATGGAATAAAGCCAGCGGTAGCCTTGCCCATATACTTGCCCACAAATTTCGCGGCCACCTTAGCCCCGACCTTACCTCCGAGCTTCTTGCCGACAAGCAGCCCCGCGTGCTTTACTGCGATCTTCGCAAATACAGCAGCGAGCGGTTGTCCCGCAAACGCAGCAGCTCCAGTACTCGCCATTTTCGCAATTGCCGCGTCGCTTACACTGTCATCGCCAGCCCAGCGGGCAAGGATGGCTGGCATGTCTTCCTCCTCAAGGATGAAGCCCTTGCCTTTTTCATTGGCGGCGATGGCACCAATGCCGAATGCACAGACCGCCATGCGGTTGATAAGGAATCCAACATCCGCAACCAGGGTTGCGAGATGAGCTACCGGCACGACGACGCTAACAGCGCCACTGGCACCAACCGCTGTGGTATGGAAGGCTTGCCATCCTGTGCGTGAATACCCACGCGCGTCGCGATCAATCCCGTGAAGCTCAGGCGTCAACTCCGCGAATGCTGTCAAAACTGCTTCTCCGATCTTGTCGCTTAAGCCCATAGCCCATGCCTCCTTCTTTAGGGGCGAATGAACACTTCGACTTTGCCAGCGAATTGTCTCCTGAGAAGTCCGCTCCCGCAAGGACGCGCCGCTTGAGCATCGGGACACTTCTAATCAGTGCTAAAAACGCCTTTCGTCGTCGGGGGATAGGAAGCCCAGGCTCGCCTGAAGACACGTGACGCGCACCAGTCGTGTCAGCCTTTACTCGGACCGGTGCCTTGTAACGCGTGAGATCGGCCCTTCTGAATGCGCTCCGTCCAACTTGACGGCTCCGATTCGACCTGATTCGGATGCACTACAGCCGTCTTCTTAGTAGTGATTGCCAGGTCGCTTGATAATTGATCGATCATCATTTGACGCAGCGCTTGCGGTTCGATTTCGTGGGCTGTTGCGTAATCACCACGTAAAGGCTCTCCCCGTAACTTCGCTATGTGATTTTCGACGGCGACCGCAGGGGCCTCGATTTCCGACACATACTTTCTGAAGGCCGGGTCATTTTGCATATGGTGGCGGACGGACTCTTCAATGGGCAGCGCAACCTTGTCCACGTAATCATGGACATGCTGCATCGCTGTCTGATAGTCGCTCGCATTTGCTGCCTCGACGAGATGCGTGTTGTGCTCCAGAAGCTGCTCCGGAGTAAAGTGCGCAGTCGCCGCAGCCTGTGCCCGTCCTCTAATCACCTGAAACGCAAGGCCGGACTCGGCCGAAGCTGCACCGCGTTGCCCGGCATGTACCATTTCGTGCGCAAGCGCACGTTCAATTGACGATGCGCGATTTGCGCCATTTGAAGCCTTGATTAATGTTCCTGCCAAGTGCTTCGGATTCAAGTGTATAGCATGTTCGCCGAGCAGGTTGTAGTAGCCCGTTTGTTCAAGTTCAGAAATCATTATGGTTAGGGGCTTGCCATGTAGCGCATGCGCCTCTTGCAGTAGCCGCTCACCGATCTTTTCCCCTCTATGCGATAAGAGCCAAGCCATCGCCTCTTCGACTCGCCGAAGTAGCGGGCCTTCTTCTCCTACGATCTTGAAGAGCGAACGTGCATCCATACGTGTCTTAGAACCACTCGCAAATTAGTCATTAGTCCAGAGTAGCAGACATATGTTTCACAAATATGACGATTGCATGACAATACAACGACAAGAACACGATCAGCTTCTCTGCACTGCGCAAGTCGCTGAATGTAAGAGAGAAACCCAATTCCTTAGTGCATCCGTCATCATTTGCCCGCCGCCTCAAGTAATCGTGCGCGGAGCGCTAGTTCCAGGTGGCTCCTGAGCATCGTCAAGGGGAACAACGCGTTTCAGAAAATTGCGCAGCGGCGACGCGAGAATTGGAGATAAGCAAAAGCTCTTGCAGTCCGATATCGCAGAGTGTCGCTTTACCAGCCCAGAACCATATGGCGTGGTCTTCGATTCGACTGGTTGTCAGTACGAACTCGGCAGAATCTACCCACGACTACACACAGATTTCCGAGGAAAACCGGCTCCCACACTGGCTGTCACGATTCGAGACCTTCAACGAAAGCTTGCACAGGCTTCTCCCCTAACAGTGCTCTCTTAGGACTTTCCCGGGGAAACCTACTCTCACAGCCAGTTTTCCGCGCGCCGACACGGGAAGATTTTGCCTACTACCTACAGCGAATTTCAGACCAATTGGTAAGCTCGCTTCCATCAGAGCCAGCGTGGCGCAAGCCCGCAGATAGATTCGGATGAGGTCCATTGAGGTTGAACCACATAAGACGCCGTGACGCGAGCCGATGGCGAATTGCTTGACGAATGCGCCGGTGTGATGCAGTGTGCGGACAAGCCCCAGGCGATGAAAACCGATCCGGAACGGAGGACGAAACTGCGAAGCGTCACATCGGCGTTTTTTTCACAGGTTCTTACACATACACAAAAACGACGCCGAAATAGAACGAAAAATCAAATTGTTCTGGCAGATGCAAGCAGACTCAAAATTGGATAGCTCTCTCCGACGTGGCTACAAAAAACGCATACATATCAAGCGCTTAGCAAATAAATTGACATCCGACATCCCCTGATTTACTCTTACACAACTCTTACACACTTCATACCCTGATCCGACGATACTCCACTGCCCGTCGTCGCGTCAAACAAATATGTCAACGCATGGAACATCACGAGTTGTACGGAGGCAGACTCCACGTCTATAAGCGAGACAACAGCCGCTATTGGCAATGCTCGACGTATCTCGCTGGTAAGAACCGGCGCGTCAGCACCAAGGAAGAAAGCCTCTCGCTGGCCAAGGAGTTTGCCGAGGACTGGTATCTCGGCCTAAAAGGCAAACACCGCTCAGGCGATATCAAAGGCGGCAAGACGTTTCGATACGCCGCCGAGCAATTCCAGCGCGAGTACGAAATCATCACGCAAGGCCACCGCAGCCCCAAATACGTCGAAGGACAAAAGGATCGGATTCGCGTTCACTTGTTGCCATACTTTGGACCGCTGGCGCTTTCCGAAATCACGCCCGGCGGGGTGCAGGAATATCGCATTCACCGCGCCCAAACCTCCCGAACCGGAAGGCCACCCGCTCGGAGCACGCTGCATCAGGAGATCGTCGCCTTGCGCCAGATTCTAAAAACAGCACAGCGACACGGATGGATTCAATATGTTCCCGACTTGTCGCCGCCTTATAAGGCATCCGGAAAAATCTCGCACCGCGCGTGGTTCTCGCCTGACGAGTATCGCCGTCTTTACGAGGCGACTCGAAAGCGTGCCGGGAAGCCGCTTAACAACCGCTGGCGATGGTCATGCGAGCAGCTTCATGACTATGTGCTCTTCATGGCAAATACCGGCCTTCGTCCCGATGAAGCGGCTCGGCTGGAATACCGCGACGTGAAAGTCGTCCGCGATGCCGCGACGGCAGAGACGATTCTAGAAATCGAAGTCAGGGGAAAGCGCGGTGTCGGTTTCTGCAAGAGTACGAGTGGCGCGGTGCGTCCGTTCCTGCGACTCCGCAAGCGGAACAACCCCAAGCCGACCGATCCACTGTTTCCGGGCAATCACCGGATACTCTTGAACAACATCCTCGACGAACTTGAATTGAAGGAGGACCGCGACGGCAACCGCCGAACCGCCTACAGCCTTCGCCACACCTATATTTGCCTTCGCTTGATGGAGGGCGCGGACATCTATCAAATCGCCAAGAACTGCCGCACCAGCGTCGAGATGATCGAGAAGTACTATGCGGCCCACATCAAGAACACACTGGACGCAGCGGCGATCAACGTTCGTCGGTCAAGACCGGCGAAGTCAAGACGCCCACGGAAGCCGAAGGCATCCACGAATAAACTTGACGATCCGGCCTGATTCCTGTTGGTTGATCCGACCTGTGCGGGCGTGGCGGAACTGGTAGACGCGCGGGTCTCAAAAACCCGTTTCCGCAAGGAATTGTCGGTTCGATTCCGACCGCCCGCACCAATCTACGGATACAACTTCCTTTGCTTCGAGCACGACGAGCGCCGCCGTCGAACAATCGCTGCTGCGAAAGTAAGCAAAAGAGCCGTCGCTGGCTCAGGTATGGCAGTAAACTGGACACTTGAGAAATACTGATCGGCGGCACCGTCGCC
>CAZRFP010000242.1:0-4686 GCA_964599535.1 uncultured Planctomycetaceae bacterium
GTCAGCACGAACGGCCGCTCGTTCTGGCGGAGACGCAGCAGGCCGTCGAATGTGGCCCGCGCCATCTGCATGCCGTAGATGTTGTGGCAGGCGCGATGATCGGCCGGGGCGCCGTCGTTGTCGTGCCGCAGCGTGAGAGGAACCGTGCCGTGGCTGAATGTGAAGTCGGCCGGTTCGTTCATGTCATTCCAGAAGCCGGTGACGCCGTCGTCAACGAGGCCTTTGTAGAGTTCGCCCCACCATCGGCGCGTCGCGGCGCGCGTGAAGTCGGGATAGACGCTCTCGCCGGGCCAGACCTTGCCGACATAGGGTTTGCCGCTGCCATCGAGGCAGAAATGTCGCCCCATGATACCTGAGTCGTAGACGCCGTAGCCCTGCTCTTTCTTGATACCGGGGTCGATGATGACGACTGTCTTGAAGCCGTCGTCATTCAGTTCGCGCAGTAGTTTTGCAGGGTTTGCGAAGCGCTGTCCGTCCCATGTAAAGCAGCGGAAGCCGTCCATATAGTCGATGTCGAGATAGATCGTGTCGCAGGGGATGCGGTGCTTTCGCAGTCGCCGGGCGACGGCGCGGGCACGCCTGGCCGATTCATAGCTCCAGCGGCACTGCTGATAGCCCAGCGCCCACTGCGGCGGAAGCGACTGCGTTCCGACGAGTCGACCATAGCGGCGGATGACATCTTGCACGCCGGGGCCGGGGATGAGGTAGAAATTCATCTCACCGCCTTCGGCTCCGAACGAAAAGCGACTGGTCGATGTCTTGCCGAGATCAAACGTGGCGCGATAGGCGTTATCGAAAAAGAGACCGTAGGCGCGTCCGTTGTTAAGGGCGATGACCATCGGGTGAGACTGATAGAGCGGATCGGTCCACGGCTCGTGTTCGGCGGCATCGTGATTCCAATTGACAAGCACCTGACCGCGCTTGTCGAGCGGCGCGCCGCGCTCGCCGAGGCCGAAGAAATGATCGTCGTCGTTAAGTTGCATCCAGCAACGGACTTCGTCGCCATCCCATGCGATGCCCTTGCTTGCGTCGTTGGCGGCAATGGGAATGCCTTCGAGCGTGTGGAAAGCCACGCGGCAGGGATTTTTGGAGACGACGACGCGCAGCGTGCTGGTGATCAGCGTGAGTTGGCCGTTTTCGTCGTCGAGTTTCCAGGCCGGTGGCGGCGAATCATCGGCGATGACGGCCCACGAGTGATCGCGGCCGAAAACGCCGCTTTGCGAAAGTCGCACGCGCACGATGCCGGCGCGTTCAAGGCTGACGCGCAGACGGGCATCCCCGCAGTGAATCAACAGTCCGCTGGCTTCGCGCTCGTAGCGTGAAACCTGGCCAAGCGATCGCCAACCATGCGTGTCGGGAATTTCGTGTGCCATCGTCGGTGAGTCGTGGATGGTGCTCATGGATAGCGACCTGTCGGGATATCGGGTACTCGAAAGTGCGAATTCCGCAATGGGGATTGGCACCGGCAGGGAACGCGCGGCGCACGTTATCGCTGCCCATGCAGCGATTCAGTAAAACATTTTACCAAACTCGGAAATGGGGGTCAACGATTCACGTGCGTTTGACGTCGGGATTTGCGGACCTCGGTTGTTCGCCTCCACTTTCTCGCTTGTTTCGTGGCCAAAGCGCCCGAATAGAGTATGATAAAAATGGGGCAAGTCGATTCGCAAGGAGGTCGAACATGAACACGCACGAACTGGCAGCGTGGATCCAGAATGAGCATCAGATCGTGGGCGATCTTTCGGCCTCACTGCTGGAAAAGGTCGCATCGGTGCCCCGGGCCAACAAGACAAAATGGGTCGATGAAGTGAGAACCGCGTTTGAGCATCTTCGCGCGCACATGACGAAGCACATGGCGCTGGAAGAGCAGGGCGGCTACATGACGGTCGTGACGGAAGTCAGGCCGACGTTGTCGCCGGAAGTCGCGCGACTGGGGCATGAGCATCGCGAGTTTGGACATCTGATGAATCACATTCATCGAATGCTGTTGGATGTCGGCCCGGAGGACAATCTGCTGATTCGCGACATTTGCCATCGGGTGAATGATCTGATTTCGTATATCGACCATCACAACCGGACGGAGAATGTCCTGGTGATGTCGGCGCTCTCGCAGGACATCGGCGCAAAGGACTAATAGGCCGGGACAGGCGACTTTGCGGGTCGGGGAGCCTCGGCGTCCCGCCGTTGCGCACGAACCGAATCACACAATCCGAAGATTCGGCTGTCTCGGCCCACTGGCGTCCACGAATCGGTCCCAGTCTTCCGAATCCACCACGCTGTCGCCCGTCATATCGCCCGCCCCGGCGCACTCGCGAATGAGCGGGCGGCCGTACGGATCGTACGAATAGCTCTCGACGATGACCCCGGTGTTGGCAATCAGGGTCCGGACATTATACATCCGGTCGATCGCGTAATAAAAGGTCGCACCAATCGGGCCGCCCTCACCGCCCAGCAGCGGATCATACACCGACCGCATCATCAGCCGCTCGTCGATGTAGCTCACGCCATGCACATACCAGCGAAACAGCGTCTCGCCGTCGGCGTTTGTCTCGAGGATTTCGTTGACGCCGTCGTAGTAATATCACCGGCTGAAATAGGGATCCTTTGGCGTCATCGCCATTCAAGCAGTCAGCAAATCGATCCCCCAAGTGAGTACACTTGGGCCACCCGGCCGTACCCACGAAAAACTCGGAAGAACCGAAAATGAGAAGTACGCTTAAAGCACTCATCTTGACCAGATTTGTCCTGGCAATTCTTATTGCTCTGACATAGGAGTGTCCCTTTCATCTGGGCGCAAGCGCATGGACTGATGCCTTTTTGGCCCAACATCGCCGCGTATTATTTCCGAATTTCTTGCGGAATTTCGCTTGCATCAATCGAACGGAACTCAACGTCCCTCAGATAACAGTATCCCAAGGTAAATGTCTCGGGCGAAGGATGTGCTTCGCCATCATCAAACGTAGGCGGACTGGTGGTGGGCTCGTGCCACACGAGTCGAGCAACAACTTCGACAGGGGTACCTTCTAGTGCTTTTGGCCAGTACCAGTTGCGCTCAATGCGTAACGATGGCTTACCGGAATTCCATAGCAAATAGGAACGAGCCTTTGATGCAACGGCAATGCCGCGTATTTTGACACGCGATCCAATATAATCCTTAAGATCGGACTGCATTTCAATATTCACGACATCGTCGGCGTCCATTTGAACCTCATCTCGCGCATTACGATTCCCAACGCAGGAAGTCGTCAACGTTACAACAATCACGGCGAAAAACGCTCCAGAGAGTTGATTGAACGTCCAAATGTTAATTGCGGCCGCCATAGTCCCCTCCACCGCGGGTTACGCAGTATGCAGTTCGGTTGAAATCCCATGGCCGCTTGCTCCACTCCTTATAGTTGCTTCGGATGACTTTCATGGGCCCTAACAGCCTGTGGCAAAAGTCGTTTTTACCCCCTCTGGCGGAGTCA
Source organism: uncultured Planctomycetaceae bacterium (assembly GCA_964599535.1). Lineage (GTDB taxonomy): Bacteria > Planctomycetota > Phycisphaerae > UBA1845 > UTPLA1 > JADJRI01. Next base: position 3,468 of record CAZRFP010000242.1, read on the forward strand.
AGAATGCGGTTTTTTCGACTTTCACCACGGGCTGCTAAGCGGTTTTTAGCCTGCTCTTCAGAATCAGTTGGCTGTACAGGATCATGCATGTGATTCGCGTGAACCCAGACGTTCGCCTCTACGCGCCACGCAAAGTCGAAGTTATACCCCGATTCAGTGTGTTCCGCGTCTGCTGGTTTGTACTTATCCTCGCGTGGTGTGTCCCACCAATCCTGCACATTGACCTTTCCGTCGCTGCCCTTCTTTGTAATCTTGTTCTTATCATAGTAATGCACAGAAAACAGTCCAGGCTTCGACTCTTCCTTACACTCACCAGCCTTCTTCATTTCTTTTTGCCGTTTTTTCGCCTCGGTCAGAGTCTTGTAGCAATTAGTAAAGTCAGGCCGGTTCTCACCTGTTTCCACTAACGTGACTCCGATACAACCCCGCTTAAGTGTATTCTTCGCCCATTTGAGTTGGTCTTTGTTCAGTTTATTCTCATTTTCTTTCCTCCATTGTCTCCAGTATTCATTGAATGAAATGAAGGTTTCTGTTCCCAATGGGTCACTGTAAACGGTTGGAGCGCTTAAGGTGAATTCGAAGAGATCGGTGCCGTCAACGTAGCCCGCCGGATCCCGCGTCAGCCACCTCCCCGTCATCGGGTCGGCGAAGCGGTTTCGGTGGTCGTTGAGCGTGAGTTCGGGGTCGGCGGCCTCGCCGGACATGTCGGTGTCGAAGATGAAGTTCGGCCGGCCCTGGAACATGTAGGGATTTCCGACGAGGCTCCGCGCCATGCGAACCGGCGACGGGCCGCTGCCGTCCCAGATGCCGGCCTTCACGGCGAACAGGGCGTCGTCGGGGAAACCGACCACGCCATCACCGTCGAGGTCGGCACGCGGATCGAAGAGGTTGCAGTTACTGGCGTCCACGAATCGGTCCCAGTCCGCCGAATCCACCACGCTGTCGCCCGTCATGTCGCCCGCACCGGCGCACCCGCGAATGAGCGGGCGGCCGTACGGATCGTACGAATAGCTCTCGACGATCGCGCCCGTATTGGCGACCAGCGCCCGGACATTGTACATCCGGTCGATCGCATAATAAAAGGTCGCCCCGATCCCGCCGCCCGACCCGCCCAGCAGCGGATCATACACTGACCGCATCATCAGCCGCTCGTCGATGTAGCTCACGCCATGCACATACCAGCGAAACAGCGTCTCGCCGTCGGCGCTGGTCTCCAGAA
>CAZRFP010000243.1:0-4664 GCA_964599535.1 uncultured Planctomycetaceae bacterium
CAAAACAAAGTTTATTAATTTTTTAATGATACGGCGACCACCGAGATCTACACCGGCCCAGCGAGGAACGCACACTCAATCATGCGTGTGTGTCTCGTTGGGCCGGTGTTTTTTTCGCTACAGGCGTATTGAAGTTCGCCCGTTTATGGCAGCGAGCGGGTGAGCAGTTTGCATCGTTGCGGTTTCAATCACATTGTCCATCGAAGACACAGGCGACCCACTCGGGAAAGTCGATGAACGGATTTCGGTTGCCCTGATACTCCTGCACGATATCGTTGCGGCGGCGTTCTTTGTCGTCCGGCGGATCGTCGCGGTGCCATTGAATCAGCGTCGAGAGCCGACCCATGTGCGCCGTCTGGGCTGCGCCGGTCTTCAGCAGTGTCAAATCGTCCGTCAGGATCAGATCAGGCTCCACCGCGCCCGTGACGGCGTGCAATCCGCCTTCGTATCGCACGTCGAGATAAAGAAGCGCTCGCGCCACGTCGCCACGGCGGCCGATCCACGTCTCCCATTTGCCCGTCGATTGACTCCCCTGTGTCCAGTTTGAATTGCCCGGATGCGGCGTACCCGGGCTGTTCGGGCCGCCCTGCCCGTCGTTGAAGTCCGTCGGCCGCTCCTGACAGCCGGTTTCACAGGTGTCAAACGGCTTGTTGCCTCGGCTGGAGTTGTAGTTGCTGTTGCAGAGGAAGAGATGATGGCAGTCGGTGTATGGATAGTTCCCGCTGGAGTCATTTGGAAATCCGTAGGACTTCGGCCAGGTGTGTTCGCGATTGTAGGGACCATTGCCGCCGCCGAACTTGGTGTACGACGTGTTTTTGTACAGATCGAGAATGGCGGACGGGTCTGTGGGGTTTTCGTCGGCGCGTTCGAGTATCTCCCACGCCTTGTGATAAGTGTGTCGCTGATGGCCGCGAATCAGCTCATGCAGCGATCGTCGAAGCGCCTCGGAGTTGCTCGCGTCAACAGCCGCGTAATAGCCGTCAAAGGCGACATCTGGTTCGGTCGTTCTCGCGCGTTGTGGCGACGGGATTACAGCGGTCGGTGGATCGGTTTTGGCGACCGGGGTGAGCGATGCCGTACGTTCGGCACATCCGGCAGCGCCGACAAGCAGAGCGAGCGCCATGAACAGTCTCGAATGCGGACCCAAACTTCTGGACATGGAACAGCCCTCCTGTCGCCTTGCTCATCATGAATAGCGTTAGCCGCTGAGGGATTGGAACACACCGATAGCAAACTCGTCAATCGTTACACAGACGTTTGCCAGCGCGGGCGAAGCGGCACTACAATCCGGCCATGAAAATCGGATACTTCGACTGCTTCTCCGGCGCGGCCGGCGACATGATACTTGGGGCCATGATCGATGCCGGCCTCGACGAGCGGGTCCTTCGCGCCGATCTGGCGAAGCTGCCGCTATCAGGCTACGACATCGACATTCAGCGGATCAAAAAGCAGGGATTTGCCGCCGTGAAGCTCGATGTTCGCGCAGCCGACGACCACGCTCACCGACATCTGCACCACATCACCAAGATTATCGACGCGGCCGACCTGCCATCGAGCGTAAAGGATCGAGCCAAGGCGATCTTCACGCGGTTGGCTGAAGCCGAGGCCAAGATTCACGGCTCGACGATTGAGAAGGTTCACTTCCACGAAGTCGGCGCGGTCGATGCAATCGTCGACATCGTCGGGGCTTCGATCGGCATCGAACGCCTGGGATTGGACCGCGTCGTTTGTTCGCCGATCCCCACGGGCAGCGGCACCGTGACCTGCCAGCACGGCGTCATGCCCGTGCCTGCTCCGGCCACGGCCGAGCTGCTAATGGGCGTACCGCTCGCACCCTGCGATGAAGTCGGCGAATTGACGACGCCGACCGGCGCGGCCATTCTGACAACGCTGGCCGAATCGTTCGGACCGATTCCCGCGATGCGTATCAGCCGCGTGGGGTACAGCGCCGGAACGCGCGAGGGTAAACGCCGTCCAAACGTGCTGAGGCTAATCGTTGGTGAATCAGCCGAGAGTGACGGCGAGCATGACGAAATCGTGGTGATGGAGACGAATCTGGACGACGCGACGGGCGAGCAGATCGGCCATGCCGTGGGCCGTCTTTTCGAGGTCGGCGCGTTGGATGTGTTCACGTCGGCGATTCAGATGAAAAAGAACCGCCCGGCTGTGCTGCTGACGGTGCTGTCGCCGATTGAAAAAGAGGCGGCGTGCGAGCAAGTACTCTTTGCCGAGACATCGACCTTCGGCGTCCGCCGGTCGATCTGGACCCGAAGGAAGCTGGCCCGCCGAAGCGAAACGGTGCAGACGGCGTATGGCTCGATCCGCATGAAAATCGGACTGAGAAATGATGAGGTCGTGCGGGCATCACCGGAGTATGATGACTGCGCGGCGGCCGCAACTCGGCACGGCGTCGGGCTGAACGCGGTGGTGAACGCTGCACTGGCGGCGTGGCGCGGGTAAGTTCTGCACGAGATGCGCTGTCGCGGCCTTTCCGACAAGCCCACGGCGCCACGAAATTGAATGCGCCGCTGCCGTGGGATTGCGGCAATTGGCGTGCTGTAGAACGGATTCTCACGATGCTGGCGGAAATCACGAGTCCGACGCCTCAACAATGGCTGGTGATCCTCGCGCTGACGCTTTTCATCATCGTGATGTTCAACATCTCGCGCCGCCGCCGTCAGAGCGACGGTTCTCCGAAGCAGTATCGCCGCGAGATCGACGGCGCGACCCGGCAGAACGCGGCGATGAGAAAAGACCTCGAAGCTCTGATCGTCGAACTGAACGAATTAGCCCGCGTGGTAAACGGCCAAATCGAAACGCGATTCGCCAAGCTCGAACACACGATCAAGGACGCAGATGAACGGATCCGCACGCTTCGAGATTTGCTCGAACAGGCCGAGTCGCTGCCAGCCTCTCCTACAGGCTCCAGAAGTGGCGTCGATATCGTCGTCAACGATGAAACCGACCGCGATGTGATTGAACGTGCCGTCATCTCCGCGAACCGCGCGGCGTCGAGCTTTGCCACGTCGGATCCCGTTTCGATCGACGATCCGCCCCAGGAGACCGCGGTGGACGTACTTCATCGTCGCGTCTACGCCCTTTCCGACGCGGGAAAAACCGCGCTGGAAATCGCGGAGACGATGGATCGCGCCGTCGGTGAGATCGAGTTGATTCTTCACCTTCGACGGCGCGCGGCGACATCGCAGCCGGCCGGTCCTTCATCCGGCGGGCGCCCCTGAAGAATCGTGACGTACTTATGACACTCGCGGGGAGACAAACCTGAATGCACACTCCGATTCGAAAGGAACTGGATTGGTGGATCGTCGAGCCGAAAGATCGACTCGACGACAATCCAGCGTTGGCCGATGACATTGCCCGGTTGCTCGATGACGCACGAGCGAAGATCGTCATCGATCTGTCGCGCGTGACCATGATCACATCGGCCGGCCTGGGGTTGCTCGTGCAACTCACGGCGCGGGCCAATACGCAGGGGGCGCGGCTCGTACTGGCGTCACCATCGCAGTTTGTGTCGGGCGTATTGCAGACAACGCGACTGCAAAAGTACTTCGAAACTTTCGCCGACGCTTCAGAAGCCATGAAGAGCATCGGCGAGTAGCGCCGTCGCGCGACATTCAATACGAAAGCCCCCTATTTTATGCAAATCCTATTGCAAAAACGATGGGCGCTGCCCCATACCGTCTTACGTACGTTCGTGGCATCAGCGGCCTTTTGCACCTTGGCGGCCGGATGCGCGCGTGCTCCGGTCGGGCTGTACGAATCGAAGTGGATCAAAAATGTCGAATACGCCGAGCGCGGCGATCCATCGACCGACACCTCGATGTCACGCCAAAATGCAGATCAATCCAGCAGCGGCGGAACACGCCTCATGCTGGACATCGCCATGCCGCAAGGCCTGACCGCTCCCGCGCCGGCCGTCGTCTGGCTGCATGGCGGCGCATGGGCCTACGGGTCAAGAAACATGATGCGCCCGCTCGCCGAGTTTACGGCGTCACTGGGTTACGTTTCGGCGACGGTGCAATACCGGCTCGTAAACAAGTCGATTCAATTTCCCGATCCGGTGAGGGACGCTGCGGCGGCCCTTGCCTTCTTGCGAGACAATGCCGAGCGCTTCAACATCGATCCCAGGCGCATCGTGATCGGCGGCGAGTCGGCCGGCGGGCACATTGCGATGATGGTCGGCTTGTGCCGCGATTCGGATATCATCGGACGCGATCCGTCCGAGTGTCTCGTCCATGGCATTATCAATATCTACGGACCGACCGAACTTGTATCACTTCACGACGGCGGTGGATTCCATGTAAGACCGGTTGTGCGCAATCTGGTCGGATGCACGCCGAACGAAGGAGCGGATCGCTTTGCGGCGGCTTCACCGGTCACGCATGTCCGATCGGATTCGCCGCCGATTCTCATTTTGCACGGCGATCTGGACAGCATCGTCCCTTATGACCAGGCCGAACGCCTGGTTGCGGCGTGTCGCGAACGCGGCGCGCGATTTCAACTCGGCCGTGTGCGGCGTGCCGAACATGCGTGGGTCGCCTTTCCCAACGGCTCCGTCAGCCGAAGCACGCTACCGCTGATTGCCCAGTTCCTCGGGCAGACGTTTTGCAATGAGGCCGCATCGCCGCCCGCATACCGGTGAAACC
>CAZRFP010000244.1:0-4521 GCA_964599535.1 uncultured Planctomycetaceae bacterium
CCGCGTGCCGGTGGCAAACATGTACGAGGCCGTCGTCTCGAGCGCGTGGATGGCGTCGATGCTGGGCCTGCTGCTGGAGGTCTTCACGCGGAAGCGCGTCTATCTGCTCGGCTCGGCGTTCCTCGGCTTTTTCTCGCTGGCGCTACCGGAATTGCTACCCGATCAGGTGAACAACAACATCCAGACGATGATGCCGATTCTCGACGACATCATGCTGCGAATCCACACCACGCTCATCATCGCGAGCTACGGCGTCATCACGCTGGCATATGTCGCCGCGAATTGCTATCTGTTCGTCTCGGCGATTCGCGATCGCAACGGCGTCGCCCAGGCCACCATCGGCGCCCAGATCGGCGCGATTGTCTGCCTGATGATGGCCTACCAGAGAATGTTCGACACGGCGTCGTCGGTATCGGTCGGCGTCATGGGCTTTTTGGGCTTTACGGATGAGACGGCGGTGCTGGCCGGCCAGTTTATCGGCACGATGCTTCTCGCGATGGCGGGATTTGCGTGTCTGACGCTCGGCGCGTTTTCGATGTTCGGGGTGCGGCGCGTGGCCGGACGTTCAGCGGTCGGCGCTGCGGATTTTCCCGTCGAGCGCGACGTGCTGGACGAATTCGACTTCGCCCACCGCGTGCTGATCTATATTGCGTCGGTCGCGCTATTTGTGGGCATCGTGCTGGGGGCGATCTGGGCGGACTATTCCTGGGGCCGCCCGTGGGGATGGGATCCGAAAGAGGTTTTTGCGTTGAATACGTGGCTGGTCTACGCTATTCTCATTCATATCCGGTTTGTCACGAAACGCCGGGCGCTCTGGACCAGCGTACTGAGCGTCGGCGGCTTCGCTGCAATGCAGTTCAACTGGTGGGTGGTCAATTTCTACATCGTCGGCCTGCATAGTTATGCGTAATGGCGCTCGAGCGGCGGTCCGCCTGCCTTGCGCGGCACGAATTCAGTCGAGGTTCGGTCATGCATACTTATATCTGGAATCGCGGTTCAACGGCGGTCACGGTCATGGCCGCATTGGCGGTGGTCTCGTGGTTCGGCATGCGCGCCTGGGCCGACGGCGACTCGGACAGCGGCAAGAAATCGGGCGCTACAAGCAAAAAGAAGTCAGATTCCGGCTCGTCGACGGCAGTGAAGAAGGTCGACATGTCTGCCGTTCCAGCGGACAAAAAGGCCGAAAAGAAAGTCCGTGCGACACTGCCGGAATCGTTCAAGCTCAAGCACACGCTTCACTACTCGATCTTCTACGACACGAGCGAAGAGGACGTGGGCATCTTCGAACATGCCATTGAGCGAACCTATCGCTCCTGTGTGCGATACTGCGTCAATCTTGGCATCGACGTGCATCAGCCCGACAAGAAGATGATCACCTTTTTCTTCAACGAGTTTGACACGTACCGCGATTACTCGAAGACGCTCGAAGGCGCGGGCGAGGCGACGCCGAATCAACTCGGCTTCTTCCTCCCGTCGAGCAACTACACCTACTTCTACAACTTCCGAAATACCCCGTCGTTTAAGCAGGCGCGCGAGCAAGCCGAGCAGAACCTGGCCCAACTCGGCGAGCAGATGCGCGGCACGAAAGATCCTTCCCAGCGCAAGAGCATCGAGGCGAATATCAAGAAAGCACGATATACGATCAATGCGACCAAGAGTTTCGGCGGCGGCGTCACTGAAGAGACGCTTCAACATGAGGTCGCCCACCAAGTCCTCTGGAACATCGGCTTTCACAATCCCAAGGAATTCATCGCCAATCCGCGATGGTTTGCCGAGGGCATGGCCCAGTTGTTTGAGCCGGTCACCGATTCCAAGAGCGGCAACATGGGCGTCGTCAATAAGACACGATGCGATGTGTATCACCAGCTTGTGCAGGCCAATCGGCTATTCCCGCTGCGCGATTTTATCTCGACGCCGCGCGCCTTTCAGCGGGCTGATGCCGGCACATACGCTTATACACAGGCATGGGCCTTGTGCCACTATATGACGCGCGTCAAGCGCAATGAACTGAAAGCCTATGTCGAGCTGCTCAATGAGCGCCCCAAGGGTTACAAGACAACGCCGGAAGAAGAAATCGAAGCCTTCGAAAAGTGCTTCGGCAAGCTCGACAAAAAGTGGGAGCGCAACTGGAAAAACTGGATGAAAAACGTTCGTCCATGATGCGCCGGCCGCGGTCAGCGGCCGATCTCGCAGCAGCTTGTCTCGCCGGGCACGCAAAGACAGCTTGAGTCGATCTTCACGTCCGCACGCGACCAGACCTTTGCAAAGCGGGATTCCACTTGCTCCGCTTCCGCCGCCGCGCCGCGCTTTCGCAGGCAGGTTGCGAGTCCGTGCAGGGACCAACCGTTTTCAGGCCAGTATTCCAAGTCCTTTCGATACACGCTTTCCGCCTCGCTGAAGTTGCCCGTCTTGACGAGAATCGCGCCCAGTGTGTGCCGCACCGGCTGAACCCACTCCGGCGGCTCCATGTACAGCAGATCGTCTTCGATCGCGATGCCCTCGCGCAAGACGGCCACCGCCGCGTCGATGCGATTCTCCCGATAGGCGATTTCGCCCTCCAGCATTTTCTCGGCGATAGAGAGCACCTTGTGCGCCGGATTGATGCCCATCAGCGCGCCCTCGGGCACGCGCTTCACCGCGTCGCGAAACTCGCGCTGCTCACTCTTGGCACGGCGAACATCTCCCTTGGCCGCATAGGCCACGCCGCGCGCGTAGTGCCACATGGTCGTCGCGATCGGCAGCTTTCCGCGCGGCTTCTTCTCGCGCAACACGTCGTCCCAGCGGCCGAATCGCTTGAGCACGTCGAGCACGATCGACAGCATCGGATCGACAAACTCGGGCTGATCCCGCAGGAATTCGGACGGCACGCCGGCGATCATGTCCCGCGCCGCCTTGAGAGCGACTTCGCTGCGTCCCTCCATCATCGAGGCAAACGCCAGGAAATGGTGGTTGTGCGCCATATAGACGCTATAAAAGCCCTGCTTCGGCGATTTTGCCCGGTACTTTCGATCCGCTTCAATCGCTCGTTCGTTTTGCAGTGCCGCTGCCGCCCATTGTCCGACGCGCACGTCGATATGCGACGGCATGTGAACCAGGTGACCGGAGATCGGCACCAGTTCGCGCAGCGTGTCAGCCGAGACGATGCCGCGCTTGGGATCGGGCGATGCCTCGACCGCGTGAATGTAGAGATGGTTCAATCCAGGATGATTGGGGTTGATTTTCAATCCCTGCTCGAGCACGGCCAGTATCTCGTTTGTGTTTCCCTTCGCGGAGCCGTCCTTGTTCCACAGGTCCCACGGCTGCAAGTCCATGAGCGCTTCGGCGTAGAGCGAGCCGATGTCGGCTTCGTTGGTAAACAGCTCATAGACTTCTTTCATCGCAGCCGCATAGGCCTCGTCCAGGGCGCGGCGGTCGTCCTGATGCGTGGCCGAGTAGCGCGACGCCAGCGCCTGAATGAGCCGCGACTCGATGTAGTTTGCGTGTTCAATCACCGAAAGCGCGGACTGCAGCGCCGCCCAGGCAGCTTTCGATCGATCCGGCGTCATGACCGGGTTGTTGATGTGCGGACCGTTGCAAAGGGCAATGCCCCACCAGGCCATCGCGCAATTCGGGTCGAGCCGCGCCGCCTCGGTGAACATGCGAATCGCCTCGTCATGATTGAACGCATAGGCCCACGTCAGCCCCTGATTGAAGTAGTCCCGTGCTTCGGGCGATGAAGTCGTGATCGCCCATGCATGATGACCCAAGCCATCAAACAACGGCGGTCGATCGGCGGATTCGCGAACAGATTCCTTCGAACTTGAGCATCCAACTGATAAGACGATGGCTATCGACAGGCTGAACGCAATGATCCTGATTCGCGACATGGTTGCCTCCTATCTTAAAATGTGCCGGATCCAACAGCGCAAGGCAGCATAAGGCCGCTCGTTGTTACATGCGACAAAAATAATCTGGCACCACGGATTTTGGCGATTTTCCCTAAATGTGCTGTCTGGCGGCCTTTGCGGGCGGCGCCCATGCAGATCCGGCCATCTATTGATGAACCGGTTGCCGGATTCAGTTGCAACACACCCAGTAGCTCACTGCGGCGGGTCGGCAAGTATCGCGTCCATTTCCCGTCGCAGCGCCGCAGCTGCGACGTGGAGCGATTCACACCGGTTGCGCAGCTCCTCGCGCTGCCGCGCATCCTCGATTCCCGGCAGGTTAATCAGCACATTCAGTCGCGCCCCCTCCAACGCCGCATGAGACAGGATCGCCGCCACGCCGGCATCCGATCGGCAGTTGTGTTTCGACTTCTCAAGGCCCACCGCCGCCAGTTTCATGATGAATAGGGCCTTCGACATGATTTCGATCGGCGATTGCGTTGCTTCGAGTACGGCCGCCTGCTTCGCCTCGCGCGCGGAGGGATCGTCAGCGGGCAGCTTCCATGTTGCCGACAGTTGCTTGAATGCGCGAATGTCCTCGTCGATCAACCGCTTCATGTCCTGCATGAGGGCGTCGGCTGAGCTGATCGAGCCGTGC
>CAZRFP010000245.1:0-4239 GCA_964599535.1 uncultured Planctomycetaceae bacterium
TTTCAAGGTTGATTCGCGCATCAACAGCCACCGCTTCCTGACGGTCGCGGCTCTGGTTGGGAACATGCGATGGCCCTGCAGGGTCAGGCCGTCTTGCGAAGGGCGAGCACCTGCTTGAGGGCGATGGCGTAGTTGCGGATTTCGCGGGCCATGGCCGCGAGACCGTTTGAACGAACCTGCGAAAGATTCTCGGCGAGGCCGATGTCGCTCACGAATGTCGGCTCGGTGGCGATGATTTCATCCGGCGTGCGGTTGGAGTAGACGCGAAGAAGCAGTGCGACGAGGCCATTGACGATCAGCGCGTCGCTCTCGGCGGTGTAGATGATCCTGTCGCCGTCAAGCCGGGCATGTAGCCAGACGGTCGATTGGCAGCCTTTCACTTTGAGCTTGTCCTGCTTGTATTCATCGGGGATGTGTGGATGTGAGCGGCCGATGTCGATGATGCGCTGGTACTTGGCTTCCCAATCCGTGCAAGCCGAAAACTCGCGAACGATGCGGGCCTGCGTCTGGTCGATGGTCTCGGAGGTGGGGCGAACCTCGACCTTCTGGACGGCGCACGCGCCGCGGGCGACGTTGACGGCTTTGCGCACGGCGGCGACGAGGGCCTGAATGTCCTCGCGTGTGTTATAGATGGCGATCGATGCGCGTGCCGTCGCGCTGACGCCGAAGCGCTTCATGAGCGGCTCGGCGCAGTGATGGCCGACGCGAATGGCGACGCCCTCGCGGTCCAACATGCGGCCGATATCGTCGGCATGAATGCCCTCGACGACGAATGAGATGATGCCCGACTTGCCCTCGGCGGTGCCGATGATGCGCAGGCCTTCGACGCCGGCAAGCTGCGCTTGGGCGAAATCGAGTAGGTCGTGTTCGTGGCGTGCGATGCGCTCGATGCCGATGGACTCGATGTAGTGAATGGCTGCCGCGAGACCGACGGCACCTTCGATATTGGGCGTGCCGGCCTCGAAGCGCAAAGGCGGCTCGAGGTAGGTTGTCTTCTCGAAGCTGACGTTGCGGATCATGGAGCCGCCGCCCTGATAGGGCGGCATCTTGTTGAGGAGATCGTACTTGCCGTAAAGGATGCCGATGCCAGTCGGCCCGTAGAGCTTGTGGCCTGAGAAGGCGTAGAAGTCCGCGTTGATGGCCTGCACGTCGATCTTCGTATGTGCGGCGGCCTGTGCGCCATCGATGAGCACGACTGCGCCAGCGGCATGTGCGGCGCTGATGATGCGCTCGATGGGATTGACGGTGCCCAGTGCGTTCGAAACGTGGGCGACGGCCACGATGCGCGTGCGCGCGTTGAGCAGGCGGTGGAACTCCTCGAAGATCACCTGGCCGCGATCGTCGATGGGGGCGACGACGACGCGCGCGCCGGTCTGTTCGCAGGCGAGCTGCCAGGGGACGATATTGGAGTGATGCTCCATCGTCGTGAGAAGCACTTCGTCGCCGGGGCCGAGTTCGGCGCGGCCGTAAGACTGGGCGACGAGATTGACGGCTTCGGTGGTGCCGCGGACGAATACGATCTCTTCCTCGCGAGCGGCATTGATGTACCTCTGAACCGTTCGACGGGCTGCTTCATACGCATCGGTGGCGCGAACGGCGAGGGCGTGCGCCCCTCGATGGATGTTGGAATTGTCCTGCTCGTAATAACGTGCGATGGCTTCAATGACGGCGCGCGGCTTCTGCGTCGTGGCGGCGCTATCGAGATAGACGAGCCGCCGTCCATGCACGGTTTGTGCGAGGATGGGGAAGTCCTGGCGGATCCGCTCGACGTCAGGAAGTGTGACGTCGGCGGTCGGCGCTTCGGACGATTTCGACGAAGTCGTCGCTGTATTCATAGGGCCGTCCAAACGTGAGCGACTCGCCGTGCGGCAGCCGCGCGGCCAACAGGTCCTGCAAACGATCGCGCAGCGAGGCGATGCGCACCTGGCCGATGCTCTCGCCGGCAAAGGCGTACACGAGCAGGCTGCGTGCGGCATCGGCGCTGACGCCGCGCGTGCGAAGATAGAAGATGGCGTCATCATCGAGCTGGCCGATGGTTGCGCCGTGGGTGCATCGCACGTCGTCAGCGAGAATTTCGAGCTGGGGCTTGGTGTCGATCTGGGCATTGTTCGACAGGAGCAAATTCGCATTTGATTGCTTGGCGTCGGTCTTTTGCGCGCCTTCGCGCACGATGATTCGCCCCGTGAAGACGGCGCGAGAATCATCGCCGAGGATGCCCTTGTAATATTCCCAACTGTTGCAATGGGGCATGGCGTGATCGACGCGGAGATGGTTGTCGATGTGCTGAGTGCCGCGCTGGACGTAGAGACCGTTGATCATGCAGTTGCCGCCCTCGCCGCCGAAGACGGCGTTGACGTCGTTTCGGACGAGTCCGCCGCCGAAGCTGAGAGTGTGCGTCGACATGTTGCTGCTGCGCGAGAGCTGCATCTGCCGCGTGGCGATATGGAACGCGGCGTCGCATTCGCGCTCGATTTTGTAATGATCGATGATGGCGTTTTCGCCGAGGACGAACTCCGCCACGGCATTGGTCAGATATTTCGATTCGGACAGTCCGGCGTGTGTTTCGACGATCGAGGCCTGGCAGTTTTCCTCGGCCACGACAAGCAGGCGCGGATGCGCAACGGCCGGCTGCGCGCCGGGAACCGTGGCGAACATGACGTGAATCGGCGCTGTCAGGATGGCGTTTCTCGGCACATGAATGAAGACGCCATCTTCGAAGAGCGCCGTGTTCAGGGCGGCGAAGGCCTGGTCTCGATGATCGGCGATGCGCGTCAATTGCGCCTCGACCAGAGGGCGGTGCGTGGTCATTGCCTCGGCCAGCCCGCAGACGGTGATGCCGAAGGGCAGCGCGCCCTTGGCGGAGAGCTTCGTATCGAAGCGCCCGTTTACGATGACGAAAAGGTGCTCGTCCGGCTCGTCGAAGCGATAGGGCGCTAGTTCGGTGAAATCGACGCGCTCGCCTGGTGTTGTCGCGCGCTCGAAGGCGGTGTTCGCGATCGGGGCGACGTTGGTGAACCGCCATTCCTCATCGCGCAGGGTGGGGAATCCGATTTCGGCGAAGCGGGCAATGGCGGCCTTGCGAATCGGGCGCAGCCAGTCCCCGGTCGGGGCACTCGCCTCGAATTGCTCGAATTCGCTGAGCCATGCGTCCTTTACGTTGAGCGTTTGAATCATTCCGATTCCTTCGTTTGACTGATTCTCAACCGGCGAGCCGTTGTTCGGGGCGCCGGATCATCGGTTCGTATTTCTCGACGATCGCCGTCGGTTCGTGCTGCATCAGCCGACGGGCTGGGGCGCGGCTTCGACGATGCCCACGTAGCCGTGCTTTTCCAATTCATGGGCGAGTTCCTTGCCGCCGCTCTTCGCGATGCGGCCATCGACCAGCACATGGACGAAATCCGGGACGATGTAATCGAGCAGGCGCTGATAGTGCGTAACGACGATGAACGATCGATCGGGTCCGCGCAGGGTGTTGACGCCCTTGGCGACGATCTTGAGGGCGTCGATGTCGAGGCCTGAATCAGTTTCGTCGAGGATGGCGAGCTTCGGTTCGAGCATGGCCATCTGGAAGACTTCGTTTCGTTTTTTCTCGCCGCCGGAGAAGCCCTCGTTGATGGCGCGGGTCATGAGCTTGTCATCGAGATCGACGAGCTTCATCTTATCCCGTGCCATGTTGAGAAATTCGCCGGCGTCGATCTCAGGCTGGCCTTTGCTTTTGCGCATTGCGTTGATGGCTGCCTTCAGAAAGTATGTCGTGCTGACGCCGGGGATTTCGACGGGGTATTGGAAGGCGAGAAAGACGCCGGCCCAGGCGCGCTCTTCCGGCGCCATGGCGAGGAGGTCCTGCCCGTTGTAGAGCACTTCGCCCTCGGTCACTTCATATTGCTCATTGCCCGCCAGAACCGAGGCCAAGGTGCTCTTTCCGCTGCCGTTCGGCCCCATGATGGAATGGACCTCTCCGGGCTTTACGACAAGGTTAATGCCTTTGAGGATTTCGTGATCGTCGATCGATGCGTGCAGGTTTTTGATTTCTAGCATTTCCAGTTCCGAGTTTTTGGGGTTTTGAGAGCCTTTTCGCTCTGGCCCGGCCGCTGTGCGGCTGGGCTAAACGGGATTCGTCTTTTTCTTTTCGGTTCGACTCCGGGACGTTTCGACCTTTCGTTTTTCCGGCGATCAACCCACGCTTCCTTCCAGCGAAACTTCCAGCAACTTCTGTGCTTCGACGGCGAACTCCATCGG
>CAZRFP010000246.1:0-4201 GCA_964599535.1 uncultured Planctomycetaceae bacterium
ATCACCGCGCGAAAGAGGGCCGAAGACGCACTCAGAAGTGCACACGACGAACTTGAAGTGCGCGTGCAAGAGAGAACGCGATCGCTCGCGGAAACCCAGGCGTTTCTTCAGCAGATACTGGACTATTCACCAGCGCTGATCTTCATCAAGGACATCGAAGGCCGCACGGTTTTCGTTAATCGGGCCTTCTCCGCCGATCTTGGCATCGATTCATCTGAAGTCGTGAAACATCTGTTCGACGCCGAACAATCACCCTCGACACTTTCATCTGGTCTTCCGGAGCGAGCTGATTCGTGGGCGTCGATCGCGCAAGGCAGCGGTACCGTTAAGGATGAACGCAGAATCGTCCTGGGAGATCGTGAATGGTGGTTTGAAGTCATTCGAGCGCCGCTGCCGAGGCCCGACGGCGACCGTCAGGTTTTGTGCATTGCGACCGACATTACACAGCGCAAGGCCGCCGAACAGAGGGCCATCGACAACGAAGTTTTTCTCCAACGCATGACCGATGCATTACCTGCGGCGGTGTACAAATTCCGACGAACCGTCGATGGCAAACAGTCATTCGATTATATCAGCCGTGGAATTGAGGACATCTTCGAAACGCCCCCGGAAGACATTCTTTCCGATTTCAGCCTGGCATGGTCGCCGATACTCGACGAAGACGTTCCAAAAATGGAAGGCACGATCCGAGAATCGGCACGTTCTTTAGAGACATGGAATATGGTCTTCCGCATTCGCACGCCGAGCGGCAAGCTGAAATGGCTGCGCGGCAGTTCTCGACCGGAGCCGCCCGGACCCGACGGGGCCATTCTCTGGAACGGCATTGTCATCGACATCACCGAGCAAAAGCTCGCCGAGGCCGCGCTGAAGGACAGCATCGAGCGTTTTGAGCTGGTCGCCGACGGTGCCATCGACGGCCTGTGGGACGCCGTCGTTGGCGAAGACATTCCGTGGCACTCGCCGAAAACAAGTGTTTATTTTTCGCCGCGCCTCAAGGAATTGATCGGTTTCGAAGATTCGGAGTTTGAAAACTCGCTTGGCGCCTGGGCCGAACGCCTGCATCCTGAAGACCAGGAACGCGTCATGCTGGCGTTGACTGATCATATCGAACGAAATGTGCCGTACGAGATTGAGTACCGGCTCAGGACAAAATCCGGCGAATACAAGTGGTTCCAGGCGCGTGGAAAAGCCGTTCGCAACGCTGATGGTCATGTCACGCGCATGGCAGGCTCGCTCAACGATATCACGCGCAGACGGCAGGCCGAAGAGGCGCTGCGCCAATCTCAAAAACTTGAGGCCGTCGGAACGCTGGCCAGTGGAATAGCCCACCAGTTTGACACCCTGCTCTGTGCGATTTCCGCTTACGCCAGTCTGGCGCAGGTGACGTTGCCGAAGACACATCCGGCCATGCGCGAACTGGAGAAGGTTGAGTCAACTGCGCGGGATGCTCTGAATGTTACAAACTCACTTCTTACGTTCAGTCATCAGGCCGCGCCGAAGCGAGCGATCATTGATTTGCCCCGAGTCGTGAACGAAACATCGCGAATGCTTGCCCGGTTGCTTTCGGCGAAGATACAAATCACAACCGATCTGCCCGACAATGAACCGATTTGGATTCATGCCGCGACGAGCCATATTGAGCAGATCATCCTGAATCTCGCCCTCAATGCACAGGACGCCATGCCGGAGGGCGGCTGCCTGACGATTGCGCTGGCCTCGGTGAAGCGCGAAGATGGTCATCGCCAGGAAGAAACATCGGATAGCGGCCCGCGTCGCGTCCGTCTTTCGGTAAGTGACACCGGATCCGGCATATCTTCCGAACACCTCTCACGCGTCTTCGAGCCATTCTTCACGACGAAGGCAAAGGGCAAAGGAACCGGACTCGGTTTATCGATTACTCAGCGGCTGGTGGAAGAACTGGGCGGCTCCATTCAAGTGGAATCCGAGCCGGGGCAAGGAACGAGATTCAGCATGGAATTCGTCGGTGCGGACCCGGTGGTCATGGAGCATCAGTTGCCTTCGAAACAGGAAGGGCTATCCAACGGTGATCTTGCGCTGGTCATTGATCGAGACCCGCAGGTGCGGTCGATCATGACATCCACGGTCCGCGCGGCCGGCCTCAATGCGCGTCCGACTTCATCGCTCGATGGTGCGTTGGATTTCGCGCGGAATCGCCCGCACTGGCTAAGAATGATCGTAGCCGATCTGGATACCATCGGAGCAGAACGGCTCAGCGACCTGGCAAGCTTGACGAAAACAAATCCATCGCTGAAGATGATCGTAGTGGTCGGAACCCTAAACGTGAATCTCAATCTCTTGCGGCTGGACGGCTGTATGCTCTTGCGCAAGCCATTTGAGATGCCGGAGTTGGCCGAGTTGATCGAACAGTGCCTCGACGACTCGCCGACATGAGAGGATGCTGCACATGGCTGGAGAGATCAGAATTGTCGTCGTAGACGATCAGGGCGTTATTCGCGATGCGATGTCGGAGCGCCTTCAACGCGAGCTTGATATCACCGTCGTCGGGCGAGCCAAAACCGCAAACGAAGCCATCACCGTCGCGCGTGATACCAAGCCTGATGTCATTCTGCTCGATATCGACATGCCCGGCATGCTCTCCTTCGAAGCCGCTCGGCGGCTTTCCGAGATGCTGCCCAATACACGCATCATTTTCCTCAGCGGCTTTATCTACGACTCCTTCATCGATCAGGCCCTGAAAGCCAAGGCCCACGGCTATGTGTTCAAGAGAGACTCAATGGATGTCGTCATTCAGGCCATCCGCGAGGTCGCGTCAGGCGGCGCTTATTTCTCTGACGCGGTTCGAGCCAGAATCGTCGTGGACTCGACCGGCGTTCGCCTGAGAGAGTCATCGACCTCGCGGCTGACGCTGCTGAGCCGCCGTGAAATCGAGATGCTATCTTACGTCGCCCAGGGCTTCGGAAAGAAGGAGATTGCCGCGATGACGAATCTCGCCGTGAAAACGGTCGATCATCACGTCACGAGGTTGATGAACAAGCTCGATATTCACGATCGCGTCGAATTGACAAAGTTTGCCATCAGCGAAGGCCTGATAAACGTCAGTTTCACCAACTTGAATACAACATCGGACGAACAGAAGCCCAATCAGCCCGGCCCTTCATAGAGCATCACATTGGCGCAGGCCGGATCGCGCCGGGTTTGTGCCGCGATCATGCCGGGAAACCTTCGACGTGAAACACTTCCTCGCATCGGTCCTTTCGGCAACTGACGCGTGTCACGCGCCCGCCGGAACGTGAGACTCGATGGCCGTCTTTAACCGATCAAGTTGTCCACCATCCTGTTTCTTCATCATGGCGAGTAGCATCGGCGCGATGAGCTTGGCCAGGCCGCTGCCGACGACCTCGGCGTGGAGATCGATGCGCGTGCCGCCGCCCTCGGGCTCGAACGTGTAGCGATATGTCGCGACGCAGCCCATACACCGTGCCGACGCGGCATGAACCCGTGGGCGCTCGTGCTCCGACACTTCGATGATGGACGAGTGCTCGCGGCCGCCCATCTTTCGCGTCTCGCGGAACTGCGATCCCGATGCGAGTGGCCCGTCCGTCAGCTTCTCAATGCGCGTGATTTCAGGTATCCACGTCGAAACGTAGTCAAGGTCGGTGGCGAAGTCGAAGACAACATCGGGATTTCGTTCAATAAACACCGAGACTTGAAATGATGACATCAGTATACTCTCACTTCCGATCGCCGGCGTTTTGATTCCATCTTCCGGACAATCGAGAGAATCAAATCACACTGCTCCCGTCAGCGATGCGCCTGTCCACAAGGGAGCCGACACGCTCGGGGTCTGAATACTCCTACGTTACACCACCAGTCGAAAATCAGCCAAGACTCATTTTGGACGCACGCTTTCAATCGCCGATTCGACTGCCTTCTTAAAAGCTGACCATCTCGTGAACCTGAGCCGCTTTATCGCCACAGCAAGCGAGTCTGCTATCGACATTCCGCACTCTGGACATCTCGACGCGATTGCAAGCCCCGTGATAATATAGCTGCATTTCGCGCAGCGCGGCGGTTGCCGCGCCCAACCCGGTCCTTCCGCCGGACCTGCATATTGCGACGATGCACGCACTAGAACAATGAAGAACCAGAGCATGAATAATCCAAGTAGCACTTTACCGCTTCTTCATTCGGTTTTTGGATCGCATTCGGTCGATTCTAT
>CAZRFP010000247.1:0-4188 GCA_964599535.1 uncultured Planctomycetaceae bacterium
GCTACAGCACAATGGGGTTCGAGTTTGTCGGTCTTCTCCTCATCTTCGGATATGTCGGGTATCGGATCGACGAGCACTACGGTGCTTCGCCTTGGGGATTGTTCGCGGGACTGATGCTCGGAATGGGTTTCGGCCTCTTCGCCATGATCCGGCAACTGAACAAACTGAATCGGTAACACACGACTTTGAAACTCTCCCTTACTTGTGTCGTCTCGCTGATTGTCGCGGTGCTTTGCGCAGCGATCATCGGCTATGCGCCGACGCAGTCGCGATGGGGTGTTGACGGATTGCAGAGCATGTCGGCCGTGGCGGTCATCTGTCTTACGACGGCCGTGTTGGCGTTCTTGCCGATCGTGTTCGTCGCGCAGCGTTGGCCGCAGCAGATCGGCTCGGCGGCGCTGGCGGGCACGGTGCTGCGGCTGATGTTGACGATGGGCGCGATGGTCGCCTATCAGATCATGGCCCGCCCGCAGATGGAGTCTTTCCTGTTTTGGGCAGTGATCTTTTACCTGTTGGTGTTGTTGATCGATACGACCTTCGGTGTGATCGCGATTCAGCGCTATTATCGCGTCGCGTCTCCCGGCAATGAGGGTTCGGCCTCGTGAAGACACTCATACTCGCCGGCGGCAGCCCGATGGACCACGTCCTGCCGCATCCACTTACGCACGAGCCGCTGATGCATTGGAACGTGAGTTTCAAGGATCCGCTCGGCATCCTGACCATTCGTCCGCACGACACCTATTTCACCAACCAATTGCTCATGTCGCTTGTTGCGGCGGGGCTGGTGCTGCTCTTGTTCATCTATCTTGGTCGCAGATATGCAGCAATGGCCGCGGCCGGTCCGGACAAAAGCGTGCCGACGGGCGTCGCCAACCTGATCGAAGCGATGATGCAGTTTATCCGCAACGACGTGGTCCGGCCGGTCCTCGGCGACAAGACCGATCGCTTCATGCCGTTCCTCTGGACGGTCTTCTTTTACATTCTCGCGTGCAATCTACTCGGCATGATTCCGCTCGCGGACATCATTGGATTGGCATCCGGAGGCAGTTTGCAGCACATCGGCGGCACGGCGACCGGCAACATCATGGTCACGGCCGGTCTGGCGTTGTGTGCGTTCTTCATGATCCACTTCTCCGGCGCGAAACAGGTCTATAGCGATCTGGTCGCAGGCATGTACGGCCATCATCACGAGCACGATGAAGATCATGCGCTGCACGGCGAAGGTCATGAATTCGGCCTCGCGCATGATCCCGCGCATCCTGGGCACCACTCCAAGGATCATGGCAAGCCCGCGGTGGTCGCCTTTTTCATGGCGCCCGTTCTATACGTATGGAACTTCGCACCGCACGTATTCATGCCCGCGAAGGTTGACGGACCGATGTCGTTTCTTTTGTTGATCGCGGATGTCATCATGTGGGCCATCCTGCTCGCACTGGAATTTGTCGGCGCGGTGATCAAGCCGTTCGCGCTGGCGATTCGGTTGTTCGCCAACATGGTGGCAGGCCACGTCGTACTCGCCTCGATTCTCGCGCTGATCCTCGGTTTCACGGGTATTGCAATGAAATCGACTGTGGGTCCGCTGGTTGCGGTCGGCTGTGCAGCGCTGAGTTGCCTGGAATTGTTTGTGGCGTTTCTACAGGCGTACATCTTCACGTTTCTGACGACGCTGTTCATCGGCGCGTCGGTTTCGCCGGAGCACTAAACGCGGGGAAACGCCGAAATATGGAAAACGTCAATACGTCAAAACGGCGGAACAGACATCGTGGCGACGAATTAACGTGACAAAGTAATGACACACCGGCCGGGAGGCCGGTGACATAATCGGCGGTTGGGGTCGTCGGCGCCCTGGCCATACTTTGAACGATGCCGACAAAAGCGTTTCTTACATCCCCGGCGGCGGGGGCTTTCGCCGCAAATGAGGAGTCTGGATCATGATTGACATTCTTGCAGAAGGGACCGTCCTGATGGGCGACAAGGGTCTGATGGCCCTCGGCGCCGGATTGGGAGCGGGCCTGGTCACGATCGGCGCGGCCAAGGGCATCGGCCATCTGGCCGGCGAAGCGATGGGCGGCATTGCCCGACAGCCGGAGGCCGGCGGTCGCATCTTTACGTCGCTGATCATCGCGGCGGCGCTGATTGAAGGCTTTACGTTCTTCGCGCTGGTCGTTTGCAACGGCCTCGGCGGATCGCTTGGCGCGATCGTCGAAAGTGCGAACAAGATCGCCGAAAAGGCGGCGGGCGTATAACCCCCCGACATCATCGCGGGTTTCATCTCTCCTTGGTTTCACAAGGAGAGATGAAGCCTCGCATGTCGAGCCGAGACTGCTGTACGACGAACATCAGCACCGTTGGGTGCTTTTCAGGATACGAGTGATGCCGAGAAAGCTATTCCTCATGTGTTCGGTTGCGGCGGCAAGCTTTGTACTCTCCCTTGAGCAGGCCTTGGCGGCCGGCGGCGGAGAGCACAAGGCTGAGTTGCTGCACTGGGACTTCGGCGCGGCGCTATGGTCGATTGCCGTTTTTGTGATCCTGCTGGTGATCCTCCGCGTCGCCGCGTGGAAGCCGATCCTTGAGGGTCTGACGCAGCGCGAGCATTTCATTCGCGATTCGCTGGCCCATGCCAAGAAGGAACGCGAAGACGCCGAACGAATGATGGTCGAATACAAGGCCCGCATCGAAAAGGCGCATCAGGAAGCGACGGCGATCGTCGAGGAAGGCCGCCGCGACGGCGAAGAGACGCGCAAGCGCATTCACGGCGAGGCCAAGGCCGAAGCCGAGGCGATCGTGGCTCGAGCAAAGCGCGACATCGAGCTGGCCCGCGACGACGCGGTGAAGCGCCTTCACGACGAGAGCATTCAACTTGCGGTGATGGCGGCCGGGAAGCTGATCGGGCGCGAAATGTCGGCAAGCGATCATCAGAAGCTGTTGAACGAGTCGCTATCGGAACTGGGGCGGTTGAACTAGCTGCGGCGAGTGGAAATCGACTTGGCGGTGCGCGGCGATCAATGGCCGGTTTCGCGGTCGAATGAGTTTGAAATCAGGCAGGCATGGCGACGGAACTTGATATCAACATGGCGGCGGCGCAGGTTTACGCCGAGAGTCTGCTGGCGCTGGCGAATGAGGCCGGCCAGGCGGACGAGATCGGCCGCGAGCTTGCAGACCTGAAGGAGCTATGGCGGCGCGAGCCGGCGTTTGCCGATCTGATGCGTTCGGCGGCGATCGACGACGACGCCCGGCGCGGGGCGATTCGCAAGGCGTTCGGCGGCGGCCGCGTCAGCCCGCTCGTGCTCAACACGATGCTCGTGCTGAACGACAAGCGCCGCGCGATGATCCTGCCGTGGGTCTGCGATGCGTATCGACGAAAGCTCGACGTGCAGCACGGCCGCGAAGATGTCTTCGTGACGACGGCCACGCCGCTGAGCGAGGCCCAGCGCGAGTCCATCCGTTTGCAGGTCAGGCGGCTCAGCGGCCGTGAGGCGATTCTCGTCGAGAAGGTCGATCCCGACGTTCTGGGCGGCATCACGATACAAGTAGGCGACCGCCTCTATGACATGACGGTTCGCCGTCGTCTGCGCGATTTGAGCGCACAGTTGTTGGCATCATCCGAAAAACATCTTCGATCCGGCATGTCGCGCTTCGTGACGGAAGGGTAAGTGAATGAAAATCCAGGTTGACGAAATCACATCGGTGATCAAACAGGAAATCGCCCAATACTCCGACCAGTTGCGGGCTGCCGAAGTCGGTCGCGTCATCGCCGTCGGCGACGGTGTTACGCAGATTTACGGGTTGTCCAGCGCGATGGCCGGCGAAATGGTGGAGTATGAAAACGGCGCGATCGGCCAGGTGATGAACCTGGAAGAGAATTCGGTCGGCGCGGTCGTGCTGGGTGACTATCTGGGCGTCAAGGAAGGCGATGTGGTCAAGGCGACGGGCAAGTTGCTGAGCGTGCCCGTGGGCGAAGCGATGGTCGGTCGCGTGGTCGATCCGCTCGGCCGCCCGCTGGACGGCAAAGGTCCGATCAAGAGCGATCGCAACTGGCCGATGGAATACAAGGCCCCCGGCATCGCGGAACGCCAGCCAGTCAAGGAGCCGCTGCAAACCGGCATCAAGGCCATTGACAGCATGATCCCCATCGGCCGCGGCCAGCGCGAACTGATCATCGGCGACCGCAAGACCGGCAAAACCGCC
>CAZRFP010000248.1:0-4128 GCA_964599535.1 uncultured Planctomycetaceae bacterium
AGGCTGAGGAAAAAATAAGAGATGAGGAGAAAAACAAAATGGACGAGGAATACAAATTGAAGATAATGGAGAAGGACAAGAAACTGGATGACGCCATGAAGATGGTCGAGGAGTACAAACGAAAACTCGAACAAGGGTCACAACAACTCCAGGGAGAAGTCCTTGAACTTGAACTTGAGAATACCATGAAAAGGAATTTTCCTTACGATGTCATTAAGGAAGTGCCAAAAGGCGTACGAGGGGCCGATATTCTTCAAGTAGTCAAAAACTCTTATGGCCGTGAAGTCGGGACGATCGTTTGGGAACTGAAGCGAACCAAATCTTGGAGCGAGGGTTGGATCGCAAAACTTAAGGAAGACCAAAGGACATTGAAGGCCGACTTGGCCGTTATTGTCACTCAGGTGTTACCCGACGAAGTCACCAATTTTGCACCCAGATCTGAAGGCAATGAGGTCTGGGTATCAGATTACCAGTCGATGATGGGATTGGCGATAGTATTGCGCGACAGCCTTCTTAAAGTTGCGGCCGTCAAGCAATCTGTTGTTGGTAAACAGGATAAGAAGGAAGTCCTTTGGAACTACCTGACGGGGATAGAATTCAAGCAAAGGCTTGATGCTGTTAATGAGGCGATCATTCTGAGGGAGGAAATTCTTGCCAAGGAACAGAAATGGTTTACCAACAAATGGGCAGCCGAGAAGAAATCTTTGGAGTTGCTAAAAAATAATCTTATTGGCATGCACGGGGACCTTCAAGGAATCATGGGTAAATCTATGCCCGAGATGGAGGAGTTGAAGAAATTGGAAGAGAATGTATGAAAAAGAAAATCTATACTGAAAAGGTCGAAGGCTTTTTTTATACGGCGTCAAAAAAGCTGGTCTTTGTTCCCATCATCATAATCGTCCTTGCTCTTGTACTTAAAGCAGCGTCCGCTTCAAAGACTTTGCCCGTTACCGATACCTTAAACTGGGAATCTCTGACTCCAACAGTTGCCCAAAAGTCCGCGAAATTAAACTTTAATCTTAAAGGACCATATATATGTACATATATAGACATGGGCGGGGGAGTTGACCTCAAGGCGTATGTCAAAAACAAGAATATCGCAATGACTATAACCGAAAAAAACAAGGTCGATAAATATCTTCTTAAGGGTGACTGTCTTAGAGTTAACGACAAGAAAATCTGTGGTATGACTCCTTACGTTTTACTGATGGAGAACATGCTCAACAACAATGTATCCGGACTTGAGACGATGTGGGAAAAATATTCAAAAACAAAAGTTGATTTTGAAGAAGCTTTGAAGTCTTGCGTGAAGAAAGAAATTGAGGATTCCGTCTTCGATTAAAAAAATGCCCCGGCTACGACCTACTTTTCCCCCCGCCGAAGCGGGAAGTATCATCGGCGCTGACTCGTTTCACTTCCTTGTTCGGGATGGGAAAGGGTGGTGCCAAGTCGCTTTGATAACCAGGGCAGGAAATAGTATATAATAAAAAAGGATGGAAAACAACAATAAATCCCCAAGTTCGGTACTTTTCTCCTACCTGGACCATCCTGATATCAAGTTTGAAACCTACGAGCCGGGGGAGAAGGTGGTTCTCTTATTAAGAGCTCATCCTTTTACCCAAATAGGCTGGATACTTTATTCATTTTTCCTCTCCCTTTTTCTTCTTGCGATGAATCCATTCCTTTATGGGTTCACAAGTCCAGCCAAACTTTTTATTATCAATCTTTTCGGCTTTGTGTTTATCGCAAGCTACGCCTGGTTCTCGTTTCTAAACTGGTATTTCAACGTCGGAATTGTCACCAGCAAAAGAGTCATCGATATAGATTTCTCAGGCATCCTCTATAAAGAGGTATCGGTTGCCAGGCTTGACAAGATTGAAGACATAACCATCAAAAGCGGTGGGTACTTTGAAGCTTTTTTCGACTACGGGGTAATTTTTATTCAGACGGCCGGAATGGAGACGAATATTGAATTCCACAACGTCCCCCATCCCTCCAACTCGGTTAAAATCATTAATAAATTGCTAGGGAAGCGTCATGGAACCTAACCAGTATCTCGAATTCATTACGGGTGGTGCCTTAACCGATATTATCTTCAAGTCGTCGGCCGTTTTTCTGGCGGTTCTTTATCTTCTTTATGCGATAATTATTGCCAAACAGGTCAAGATAATGGACAAATCACTGGAGGCCCCCTTCAACCAGGTTATATTTCTCGTCTGTTCTGTCCAAACGACCGTTGCTCTTATACTTTTGATATTTTCAATCTTTATAATCTAATTATGGCCCAACTGAAGACGGCTTTCTATTTGGGAGAGGAAAAAGAATCAGGCTACAGCGGAGTCGTTGTCGAGGACGGGCTTTTTATGGCGCTTGAAGTGTCTGACGGAATGACCGCGGTTGAGGGAAGGGAATTCATCAAGGCCCTGAAGCTTGAATTCCAGCAGGCACCCCCGATCTCTTTAAGCGAAATTGACTCTTTAATAAGTGACCTTGTCCACGATCAGAACCTGGCTTTGGGATTTTCGATCGCCTTAGGGTATCTTAAGGGCAATGTCCTTTATCTCAAGACGGCAGGCAATGGGGAAGTTGTTATAAGGCGCAAAAACAAGACGGCAACTTTGATCTCCGGCAACACTTCGGCTTCAGGCTATTTTGAGGAGAACGATATTTTTGTCTTCACGACTTCAAGGTTCATAGAAGTCTTGGGCGGACAGGAACAGCTTTCGGGGATATTCGATCACCGGGACCCTCATCAGATTGTTGAGGAGGTGACGCCTCGGCTGACCGGCCAGAACCAGGGGGCGGTCGCCATATTCCTTGAAGTTTCAAAAGATGAAGCGATGTTGGACGAGGGGTTTATTAAGCCGAGAGGCTTCCTGACAAAATTCCAGGACGACGTCAGGGGATATTATTTGAAGCACGGAAAAAAGAAAACCATGACCTTAATTGCCGTTATCGTGATAGCGGTCATACTTTTGTGGAGTGTGGTTCTTGGAAATTCAAGGCGGATAAACGCCAAGGCTACTCAGGAGATAAACGTCGCCCGCGAACTTATTTCCCAAAAGACCTCCGAGGCCGAGGAAGTGTCCTTTCTGAATACTTCAAGGGCAACCATTATGCTCGACGAATCCAGGGAGACCCTAAATACCCTTAAGAAAAAATACCCGGAAAGAAAAGAGATTGAAGAAATCGCCGCAATCATTACGGCGTCAGAAAACAAAATATTCAAAAAAGAGGAAGCCCAAAGTTCGGAATTTTTCGACCTGGCCGTCGACAACGAAACTGCCCGGGGAGATAAACTCTATCTTGATTCGGAAAACCTTTTGATCCAGGACAAGTCCGGTGGCAGCCTGTATACGTTGTCTTTGGATAAAAAGTCCCTGTCCAAAAATTCGTCAGGCGACCTCAAGAAGGCCACAATCATCGCCCTATACGAGGACCGGAGATATTTCTTTGTTCCCGGTGCGGGAGTGTTTTCAATAGATGACGATGATAAAGCAACCCGCGTCATCGAGAACGATTCCGAGTGGGGGAACGTCACGGATATTGCCACCTACAACGGGAATCTTTATCTTCTCGATTCTTCAAAAGACCAGATCTACAAATACGTGGTTACGGAATCGGGGTTTGGAAACAAGACCTCGTATTTTGCCGAGGGTCAGGCAGTTGATCTTTCGATCTATAAGTCAATCGCGATCGATTCCTCAGTCTATCTTGGGGGAGGTAGCAGTGTCATCAAGTTCACGGCCGGATTGAGGGATGGATTTTCATTGAATCTGCCCGCCGAAGACGTTCAATTTACCAAAGTGTATACCTCGTTGGATCTTGAACGGGTCTATGGCTGGGACAAGAAAAAAGGCATGGTCTACGTCATGGGAAAAGGGGGAGAATTTGAAAAACAGATAAAGTCGGAAATCTTCGTCAAAGGTCAGGATTTCGTGGTCTACAACGACGAAATATACGTTCTCGTCGGCGGGAAAATATACAAGGTAGAGTAATAGTTGACAATTTCCTTACAAACGTATTTAATTAAGCTTAGAGCGAATTGTTAAAAATTTATTATAAAAAACTGAAAGGGGGTGAAAATATGAAAAACGATAAATTTTGTGTAAGCAAAACCCTATCTTA
>CAZRFP010000249.1:0-4089 GCA_964599535.1 uncultured Planctomycetaceae bacterium
GCGATGACATTGGCCTGGATCATGCGATCCATGCCGGCAATGCCGATGGCCGAGAGCAGGCCGCCGATCGTCGTGGGAATCAGGCATACCAATAGCGCCACCAGCACGGTGATTGTGACCGGTGATCCCTGTCCCGCGGCGTTGACGCTGTAGATCGAAAACGGCAGCAGCGTGATGCTCACGAGCAGGAAGATGATGGTGAGCGCCGCCAGCAGGATGTCGAGCGCGATCTCGTTCGGAGTTTTCTGGCGCTTGGCGCCTTCGACCATCGAAATCATGCGGTCGAGAAAACCTTCGCCGGGGTTGGACGTGATGCGTATCACCAGCCAATCCGAAATCACGCGCGTGCCGCCGGTGACGGCCGAGCGGTCGCCGCCGCTCTCGCGGACTACCGGCGCGCTTTCGCCCGTGACGGCAGACTCGTCGACCGAAGCGACGCCCTCGATCACTTCGCCATCGGCCGGGATGAACTCGCCGGCCTTCACGAGCACGATGTCGTCCTTTCGCAGCAGCGTCGAAGCGACCATTTCGGAAGTGTTGATGCGCTCCTGATCGGTCGCTGGCAATGGCTGGCGAAGTCGTCGTGCGAGGGTCTGTGTCTTCGTGCGGCGCATCGCATCGGCCTGTGCCTTTCCGCGGCCTTCAGCCATCGCCTCTGCGAAGTTTGCGAATACCACCGTGAACCACAACCAGGCGGCAACGGCGCCGGTGAACGCAGCCGACGCCTCGCCAGCTCCGAAGAGCGCCTGAAGGAACAGCAGCGTCGTGAGCACACTGCCCACTTCAACCACGAACATCACTGGGTTGCGGAGCTGGTGACGAGGGTCGAGCTTAGTAAAGCTGGCGCGAATCGCCTGCTTGACGATCGTATGCTCGAAGAGCGGTCGTCGCACGACTGAGCCGCGAGCGGTATCGAGCGCGGCGCGCCTGCCGGAGCGCGACGGAGCCCGTGCGCCTAGGTCTGTTCGCGCGCCCGGCTTTGGCAGCGGATCTTGAGGATCTTTAAAAGGCGCCTGATCCCTCATCTTTGTATCCATCGTGTTACCGCCATGCACTCGCTAGTGAGATCCGCCCGCGCGAGCAGTTTCCGCGTCGAGCGCAAGGTTCAACTCCAGCACGTTGACCAGCCAGTCTGTCGTGAATGGGCCACCCGGCGAGAAGATGTGCTTTTCAATAATTGCTTCAACCTGTGACAACGCACATCCGCGTGCGTTCGCCACGCGCTGTGCTTGAAAACGGGCTGCGCGCTGAGAGATGTGTGGATCAAGTCCGCTGCCGGAAGCCGCTGCGAGATCGGCGGGAAGCGGATCTTGGGGCGTTGCGCCGTAACGGGCGACCAACTCCACTCCTCGCTCAGTCAGATCAACGCTTGTCGGCGACTTGTTGCTGCCGCCGGCACCGGCTCCGTTGTAATCAACCGCCGACGGCCGCGGCCAGAAGTAGTGCGGCTGCTCGAAATGTTGTGCAATCCGCCGGCTGCCGACGATCGTGCCTTCCGAGCGCAGGATCAACGATCCGTTCGCCGTATCCGGCGTCACGAGTTGAGCCACGCCCAGAATTACGAGCGTGTAACCCGCAACGCAGATTAGCATTGTCGCCACGGTGATTCGCAGACTTGCAATGAGCGATTGCATACCTTGCCCTTCTTCAAACGTCAGATCATGAATTGAAGATGCTCCACGATCGGTCCCAGCGCCGCCGCGGGGAAGAACGTGAGCGCCCCGATGATGACGATGACCGCCGTCAGCAATATGGCGAAAGTGCCATCTTCCACCCCAAGTGTGCCGGCGGACTGCGCCGTCGGGCGCTTTGCTGCCAGCGAACCTGCGATGGCAAGCGGCAGAATGATCGGGATGAACCGCGCCAGCAGCATGACAACGCCGGTTGTGATGTTCCACGCAGGCGTGTTGTCGCCCAATCCCTCGAACCCCGAGCCGTTATTCGCGCTCGCGGAGCTAAACTCGTAGAGCATCTCACTAAAGCCGTGTGCACCGGTGTTGTTCAGCGTCTTGGTGCCCCACTCAGTCACAGAAAACAAGGCCGTCGGACCAAGTATGAAGAAGGCATGCCCGAGCAGAGCGAGCACGGCAAGCTTGACCTCGCGCGCCTCCACGCGCCGATTCAGGTATTCCGGCGTGCGGCCGACCATCATCCCAGCGAGAAAGACAGCCAGAATGATGTAGATGAACATGTTGATCATCCCGACACCGACGCCGCCGAACGTGGAGTTCAGCCACATGCCGATCATGGGAAAAAGCCCAGTCATCGGGTTCAGGCTGTCGTGCATCGCGCCCACCGAGCCATTGCTGGTGCATGTAGTGAGTACCGCCCAGAGCGGACCGGTCGTCGCGCCGAGGCGTAGCTCTTTTCCTTCCAGGTTGCCGCATGATTGCTCAATCGGAAGGTTGGCGAAGGCCTTCGTCGGCGCTAGCTCGAACCAAACGGCACCACCGGTTTTTACAAGCAGAAACGCCATCATCACGGCGAACACGACTGCCGCATGGCGCATCCGGCCGATGATTCGCCCGAACATCCAGACACTGGCCATCGGGATGAGGATGATCGCGATCATCGCGAGGGAGTTCGTCCAGAAGGTCGGGTTCTCCAAAGGGTGCGTGCAGTTTGGGCCAAAGAACCCGCCGCCGTTTGTGCCCAGCTGCTTGATTGCAAGAAATGTGGCTACGGGCCCGCGAGCGATGGTCTGCTCTGCCCCTTCGAGCGTCGTCGCATGGGCTGCCCCGGCCAATGTCATCGGCATCCCGCCAATCGACATCAACGTGGCCGCGGCCAGCGCGAGCGGCAGCAGCACCAGAAAAGTGGCGCGCTGCACGTCGATGTAGAAGTTGCCCATCTCCCTGCGGCCAGCGAGGCCGCGGGCCATCGCCACCAGCGCAGCGATACCCGTCGCGGCCGACACGAACTGAAGCCACATCAGCGAGCAAAGCTGCGTCAGGTAGCTCATCGTCGACTCGCCTGAGTAGTGTTGCAGGTTCGTGTTCGACGTAAACGAGGCGACCGTGTTGAAGATCAGGCTGCCTTCAATCGACTTCATCCCGTCTGGATTGAGGGGCAAGTGGTGCTGCATCGCCATAAATGCGAAGCTCATCACGAACATCACCGCGTTGAAGCCGAGCATCGCGACCATGTATCGCTTCCAGCCCTGCTGTTCGCAACCGAGCGAGCCGGCGATGCTGACGAAGTAATGATCCAGCCTGTTTCGCCGGAAACCAGCTTCAGCCACGGGGTCCATCGCCCACTTTAGGTAATTGCCAAGTGGCCAGGAGAGCACGGCCGTGCCGCCGACAATGAGAATGATGAAGACAATAGCACTCATGTTCGCCCCCGCGTTATTCGTGGGATTCCGTTTCTGCGACCACTCGTGTCAATCCGAGCAGCGCGGCGAAGCACGCCAGCCCGAGCAACAGATACAGCGGCGCCGTCATTGGAAGGCCTCTGGCTTGAGCATTGCGACCAACAGATAGACCAGCAGCAGCAATGCAACGACACCACACACGACGTAGCATGCAGTCATGCGATCACCCTCGGAAACTTGCGATCAGCAGCAAACGCCGCGAGCGTGCAAGCAGACGAGATCGCTCCCGTTAAACGGAGAGCAGCAACCATGCGTCGATTCCCGTGCCGTTCGCTTCCACTCAAAAGCGTACGACCCGGCGAATCAGGATGCTGTTTGATTCAAAGCGAGGGCTGTAAAGCTCGCGTAAGGATGCAAGAAGGGAAGGTGCGCAGTCGGCGCGGGGCGACCGATCCGCGCCGACTGCCGGCACCACCCATTTGCTGCTCAATCGCACTGTTTTCGGTGGTTGTTGAACGCGGTGCGCTGACGTGCCACCATCGGTTACGACGAAGCATCGGTGGGCTGGAACGCCAGCTTCTTGAGCTGGCCCTTCCGCTCTCCGGCCTTGCGACTGGCCAAAAAGCGGTTATAAACGGATTGGTGGTTCGCTTAAGTTGTGCTCAAGCACAACTTAAGCCGGACGGCCAAGTGTGCGTAAACCACTTTGCTGCAAATACTTGCGGGCGTAATTCAGTGGTAGAATGCCAGCTTCCCAAAATACGAATCGGGGCTTG
>CAZRFP010000250.1:0-4036 GCA_964599535.1 uncultured Planctomycetaceae bacterium
ATGTGATGGTCGTGAGCGCCCTGCCGGGCGCTGCGCTGCGGCATGGCAGCCGGGCGCACACCATGCCGGGCGCTGCGCTTCGGCATGGCACCCGGGCGCTGCGGGATGCGACCCGGCTGGGCGCGGGCATTCGACAGGCGGCCCATCCGACGGGCGCCGGGACGGGCGCTGGGCATCGGCAGGGCCATCGGCGATCGAGGGTGCAGCCCTTCTCCACGGCGTGAACCCGTGGCCCGGTTCGCCCGGCCGGGCGCTGCGCTTCGACATGCCACCCGGCGGGTGCATGGCGCGGCGTCGCCTTTCGCCGTGCCGTCCATCGCCCCATCGCCCGATGGCCCGCGTTTGCGACCAGCGCGGGCGGGGCGTAAGATGAATCCACCGTGATCCTGATCCACAAACGCGGGGTCGGGCGGTGGAACGGGACCGGGTGTTCCGTCGCGATTGAATCCTCCGAATCGGGGAGCATCGGCGTCTCGCCGGTGCGTAACGGCGCGATGCCGGTGTGCAACGGCGCGATGCCGATGCGCCCCGCAGGATCGATCAAGACAGTGGACCCGTCCGCGACCACCCTCCCCCCGTTGGAGGCCAGAGGCATGAGCGCATCCACCGGAGATTCCCTCAACAAGGGCGAGTCCCCCGAGCAGGGCGTGTCCCCCGGCAAGGGCGAGTCCCCAACCGGCGGCGTGTCCCCGAGCACCGGCGATGTCGCATCCCCCGTCGTCCGAACCTATCCCCCGCCGCCCGGCTTCGCGGCCGAGGCCCACGTCCGGTCCATGGCGGACTACGAGGCCGCCCATCAGCGCTCGCTGGAAGACCCGGACGAATACTGGAGCGAAGTGGCGGCCGAGAGCCACTTCTTCAAGAAGTGGAGCCGCGTCGTGCAGTGGAAAGCCCCGTTCGCCAAGTGGTATGTCGGGGCCGAGACCAACATGGCGTACAACTGCCTCGACTATCAGATCGAGCAGGGCCGCGGCGATCATCCGGCCATCATCTGGGAGGGTGAGCCGGTCGATGAGAAGGGCGAGCCGAGGGAGATTCGCCGACTGACGTACAAGGAGCTGCGGGCGGAGGTCTGCCGGTTTGCCAACGCGCTGAAGATGCTCGGCGTGAACACCGGCGACCGGGTCACGATCTACATGCCGATGGTGCCGGAACTGGCGATCGCCATGCTGGCCTGCGCCCGGATCGGCGCGCCGCACTCGGTGATCTTCGGGGGCTTCAGCGGTCAGGCCATCGCCGACCGGGTGCAGGATGCGGACTCGCACCTCATCATCACGGCCGATGGCGGCCATCGTCGCGGGGGGATCGTGCCGCTGAAGGCGACGGTGGACGAGGCCTGCGAGATGACCGGCCTCGTGAAGAAGGTCGTGGTGTTTCAGCGGACGGGCGAGAAGGTGAAGATGGTCGAAGGCCGCGACGTGTGGTGGCACGATGCCGTGCGCGGTCTGCCCGCGGAGTGCGAGGCGGAGCGGCTCGACGCGGAGCATATGCTGTTTCTGCTGTATACGAGCGGCAGCACCGGCAAGCCCAAGGGCATCCTGCACACGACGGCCGGCTACATGGTGTATACGCGGCATACGGCCAGGCACATCTTCGACTTGAAGCCGGACGACGTGTACTGGTGTACGGCCGACATCGGCTGGATCACCGGGCACAGCTACGTCGTGTACGGGCTGCTGCAGAACGGTGTGACGAACGTGATGTACGAGGGAGCGCCGAACTTCCCGGATTGGGGGCGGTTCTGGGCGGTGTGCCAGCGGCATGGCGTCACGAAGTTTTATACCGCGCCGACGGCGATCCGCGCCTTCATGCGCCAGGGCGCGGACTGGCCGGGCAAGTACGACCTGTCAAAGCTGAAGCTGCTGGGCACGGTGGGCGAACCGATCAACCCGGCGGCGTGGGAGTGGTATCACGAGCACATCGGCGGCGCGCGGTGCCCGATCGTTGACACCTGGTGGCAGACCGAGACCGGCGGCATTCTCATCTCGCCGCTGCCCGGCGTGACACCGACGAAGCCCGGTTCTGCGACGCGGCCGTTCTTCGGCATCGACGCGGCCATCATGGACAAGAGCGGGAAGGTCGTGGCCGACGGCGAGCAAGGCTTTCTGGTCATTCGCAAGCCGTGGCCGGGAATATTGCGGGGCATCTACGGCGACGAGGCCCGGTATCGAAAGCAATACTGGTCGGAGATTCCCAACTGCTACTTCACGGGCGACGGCGCGAAGCGCGACGCCGACGGCTACTTCTGGATCATCGGCCGCGTGGACGACGTCATCAAAGTATCGGGCCATCGCCTTGGCACCGCCGAGGTCGAATCGTCGATCGTCTCGCACCCGATGGTGGCCGAAGCGGCCGTCATCGGCTATCCCGACGAGATCACCGGGGAGGCCATCGCCGCGTTCGTCACGCTTCGCGGCGGCGTGACGCCGACGGAAGAACTCAATGACGAAATCAAGCAGCATGTGGCGAAGACGCTGGGTGCGATCGCCCGGCCAAAGTCGATTCGCTTTACCGACGCACTGCCCAAGACCCGCAGCGGCAAGATCATGCGCCGCCTGCTGAAGGAAATCGCCACGAAAGGCCACGTCGACGGCGACGTGACGACGTTGGAAGATTTCACAACGGTTGCAAAGCTTAGCGACGACGAGAGTTGAGCGGTTTGTGTCGCGGCGTGTTTTGGCGTATAATGACGCTTGCCCCGTTGGGGAACGCAAGAGCTTTCATTGAGCTTTGATCGCATTTCGGCGGCCATGGATACGGCTCTGCGTTGACCGGCCGCGATGCAGTGTGTCTCGTTTATCAGTCGTTTCGGATTAATAGAGACACCGGGTCGCCGTTGGCGCGGCGGTCGCTCCCTTTTCGGAGCAGGAGAGAGGGTTTCGGAACGGATCAGTTCTAGCAGCGCGCGTCGGCGACGCCGACATCCGCGTAATGTCCATGAAGGAAGGATGACGCTCATGGCAAAGGAATCGTCCTGCAAATTGCAGATCGGTCGCGAAAAGCATGAAGGAAATGTCCGCATGGAGGCGGATCACATCGACTTCGCCGGCGCGACGAAGTATCGCTTCCGCATCGCCGAAGTCACCAATCCGCGCCTCAACGGCGCCGCCCTTCGATTCAACTTTCACGGCAACCCCGTCTCCATGACGCTCAGCTCCGAGCGCGTGGCCGAAAACTGGTTTGACTGCGTCATGCACCCGCGAACGCTGGCCGACAAGCTGGGCGTTGCCGCCGGCACGGTCGTGCGCGTGCTCAATCTTGACGACGCGGAACTGTCCAGCTCCCTCGCCGAAAAGAAGATTCGCGTGCTTAGCAATGGTGACGGTCAATGCGATATGGTCATGCTTGGCGTCGAACGGCCCGCCGAGTTGCGGCAGCTCGAAGGCCTCGCCGAAGACCTGCCGGCCGAGGGCGCCATCTGGGTCGTTCTGCCGAAGAGCGCTCGGAATATCACCAAGGCCAACGTCTTCGCTGCCGCGAAGGAGGCGGGCATGAAGAACGTGGAAGTCGTCGACTTCTCCGAAAACCGTGCCGCATACAAGATGGTCTGCCTGCCGTCCACGCTGCGAAAGCGCGGAGGCGCGTCTCAATCGGCCGCGCTGAAGGCCTGATCTCGCCCGGCCGCACTCTTGTCGTTGGACATCGCAGAAGCTGACATGTCTTCGAATTCCAATCGTTCATCCGATGCGGTAGCGCCGCGCTCAACGCGCGTCGTGATATTCGACATGGATGGTACGCTGACGCGGCCGGTGCTTGATTTCGATCGCATCCGCGAGGAAATCGGCCTCGCCCGCGGGCCGATTCTCGAAGCGGTCTTATCGATGCCTCCGACCGATCGAGCACGAGCTGAGTCCATCCTCTCGCATCACGAAAGCGCCGCGGCGGCCAGCAGCGAGTTGCAACCGTATGCCGAAGAGGTGGTCGAGCGCATCCGTGCGGCGGGTCATCCGACAGTGCTCATGACGCGAAACTCGCGCACATTGTCTTGGCTCACAGTTCAACTGGAATCTACGGACGGTTTTTTGTGAGAGACTTC
>CAZRFP010000251.1:0-4033 GCA_964599535.1 uncultured Planctomycetaceae bacterium
GTTGTTTGCGTCGGCGGGGCAACCGTCGTTTCAGTCGGTCGTCTGGCCGCCGTCGGAGTCAGTCTCGGCCACGCCGCATCCGCATTCGCCCGGTTCGGTCTTGTTTGCGTCGTCCGGGCAGCCGTCGAATGCATCGCAACGTCCGTCACCGTCGCTGTCCGAAGCGGCGCACGTTGTATCAAGCCCCTCAAACGCGCCTCCGGCCGCAGCGCAGCCCGCGATGGTCAGTTCCTCGCACGGCGCGTCGGCGAGGCAGCATGCCCCCGTCAGGCAGATGATGTCGGTCTCGAGCGGGTTCGATGTGTTGTTGGTTGTATCCGGTTCCGCGGCGGGCGTGCTGATCGTTGCGCTGTTGCTGATCGACGGCGCGCAGTCATCCGTGACGGTTGCGGCCACTGCGATCGTCACCGACTCGTCCGCGCCGATCGTTCCCAGTTCCGCTGTCAAAAGGTTGTTCTCGTCGACGGTGCAGCTTCCCTGCGGCGTCAAGCAGACGACATCTGTCAGGCATGCCGGCAGTTGATCGGTCACGACGACATCCCCCGCCGCCCCCGGACCGGTCTGCTGAGCGATCAATTGATAGACGATCGTTCCGCTGCACACCGCTTCGGTGAGGCCGGTCTTTTCGACCGTCAGATCGCCGCATCCCACGCGCTCACGGAGAATCGATTGGTTGTTGTCCGGATTCGGATCCATCACGGCGCTTGTGACGTTTACTTCGTTTTCGTAGAACGGCGTGCATTCGTCCGAAACGGTCACGCGAAAAACGAGGGTCGCGCTTTGATCGACATTAAGCGTGCCGAAGTTCGCGGTGATCGTGCCCATGTTAAAAACCCCCGAACCCTGTGTGATCGAAATAAATGTATTAAAGGGAGAGCACGCCGGAAGTACGTTCGTGGCCGTAATGGACGTGGCCGTATCCGGACCGTTGTTTGTGACTGTCATCGTGATGGTGACCAAATCGCCGCATGCGATCTCTTCCACGGCGACCGTCTGCTCAACGACCAGATCGGCCGTCTGGCCATACGCCGTCGCCGAAAGAAACAAGGCCGGCAAAGCGACGGCCGCAATCGTGAAGAGCCGGAGGGATGTGTGTATTGAAGCAGTCTTGCATCGGTTCATGTTGATCGGCTCCTGCAATAGATGGTTTTTTTGCTAGAACGACTGACGCCGGACAATTCACAGAGAAGTCCGGCTAAACAAGTAAACAGAAAAGAGTACGGAAACCCTCAAAGTCCTTCCCAATCTTAAGGCATCCAT
Organism: uncultured Planctomycetaceae bacterium; assembly: GCA_964599535.1. Taxonomy (GTDB): domain Bacteria; phylum Planctomycetota; class Phycisphaerae; order UBA1845; family UTPLA1; genus JADJRI01. The sequence continues at coordinate 1,261 of CAZRFP010000251.1, forward strand.
GACACTCTGGACAACAGCGCGCATGCGTCTGGCCGGTGTTCGCGTTGTCGCGAAAGGGGTGCCGCAGAATGGGGTGCTACTGTTTTGCCGATTCTTCGCCGAGGGCTTTTTCGGATTCGGGACGTTCCGGAGTGGGAAAAGCATGCTCGGACGACTTAAGCGACTCCAGCAGCATTTTGCCCGACGCCCATTTGCGCCATGCGTCTGAGGACGCCCTCGTCGCCCCATCACTAGTGTCACGCCGAGGAGCATGGACAAAATCAGGCATCGATGAGATGCGACGGATACTCGCGTCGGCGTTGGCATAAACATACCGGGAGTAATAATCCAGGTCCCAGATTCTGATCGTCCCGTCGAGCGAGGCCGATGCCAGCCGAAGGCCGACGTGCGGAAATTGAAGCGCCATGACCGATCCCGTGTGGCCCTCGAGTATTGCGAGCGGCCGGCGCAGTCCGACATGCCACATCCGTATCTCGCCGGCGCTGTCACCGCTGACGAGCAACTCGCAATCCCAACTGACGGCGAGACAGTAAATCTCCTGCGCATGGCCGGCCATCGTTGCCACACGCTGCGACCGTGAAACGTCCCACACTTCGATCACCCGTTCGGCGCCGGCCGTGAACAACCACCTGCCATCCGGTGAGAAGCACACCGCGCGCAGCGGCGCATTTGTCGGCGGCGACCACGCCACGACGCGCCCGGTTTCAATATCGCACATCAACAGTGAGCCGTCGCGCACCGCAATCGCCAGCCGGCGGCCGTTCGGCTCGAAAGCGATATTCGGAATCGGCTCGCCGATGTCATCGGTCTGGCGCTCCAGGGATCCGTCGTCGCAGCGCCAGATGCGCACGATCCGGTCGTCGCATGCCGTCGCGATGCGCGTGCTGTCCGGGCTGAAGCTGCAATGCCGTATCGCCGCTGGATGGGCCAGTACGCGCGGCGGCTTGTCCATGTCGTGTTCGTTCCACAAATGCACGGTGTTCGCGTAGGTCGCCGCGGCGCTCCATTTGCCGTCGGGCGAAGAAGCCACGCACGAGATGGTCGCCCGCGCGCCGAGCGGATTGCTCTCGACGGTCATCGTTTCCAACTCCACGCGGTGAAGCATGCCGGCGCGCCCGCCCGCGAGGAATCGACCACTGCCGCCGCCGAAGTCGACACTATGAAACAAATCGCCTTCAATCGGGACGATGCGAATGCCGTCGTCCTTGCGCACATCCCACAGCCGTAGTTGCCGCTCGCCGCACGTCCAGACACCTCCGCCATCATGGGTAAACGCGACGCGCCGTATGCGCCCCTCATGAGCGATGCGGACGCTCAGTCGTTCGCCGGTTCTCGCATCGAAGATGCGCACCGTTCCGCCGGGATCGCCGATGGCGAGCATCGAGCCGTCCGGGCTGAAGCCGTGGACACGATAAGTTCCCGGCTGCTCGCGCAGTGTAATAAATGTCGGTGTCGTCGATTTGACATTCCATATGCGGCCTTCCGTTTCGGCCCATCCGTCGGCCAGTTGCGTGCCGTCAGGCGAAAAGCACAGTTCGCCGAGCGTTAGCGCGCCCTCGCGCGCCGGGCGGTCCGCGCGTCGTTGCGCGACGACAGCTCCGGTGGCGATGTCCCACACGTGGAGCCCGCCGAAGAAGTCTCGTGCCGCGATGCGGGCACTGTCCGGCGAGAACGAGACGGCCGTCAGCCGCGCGTCGTCGCTCGCGAACGTCGCGATCGTTGCCGGCGGGTCGATGTTCCACACCACCGCCGATCCTTCGACGATCACTGCGAACCGTTCTCCACCGGGCGCGACGCAACTGTCGCCAATGCGACTGGGATGATTCGGCGCGTATTCAATTTTGGGCGCCTCCCCGCCGCCGCGCTTCCAGACCGCGAGCCGCATCGCCGAATGATACGTGGTGATCCGCCCCGTCGAATCCACCGATGGCAGACCGGGTTCAGACGGAAACGGCGCGCGATAGGCATCGACGATCTCGCCTGACTCATCCAACCGCTCGACGGTCCCATCGGCGCTGGCCACCCACACGCCCGGCCCTTCATGGCAAAGCGTGGCGGTCGACAGTGCCGGCGACGACGGTGTAATCGTCCGACGGCACGGATTGCGCCGGTAGAGCTCCCACAGCGCCCAATACGCTTCCGGCGGCCCTGGCGGCTCGCGCCAACCGGCCGACGTGAATTCGCCTTGGTGGTGTTGCGTCAACAGCTCGGTCCATAGAAGTTGCTCGGCCTGATGAATGTTGCCAAGCACACCGGCCATGCGCCCCTGCTCGATGTTGCTGAGAGTCAGAAGTTCCGCGAGCGATGCCGCGGATCGCACGGCGGCCTGCTCCATGCGCGTCGAATGGCGATAAAGCACGGCCATGACGACGCCGAACGCCGCGAGCACCAGCGCCAGTCCGCCGGCCAGCGCGACGCGGCGGCGATAGCGGCGCATCGTCTTTCGCAGCACATAGAGCGCCGAATCGCGCCGGGCCTCGATCGGCTCTCCCGCGAGATAGCGCCGCAGATCGCGTGCCAAATCTGCGGCACTCTGATAGCGCCGGTCGCGGCGCTTGGCGAGGCACTTGAGGACGATCGTATCAAGCTCCTCGTCGAGCCGCTCGCCGCCCCGCGATGCCGTCATGCTGCTGGGCCGGCGCGGCTCATCGAGAAGCACGCGCTCATACGCGTCGCGAAGATTGCCACCCGTGTCATGCGGCGGGGAGCATGTGAGCAACTGGAACAGGATCGCGCCGAGCGAGTAAATGTCCGTCCGCAGATCGACACGCGA
>CAZRFP010000252.1:0-3995 GCA_964599535.1 uncultured Planctomycetaceae bacterium
AACGATACCTGTGCCGGCGCGGAAGACCTCGTTGTCCCGGCGCTTGTCACGGTCAACACGACAAACGCAACGACAGACACGCTTAACAGTTCAGCCTGCACCGGCAGCACGGCCGCGCCTCGTAAGGGCGTCTGGTATCGCGTAGTTGGTGACGGTACCACCTTTACGGCCAGCACGTGCAACCCGGGTACGCTGCTCGATACCGTCATGCAGGTTTTCTGCGGCTGTACGGATCTGGCTTGCGTCGGCGCTAATGATGACACCACCGCCAACGAATGCTTCCTCGTCGAGCAAACCGCAAATCGCAAGTCGCGCGTTTCGTGGTGTACGGCCCCCGGTCAGGAGTATCTAATTCATGTGGGCGCATTTGGCTTAACGACGGCGACTCAAGGTGGCCAGATCGAACTGAGCGTCACCAGCAACGGCACGTCCTGCGCGACACCGGCCGCCTGTCCGGTCGTCACGCGACGATGCTGCTACTTTGAAGGCGGCACGCAGCTATGTGGCGACTTCTCCTTTGGTCAGTGTGTCGCGGTCGCCGGCGTTTGGGGCGCTTCCGGCTCAACGTGCGCCACCGCCTGCCCGACCACGACCGGCCGCTGCTGCTATGTTAGCGGCGGTTCGCTGACGTGTGCGGTTAACACAAATGCCGAGTGCAATTCGCTTGGCGGCCTTTGGGCTTCCGGCTCAACTTGCGCGACCGGCTGTCCGACCGGCCGCTGCTGCTACGTTGACAGCGGAGTCAGCCAGTGTGCAACAAATGCTCAAATCGAATGTGATCTCCTGAACGGCTACTGGACCAGCGGCTCCAGTTGTGCAACCGCCTGTCCGACTGGACGATGCTGCTATCTCAACGGCGGCGTCAGTTCCTGCACCGATGGCGTCACGGAAAACTATTGCGAAACAATCCTCGGCGGCTTGTTTACGAGCGGCTCGACCTGTGCGACCGCCTGTCCGAGCGGCCGATGCTGCTATCTCAGTTCAGGCTCGGATGCGTGTGCATCGCCCGTTATGCAGGGTGAGTGTCTGATCACGCTGAACGGCAGCTACACCGCCAGTTCGACCTGTGCCACTGCGTGCCCGGTGGGCCGCTGCTGCTATCTTGACGAAGGCGTCGGCACCTGTGCGATCACTTCGTCCGCGCTATGCACGTCCGTTTTGGGCGGCACATGGACATCTGGCGTAACGAGCTGCGAGACATCGCCCTGCCCGAGCGGTCGCTGCTGCTACCTCGACGAAGGCGTTGTCGCATGCACGACCTTCTTGGTCATCGAACAAGCCAATTGTACCGCGATCGGCGGTGGGTTTGTTTCAGGCCAGGATTGTGTCACGCCCTGCCACTCCAATGACTACTGCCAGACCGCCGAACCCATCGGCGTCGGCGTCACGCCATTCAGCACGGCGGTCGCCACGACCGACGGGCCTACGCATTCGGTCGAAGAGTGCCAGTTCCTGAATCCCATCCACAATAACGTCTGGTACACCCATACGGCCACATGCAATGGGACGCTGTTGATCACAACCTGCCCGACATACCCCGGTGCATCGGCCACCTATGACACTCGACTTGCCGTTTACGATGGCAACAGTCCTTGTGGCAGCCTGGTATTGCTGGCTTGCAATGACGACACGACGCCTTGTTCGGTCAACTTCAGGTCGAAGGTTGAAATTCCGGTGACGGTCGGCCAGGAGTTGCTGATCAGCCTCGGTGGATTCGGCACGACCAGCCGCGGCACCGGCGACCTGCTGATCGAGTGCATACCCAGCGGCGCTTGCTGTTTATCCTCGGGAGACTGCATCATGGTTGCCAACCCAGCCGAGTGCACGACGGTATGGGGCGGCGTCTTCAATGATGCGGATTCCTGCGATCCGAACCCCTGTGCCCTTGGCGCCTGCTGCCGAACGGACGGCACCTGCGTCGCATCCGAAGAAGTAGATTGTGCGCCTCCGCATGTCTTCCATCTCGGCGAAGACTGCAACGTGTTCGAGTGTCCGCCCGCGGGCGCCTGCTGTCTGCCCGGGCTTTGCCTGATCGCGACGCAAGACCATTGTGAAAACGGTCTCGGCGGCTGCTACTCCGGAGACGACACGGCCTGCTCGGGTATCACGGAAGGTTTTGACGGCGTCTCGCCGCCGACGCTTCCGGCCGGCTGGGTCGCGACCAACGCCGTAGGCGCTGGCCTGCTCTGGGAGACCAGCAACTCAGGCGTGCTCCCGCCGTTCTTTGACTCGGCCCCGAATTCCGCGTTCATCGACGATCCGGCGACCGTATCAGACAAGCGGCTCGATTCGCCCAGCATTGTTCTGCCGAATACGCCGACGACCCTGACTTTCCGGCAAAACCGCACTTTGGAGACCGGCTTCGACGGCGGCGTGTTGGAAATCTCGATCAACAACGGACCGTTCGATGACATCATCACGGCCGGCGGCTCGTTTGTGACCGGTGGTTACTCTCATACGATCAGTGCGAGCTTCAGCAGTCCGATTGCCGGACGCGAGGCCTGGTCGGGCACGACGAGCGGCGCTTACATCACGACCACCGTTGATTTGCCTCCGGCAGCTCAAGGGCAAAGCGTCGTGCTACGATGGCGCATGGCTAGCGACACTTCGGTGGCAGGCACCGGATGGCGCATTGATTCGATTGCCATCGAACCGGGCGGCTGCCCCGTCGGCCCGTGCGCCACGAGCAACGGCGCCTGCTGCCATCCGGACGGCACCTGCGAAGACGACGTCACTCAGGAAGATTGCGAACTGAGCGGCGGCGCCTTCCGCGGCGAAGGCAGCTCCTGCGCCACAAGCCAGTGCGCCGGCCGATGCTGCTGGAACCTTTTCGGCCTCTTTGACGAGTGTGCCACGACGAATCAGGAAACCTGCCTGAACGTCAACTTCGGACTCTGGACGGCCAATCTGAATTGTGACGACGATCCATGTCCGATCGCCAAGTGCTGCAGCGAAGACGGCAACGGCCCGCGCTGCGACAACTGGACGCAAGATCACTGTCTCGATGCGGGTGGCGAGTGGTTCCCCGGCATGATGTGTCAGCCCGGCGATTGTCTGCCGCCGCAGAACGACTTCTGCGACGACCGCATCCCGCTCGGCCCGCTTCCGGCCAGTGTGACCGGGACGACGATCGGCACGACCAATGATGCTCTTGTTACTTGCGGCACGACGGCCGGAACCGGCGGCGCTGTGTGGTACTCCGTCATCGGTACGGGCACGACCATCACGGCAACGACCTGCAACGCATTCACCAACTTCGATACCAAGATTCGCGTCTGGTGCGGAAGTTGCGTTGCTCTCACCTGCGTCACCGGAAACGATGATGACGCGACTTGCTCGTTCTCAAGCGTGAGGTCGCGTGTTTCCTGGTGTTCACGTCCGGGCGTCGAGTATCTCATTCTTGTGCATGGCTTCTCCGCTGCTGAGGGTGATTTCCAGCTTGACGTTTCCGAGGACGGCGTTCCCTGCGTATCGTCAGACGAATGCGGCGAACAGTGCAACACCTGCCCCGGTGACTTGGATGACAACAACAACCTTGACGGCGCTGACATTCAGGGCTTCACGGATTGTCAACTCGCCAGCAACGGCCCCGGCCAGCCGATCACGTCCGGTTGTGCCTGTGCCGATACGGACCTCGACGGCGATGTCGATCTCGACGACGTTGACGAGTTCGTCGCGCTGCTGCTCGATCCCGGCACGTGCGATCGCGGAGCGTGCTGCTTCCCGAACGGTTCGTGCGAAGTGCTGCGCGAGGCCGCCTGCAATGACGCCGGCGGAATCTACGGCGGCAATGACACGACATGCACGCCGAATCCGTGCCCGCAGCCGCCGCCGATCAACGACGACTGCGATGATGCCATCGAAATTTTTGACGGTGTCACGCCTTACAGCACGGTCAATTCAACGACCGACGGTCCGACGCACACGGCGGCTGAGTGCCAGTTCGAGCGCCCGGTCAATCGCAACATCTGGTACTCTTATGTTGCGACCTGCAC
>CAZRFP010000253.1:0-3974 GCA_964599535.1 uncultured Planctomycetaceae bacterium
AGGGCTGCACATCCACCAGCGCGCCGGTGCATTTCCGGTTGAAGTAGAGATTCCCCACGTGAAATTCGTGCCGCGCCCGCTCCAGATGCGCGCGGTCGTTCGAGTAGATCGCGCCCGTCAGGCCGTACTCCGTGCCGTTGGCGATATCGAGCAATTCGTCGATGCCGCGGCCCTTGATGACCGCCAGCACCGGACCAAAGATCTCTTCCTGGGCGATTCGCGCATTCGGCTTGATGCCCGTGAAGATCGTCGGCGGAATGAACAGGCCGCCTGTCGGCACCGGCGTATCGCCCAGCGCCATCGCGCCTTCCTTTCGGCCCATGTCGATATAGCCGCGAATTTTCTCATACGCCGGCTTGTCGATGACCGCGCCCATGTTGAAGTTCTCGGCCGACGTCGGATTGCCGATCGTCAGCTTGCGGGCGCGCTCCACGACTTTCGTCACCAGCGCGTCATGCACTTTCTCATCGACGATCAGCCGGCTGCATGCCGAACACTTCTGCCCCTGAAAGCCGAATGCCGCGGCGACCGTACCCTCCGCGGCCGCGTCGATGTCCGCCGCGTCGGTGACCACGATGCAGTCTTTCCCGCCCATTTCGAGAATCGTTCGCTTGAGCCAGACCTGGCCGGGGTGAACCTTGGCCGCGCGCTCGAAGATGCGCAGGCCGACATCGCGCGAGCCGGTGAACGCGATGAACCGCGTGCGCGGATGATCGACGATGACATCGCCGATCTCGCTTCCGCTGCCGGGCACGAAGTTCACCACGCCGGGCGGCAACATGCAGTCGTCGCACAGCAGCTCCATGAACTTCGCCGCGATGACCGGCGCCGTGCTCGCAGGCTTCAACACGACGGTGTTGCCCGTCACGATCGCCGCCGTCGTCATGCCCGCCATGATCGCCAGCGGAAAGTTCCACGGCGGAATGACCGCGCCGACGCCGAGCGGGATGTAGCGAAGCTCGTTCTCCTCGCCCTCAAACGGCGTGACGGGCATCGCGCCGCCGAGGCGCATCATCTCGCGGCCGTAGAATTCGAGAAAGTCGATGCACTCGCAGGCATCGGCATAGGCCTCGATCCAGCTTTTTGATTCTTCAAAGACCATCCACGCGCTGAATTCGTACACGCGCCGGCGCAGCATGGCCGCCGCGCGGAGCAGATAGCGCGCCCGCACATCCGGATCGACGCGCGACCAGCTCTTGAACGCCTCGTCGGCCGCGGCGACGGCCTGCAGCGCCTGTTCGGAGCTGGCCTTTCCGATGTGCCCGATGATCTGGTCGGTCTTGGCCGGATTGTAGGATTCGATCTTCTGCTGGGTCTCGATCTTTCGGCCGCCGATGCGCAGAGGGTAGCTGCGCCCCAGTTGCGATTCGACGAGCTTCAGCGCGTCGAGCATCTTCTGGCGCGGCTCGGCTTCGGCGAAGTTGACGTAAGATTCGGGTCGATACGGCATCAACATGGCATCACTCCTCGGCGGTCGGCCGCGCCGTCTCGGCGGCGGTGGCCGCACCATCGTAGCGACGGGGCGGCCTCTATTCGGCGCTGTTTACGATTTCAAACGTGCCCGAAGTATAACGCGCGGGGTGCAAAGATGTGAAATGCCCACAACGCCGCACGCGAGTTATCAGCGTTCCATCCGAGTCGACCAATCAGAGCCGCGCAATCAACGCGGCGCAATCGGAGCCGTCCAATCAGAGCCGCGCCTGTAAGGAAGCGGTGGCGTTCCCGCTGAGCCAGGTTCGAAACTCACGCACCGCGGTACGCACCGGCGAGACGCCGGTGCCACAGTCGGAACCGCCTAATCAGAGCCGCGCAATCCGAGCCGCGCCCGTCAGGAAGCGGTGGCGTTCGGCGCAGTGAAATCGCTTGAATGCGCAATACCGCACGCAACCCAACGCCGCGATTCAATGCCCGCTCGCTTGCGCTTTATGCTTGGATATCGTGCTCGGATTGGTTTTCGCGATTTGTGTCAATAAATTGAGACTGTTCAGATGTGCCGCGCCACCGGCATGACGACATCAGCCCGCCGTTTGCGTCGTCGGCCTCGCGGGTGTGGGTTCATCGCGATCCGCCGGCAGCGTTGTCGGCGGGGTCGCAGTGCCGCTCTTCGTCGGGCGCGCTTCGGATGGCGCGGGCATCTCATCCGAGATCGGCCGGCCGAACTCCTGCACCCAGTAGATGCCGTGCTCGCCGCCCAGCTTCACGGCCACGCCGACTTCCGTATAGATCGGATCGAGAATATTCGCACGGTGCGTCGGCGAGCGCATCAGCGAGGCCATCGCGTCAGCTACCGACGGCTGCTGCGCCGCGAGGTTTTCGCCGATCTGGTAGAACGCATAGCCGAAATCCGTCGCCCGCGTATCCACGGTCGAACCGTCGAAGGGGTCTTCATGATCAAAGAACCGCCCGTCCACGAGACGGCAGGCGTAGAAGTCTGCCACCTGCATGAGCGACGCGCTGGTTCGCAAAGGCTTGAGATCGCGCTTGGCGCGCTCGGTGTTGATCGCCTCGATCATCTCGCGGGCGGCCTTGTCCGCGTCGGAAAGATCGGTACACCGGGCGACGGGCAGGAGTGGTGACACCATGCCGGCGTCGGTTTCGCTGCGGGCGCTCGGATCGCCGCCGATCTCCTGACAGCCGACGGCCGTCAGCATCGCCAGCGCGAGCCCAGCCGCAAGCCGTGATGTCCGTCGCCGGTTCCCCATTGGCGTATGACCTGTCTCCTCGCCCGATGCCCATGTGGGCACATGCTTCACACTCAACTAGAGTCTACCGTGCCAAACGGCTCTAAACAAGAAAACGCGGCGGCAGGCTCGCAATTGCAGCGAAACCGGCAGTGCCGCCTGGTTACACCATAGAGAACGGCAAACAGGATCGCAGGGTTCAGTGAAATATCGCGAACCCCGCACTGGGCGGCTAGTCAAGTCGCTGCAACGAGTTACGTATTCGTCCGATATCACTTCTCATGGACCCCGCACACGCCCGCGAAAAAATGGTACAAACGCAGATCGCCCAGCGCGGCATCACCGACCCGCGAATTCTGGACGCCATGCGATTCGTCCCGCGGGAGCGATTCGTTACGCCGGACCAGGCCGCAAATGCCTATGACGATCGGGCGTTGGCCGCCGAGATGGGCCAGACCATCTCCCAGCCCTATATCGTCGCGTATATGACCGATGTCCTCGATATCGAACCGCATCATCGCGTGCTCGAAATCGGCACCGGCACGGGCTACCAGACCGCCGTTCTCGCGCGCTTGGCCGCACACGTCTATTCCGTCGAACGACTGGCCCCGCTATCCGAGCAGGCCGAAGGGCGGCTCGCTGAACTCGGCATCGAGAACGTCACGTTTCGCGTCGGCGACGGCAGTCTTGGCTGGCCGGCGCATGCGCCGTTCGATCGCATCCTCGTCGCGGCCGGCGCGCCGCGGCTGGTGCAGCCGCTGGTCGAACAACTGGCCGATAGCGGTCGCCTGGTCCTTCCGCTGGGTCCGTCCGAATCGCAGCAATTGACGCTGGTTTCGCGAGAGGGCGAGCATCTGATCGAAAGATCGCTTATCGCGGTTCGTTTCGTCAAACTGATCGGCGAAGCCGGCTTTCATGAGCAAACCGCCTAGCATGTTCGTCAAACGCCCGGCAGCGCACTTGCGAAACGGCCTGCGATGCCCGACACTTCCGGCGTATGGGGGGAAGGCAATGTCGGCCTGTCGGTCGCGACTGGCTCGTTTGCTCCCTATATGGAAAGGAAAATCGCGATGAAGATCCCCGCAGTTTCCCGCGCGCGGCTGCGATGTGCCATGATGTCGGCACTGGTTATCCTGTCCGGCATGGCCGGCTGGTCCATTCTGCGTGCCGACAATTCGCCGATATCGGACGACCTTCGCAAGGCCGAGGCCCTGCGCGAGGACTTGCGCAAGATGATCGAGCTGGCCCGCGACCAGGTCTTCCCCGCGCTGGTCAACATCCGCGTCCAGACGG
>CAZRFP010000254.1:0-3918 GCA_964599535.1 uncultured Planctomycetaceae bacterium
GCGGGCGTAATACAGGTTCTCGTCGATCAGGAAAAACTCCTGCTCCGGTCCGACCGTGGTGTAGACGCGGTTGACGCCTTCGGCCTTGCCGAAGAGGCGCAAAATGCGAAGGGCCTGTCTGGAAAGCGCCTCCATTGAGCGGAGCAGGGGGGTCTTCTGATCGAGCGATTCCCCGTTCCATGAGACAAACGCGGTTGGAATGCACAGTGTCACATTGTTGTCACTGCGCATCAGAAACGCGGGGCTGGAAACATCCCACGCCGTGTAGCCGCGCGCTTCGAAGGTCGCGCGCAGCCCGCCCGAAGGGAAACTCGATGCATCCGGCTCGCCCTGGCACAAGTCGGAACCGGACAGCGCGTAGATGACGCTGCCGTCGCCCGTCGGCTGGATGAGCGAGTCGTGTTTTTCCGCCGTCAGCCCCGTCAGCGGCTGAAACCAGTGCGTGAAGTGCGATGCGCCGTTTTCGATGGCCCAGTCCTTCATGGTCGATGCGACGACATCCGCGACCTGCGGATCAAGCGGCTCGCCGTGTGTCAGCGTCTGCATGAGTTTGCGATAGATCGGTTTGGGAAGGCGCTGCTGCATGGTGCGCTGGCTGAAGACATCCGCGCCGAAATAGGCGTCCACCCGTTCGGTGGGCATCGTCAGTTTGACTCTGTGTTCGCGCCACGAAATGGCGGCGGACACTGCACGATCACGTGCCGATTCCGATCCCATGTGTGTTGTCTCCCAGCCTGCAACAAGCTGATTGAAAAAAGCCAAGCGCCTGGTATTCGACGTGTCGAACATCGACGCGCCGCGCGCTCATTTAACCCGCTTCGTACGTCAGCGGCTACGCCCCTCATGCGGCCGATCGGCAAGACGCGAAACAATCGCGCCGGCCATATCATGCCCTTTGCATAACTCCATGTTGATGCGAACCTTTGATCCTTCCCACCCGAGAAATCACAACTCCGACGGGTGCCTCAGCGGTCGTTTGCTTCGGCTTGCCGGAATGATCGCGGTGGGCGTCGGAAGGGGAATGAACAATCGAACGCGAAAGAGGACTGATTCAAGTGGTTCGATTTGAAAATGTTGACGCGCCGCGGACCGGTGCAATCCGAAGTGACGGCCGAGTGTCACTCGGCCTGTTGTTGCACCTGTTGTTGAAAAAGCGTGGTCATGCGCGTCGTTCTGCTGAAGGAGCCTCGGTTTCGCGATTGTAGGCCGCCAAACTCAAAACCGGCGGTCGATTTGCTCGCGAGCCGAGTTTTTAATGCGACGGCAGTGATTATCAGCCAACTGCCGCTCGATCCGCTTCATACAAGTGACGATAATATCAGCAGCCGCGTGGCGAATCAAGGGTCTCCGCGCGCCAAGGCGGCCTGCCGATTGCCCGGCGATCATGCCGAATCGCGGCCGCACGAACGGATACGGAACACGTTAAATGCCGCTTCAAGGCTGGTTCACGCTTGGTCTCATCGTACTGATGGTGTACGGCGTGATACGCCGCGCTCATCTGGCCGACGTGATTTTTATCGGCGGGGTGACGCTGCTTGGGCTGGCCGGCATCATCACGCCGCAGGAGGCGCTATCCGGCTTCTCAAACGCCGGCATGTTGACGATTGCGGCGTTGTTTGTCGTGGCGGCAGGACTGCGCGAGACCGGGGCGCTCGATGTGGTTTCGCACAAGCTGCTGGGCGTCGAGGCCGACGAACGCCGCTCGCTGATTCGCCTCACGGTCGTATTGTCGCTTGTTTCGGCCTTCTTGAACAACACGACCGTTGTCGCGATGGCGATCCCCGTCGTTCTCGACTGGTGCCGCAAGCATCGCATCGCGCCGTCGCGCCTGCTCATGCCGATTAGTTTTGCCAGCATCATCGGCGGCTGCTGCACGCTCATCGGCACGAGCACGAATCTTGTCGTGCATGGCCTCATGCTCGATGCCGGCATGAGCGGCATGGCTTTCTTTGAGATCGGCGCGGTGGGTCTGCCGATCGCCGTCTTGAGCGGCGCATTCATTATTTTCATTCTGCCGAGGCTCGTACCGACGCGGCAGGAATTCGCCGAGCGAATCGACGCTTCCCGCCGCGAGTATCTTGTTGAGATGATCGTCGGACCGGATTGTCCGCACATCGGCGCGACGGTGCGCAAGGCCGGACTACGCCATCTGCCGGGCCTGTTTCTCGTCGAAATCAACCGCGGCGGTCGCATCATCGCGCCCGTTGCGCCGGACGAGGCGCTTGAGGTGGGCGACCGGCTCGTCTTTGCCGGCGTCGTCGGAACGATTGTCGATTTGCAGAAGATCAAAGGCCTCACGCCCGCGACGGAAGATGAGAGGGGGGGCGCAGCGCTTCGAGGAGTGGGCCGTCGCTTTTGCGAAGCGGTCATCAGCACGAGTAGTCCGCTTGTCGGGCGCGGCGTGCGCGAGTCGAATTTTCGCACGGTCTACGACGCGGCGGTAATCGCCGTGCATCGCAATGGAGAGCGCCTTCAAGGCAAGATCGGCGACATCGTCTTGCGCGCCGGCGATACGTTGCTCCTTCAAACGTCTGTCGGTTTCGTCCGCGCCCATCGCAACAATCCGGACTTCTACCTTGTCGGCGAACTCGAAGACGCCGCACCGGTGCGCCACGAAAAGGCCCCGCTCGCGATCGGCGTCATGGCGATGATGATTGTTCTGATGGCCGCGCCGGACATACTCCGAGCGTTCGGTGTGTCGGCGGCCCTGTGCGATCAAATCGAGCCGTTGCGAGTACTGATTGCGTTTCTGGCGGCCGGCGCGATGGTTGTCACGCGGTGTGTCGCCGCCGCCAACGCGCGACGCTTCATTGAATATCAGGTGCTTTTCGTTATCGCCGCGTCATTCGGCATCTCGCGGGCCATCGAAAAGACCGGCGCGGCCGAGTTCATCGCTCAAGCCTTCATGCCGATCGCCGAGCAATTCGGTCCGATCGGCGCACTGGCGATGATGTACTTGCTCGTCAGCGTTTTTACGGAAATCGTCACAAACAACGCGGCTGCGGCACTCATGTTTCCGATTGCCATTGCGACGGCCCAGAAGCTCGGCGTCGATGCGCGGCCATTTGTCATGATCGTCGCCATCGCGGCTTCGGCCGCGTTTGCCTCGCCGATCGGATATCAGACACACATGATGGTGTTCGGACCCGGCGGTTACCGCTTCACCGATTTTACGCGGGCCGGCATTCCGCTGAATCTGATTTGGTTTGTCGTGGCCGTAGCACTTGCACCGTACATTTGGCCGTTCTGACGGCGCAAGAGAAAACGCCGCGGACAAAGCACTCGGCTGTGTCGCGCGGCGTTGTTCATTGAACGGTATGCCGGATTCGTTGTCCGCCGGAATCAGGTCGCTTCGGCGGTCGTGCCGGCCAACGCAGGCTTGGTCTCGCCGCTGACAACGGCCTCGAGACTGATCTTCTTCTTACCGTCCGCATCTTCGCCGGCTGTGACGATGATGCGGTTCTTGCCCGTGAACTGGCGGCGGAGCAGGCCTTCGCTGATCGGGTCTTCGAGCAACTGCTCAATGGCCCGGCGAAGGGGGCGAGCGCCGAACTTCTCGTCGGTGCCCTTTTCGAGCAGGAACTCCTTCGCGGACTCCTGAACCTCAAGCGTGAAACCCTTCTCCTGAAGGCGCTTGGCCACCTTGTTCAACTCCAGCTCGACGATCGAAACGAGCTGCTCGTGCTGCAGCTTGCGGAAGACCACGATCTCATCGACGCGGTTGAGAAACTCAGGCCGGAAGTAGCCTTCCAACTCCTGCTTGAGCATTTCGACCATGCGCTCGTAGCTGGTGTCCTCGTCGCGTTTTTCGAAGCCGAAGGTGGCTTGATGCGTGATCTTGTCCGCGCCGATGTTGCTCGTCATGATCAGAATCGTGTTGCGGAAGTCGCCATGCCTGCCAAAGGCATCCGTCAGGCG
>CAZRFP010000255.1:0-3862 GCA_964599535.1 uncultured Planctomycetaceae bacterium
GGGCCTCTTCGTCGGATTTCCCGGCCTGGCCGTCGCCGACATCGAGCACCGCGCAGGCGTCACCGTCCTCGAAACCATGCTTGCGGGTTACTCCCTCTCCGGCGGACGGCTCTTTGCCGCTCTGCGCGGCGGAGACCGTGACATGGTCTACGAAATTGCCCCGGCCGGGCTGATCGGCATTCTTCCCGGCTACATCGCCTTCGTTGCCGGCTGCGAACCGGATCGCATCAACGAGGTCTACAAGATCGTCAAGGCCGAGATCGACGCGCTGCGGGAAGGGCGGTTCGACGCCGAAGAAGTCGAGCGCGCTCGAAACATGGTCATCATGGGCGAGTTGGATCAGCACCAGTCGGCATCGGAATTCGCCGCGCGCACCGGGCTGGATGAATTATTCGGTCTCGGCATCGACGACGCCGATCGTGTGCTTGCAGAAACACGCGCCGTCACGCCCGATCACGTCAAGGCCGCGGCGGCCGAGTACCTCGGCGCGGCCACGATCGCCGTTGTCACGCCATCTCCAGACCTTGTCGATTTCGGCCTGCCGCCCATCGTCGAAGCGCTTGCGGTCCCGGTGTGACGGCGAATGCCGCCCGCGCAACACCATGCGCAATTCTCACGGAGCTTGCCCACTTTCGAAAAAAAAACGCCCAACGGGGTCTCATCCCGTCGGGCGTGTGATTGCAGTCTGCTGGTACTTTACTTCAACTCACTCCGGATCACCCGCCTTGCCGGCCACGACTGTCTTCTCGCCGTTTGCCGAATACGCCGGCTGAACCGTGCGGTCCTTTCGCGATCGATCGATCGAACCCACGCGCGTCGTCTGTCGATCTTCGCTCTGTTGGCTTGAATCATTGAGCTTCGCCTCGGACGCGGCACTCGGCTTCGCAGCCGATGGGCCCTTGTCTTCAGCCCGGGCGGCCAGTTCGATCGGCGGACCGACCAGTTCTGCGTCCTGCGTGATCGCGACATCGTCGGCTTGTGCCGTCGCGATGTCCGCATCGTTCGGCAATTCTACATCTGTCTCGTTTGACGAAGCCGCAACGATGGTTTCCGCGATCTCCGGCGCCGCCTCGTCGTTAGCGCCGCTATCCAGCATGGCACACGTAGGCCGGCGCGTCATCGAGGCCGATCCGACGGGTTCACTGAATGAGGCAATCGCGTTTCGCGCCGCCAGGCGCGACATGGCCGCCTTGGCGTCGTTCTCAGCCCGGGCGATTCGGACGATTCGATCGAGATGATCCATCGCCGGTTCATAGTCCGGATTGAAAGCCAGCGCCTCACGCAGCGCCTGGGCCGCGCCGTCGTAGTCTTCCTCTTCCGCTCGGATCACCGCGATGTTGAAGTAGGCGTCTTCGCGCGGCAGAACCTGTCGAAATTCTGAAAAGCTTTCGCTCAACCGGTTCGCTCGTGCCAGCGTCATGCCCAGATTCATCCGTGCCCGCTGAAACGACGGCGAAAGCTCCAGCGCCCGGCGAAAGGCCTTCTCGGCCTCGTCGTACTTGCGCTGCTTCAGATAGGTGAATCCCAGATTATTGTGCAGCGACGGAACATCCTTGTTGGTGCCGATGCCGCGCATCAGCGTGTTTTCAGCTTCGTCAAGATGTCCCATCAGAAAGTGAATCCGCCCCAGACCATGATACGCAGACGTCCGCTGCGGCTCGACTTCAATCACGTCCTGATACTGCTTCATCGCGGCCGGCAGATTGTTCTGACGCTCCAGCAGGCTCGCCGACGCCATGTGCGTCGAGCCTGAGATGCGCATGCCGTCGCTGTATTCCTGTTCGTTGGCCGAGCAGCCCGTGAAGAGCAGCACGATCAACGCACAGAGTAAGCAACCCGTGCGCTTCAACGCGTTGGTGTCGAACCGGCGCGACGCGGCCATGTCATACGTCTGGCAATGGTGTTCATTGACGTTCATCATTATCTGCCTCCGCTCGAAAAGGCTCCCGATTCTGCAAGGCGGTAGGCCGTGCCGCGTTGCTCGGCCTGGCGGGCGACCGCCTGACCTCCCGCGGATTCCGTTGCCGGCATACCCCGGCCGTTCGGAAGTCCGAGGACAACGTGAACCGAATTACCGGTCTGCGAGGCCTTCGCCAGATAACTTCGGGCGACCGCGAGGCGTGCTTCAATTAAGTCCTCGTCGCAAATCGAGGTCTCATAATGAATGATCCCGCCGTCACCATCCAACAATTCGGCATACCTCGCCAGCCGCGCCTCACCGGTTCCGGATAAGTGAACGGAGTGCGGGACGAAATGAATGTCGGCGATCGAGCGATCGGCGAGCATGCCCTGGTCGTTGTGATACGCGTAATACTCGGCCAAGCCGCTCTCCTCGCGGGCGCCGTCGCCCAGCATGCCGTTCACCGTGCGCGGGGTTTCCGGCAGGATGCAGCCCATGCACAGCAGCGAGAACGCGAGCACAGCGGTCGTCCAAATCGGACTTTCCACCACGATCATCGGTTTTGCTCCTTTGCAGCGGAAAGGATGGAAGCGATCCCATGCCGCGCTCTGCGCGCCGCATGACCGGATCGGAGGCCGACATCCGCCAACGCCGGCCGACTTGCATCATTCACTCAGTTGTGCGCCGAAGGCGCTTCGGCGTGGGTTAATTCAGGCAAACCATAAGATATGTTTCGTCTCGGGGGTTCAGCAAAGATCGCGCACGAGGCGCGGACCGGCCGCAACAACGTCAATCGCGACTTTATGGGCAATCGCCGCGATTATGGACCGATGCCGGTTCCGGAAATCCAGAAGTGGCACAGCACCGCACCGTAACGATGGTCTCAGGACATCGCTTCGCGACTGCCATCACCATTTCGCCGCGAGCGTGAAGAGATGACAGTGCGATGGCGCCGAATGCTCAACTTGTGCGCGCTGATAACAAGTAGGCCGGGGCAGACGAATTTGCGGGTGGGGGCATCGGCGTCCCGCCGGTGCGCACGGACCGAATCACAACCACCCGAAGACTCGGGTGTCTCGGTCCACAAGTAGATGTAAGAAAGTCGAAATCGAATGTTCCGAAAACGCCGCAAGCAGCCCATGCAGAAGCATGTCATCCGTTCTCAGTCTATTCTATTTTCTACCGGACTTGATTCGTGCGCCCGCTCGCCCCGCGCTACGATGCTGGACAACAAGGATAGCTCGTCGGCGTGCAGGGCGGAAGCAGGCATCGGATGCCGTCACCCTGATAAAATCCGCCGCTCTGAAGGCAGTCGCCCAATGTCCGATTCTCACACGGCGACTCGTCAAAGCAGCAGGCGCCGACAGGCTGCGAGCACGGATTATTGTCGCAGTGCGAGAAATCGCCGAGATAAAGCCCGCCGCCGTTGTAGCACGCCTCATGCGTCATCACGTCGCACTCGTTTTCGCCGAAGCAGCAGGCACCCGTCACGCTGCAAAAGCCCGAATCACACGAGGTAAAGTCGCCCTGATATTCGCCCATGAAAAACGCACACTCGTCCTCGGTCAGCTCGGAGCATTCATTCTGACCGAAGCAGCAGGCGCCCGTCGGCTGAGGGCACTCCGCCTCGTCGCATGTCACTTCATCGCCCTGATAGGAACCCTGTGACTGGGAGCATTGCGCAGACGTCTTGATCTCGCACCATCCGTCAGAGTAACAGCAGGCCCCCGTCGCGGGCGGGCAGTTGACCTGACTGCAATCAGTGAAATCATCTTGATACGTCCCGCCTATAGAGTCACAGTCCACTTCAATAGCCAGCATGCACTCACCGTTCGAGAGGCAGCACGCGCCGGCCGGAACCGGGCAAACGTCCGGCGAGCAAACGGTACCCGCGCCCTGGAACGGGAAGCCCAGCACATAGGTGCAATGATATCCCGGCACGAGCAAGCATTCCTTCTCGGG
>CAZRFP010000256.1:0-3820 GCA_964599535.1 uncultured Planctomycetaceae bacterium
TGTCCGGCGAGGCCGCCGACGCCGAACTCACGCTCAACGACCACCGCAACCGCTTTGCCGACCCGATGACAGGAAGATGGCTGACGCGGGATCCGATTGGGTATGCGGGAGGGGTGAATTTCTTTGAGTTGTTAGGATCAACGCCGAGCGTTTTCTGGGATCCGAATGGAACTCAGCAATGGTGCCAACCATATTCAATGTTAGCGTCGGGAAGTTCCAACCAAAATCAATCTAATGCGAAGGGACCCTGTTCCGGCGAGCCAAATTGTCTCAAGCGAGCAACATGTATTACCAAGGAAGAATTAAATGACCTACGGAAACAAGACTATGTGCCTGAAACTAACGATATGAAACTTGAACACTGCCTCAATTCATGTAATGCCCAAAAGGAGTGTTTAGGAGGGGCGAGCGGCGCTGCGGCCGCCGCCGCAGCAGCAGCGTTAGGCACACTAGCGAATGGAGGAACTCAAGATCAGGCGGATAGGAACGCAGCCAAAGCAGTCATGTTTCTAGCTGGAATAAATTTTGCAGGCGGCGTTGGCTATGAAATTGAGACATTGTTGGGATTTAAGTTTCAAATAGGGGGAACAAGAAAAGACCATCCCAAATTTGATGGGCAGCATCCACGCGTTTGGCCAATTGACACGGCCGGTGACATTCTTGCCAACGCAATTGGAATTCTAGCTGCACTAGCCGATCTGGACTGCAAAGACGCTTGTAAGTCAGCTCATAAAATACCCGGGCCAGACTATAGCGGTGGTTGGTACGGCGGTAAACAGGGAGATAAGTACCCTCCTATTCGCTCTGGAATAGGGCCTTAAACGCAAGTCGCGCATTGCATCGAAAGGTGCCGAGCTACGCTTACTTATAGAATTCCTTGTCAACGAATGGAGCAATTTATGCTGTTGTCACACAACGATTATTCAGTGCGAGCACAAATCAAGAAGTTGAAACGACAGAATATTGGCATGCTTCTATTGTTGGGATTGGGCCTGGTTTTTCAATTTCTTGGAAACACCTTTATGAATGGACATAATGGTTTCATGTTATCAACTGCAACGGCTGAGACTCCTGAATTGGCTGGTAAACGTGTAATTCGGGCGCAGGCATTTGAAGTTGTGAATGAAAAGGGTAAGGTGCTCGCAAGGCTTAGCAATGAATACGAGTCTCCCCGGCTGCGGTTTT
Source organism: uncultured Planctomycetaceae bacterium (assembly GCA_964599535.1). Lineage (GTDB taxonomy): Bacteria > Planctomycetota > Phycisphaerae > UBA1845 > UTPLA1 > JADJRI01. The sequence goes on from CAZRFP010000256.1 coordinate 1,186, forward strand.
TCGAGGCTACTGGAATTTGTAGATCAGAGTTTGGAATAGAGGTGCAGCGTAGCTCTAGTTCCGACCTTGATTCAGAGATCATTCTTTGCGATTCTGAGGGCAATCGCCGCATTCTCATCACGTCTTCTAATGCTGGAAGTTCTATAGTTTTTAGAGATTCGCAAGAAAAGAAACAACTCCGATTGGGGACCGATGACAAGCAGACTCCAAAAATTGAAATCCTCGACCGAAACGGGGAGAAAGCCGTATGGGAGGTGCCGGGGGGATAAAGGGGACATTCTGAATATGTCATGCCTCGGATGCTACTTACATGCAACCGGATGAACGACTGGGGCATCGAAGACAACGACTCCCTCCACGACCTGGCGGGGAACCAGGCGCGCGTTCCGAACGTGACGGGCACGCTGTTCTACAACGCGGCCTACGATCATCTGAACCGGCTCACGACGCTCACTGATGGTGGCGAAAACGTGGTCGGCCGGTTCGAGTACGACGCCCTCGGCCGGCGGATCAAGCGCGGCGGCTTCGATTCCGATCCGGAGCTGGATGACTTACTCGGCGCGAATCTGTTCTACTACGACGGCGTGAACGAGATTCTGGAGACCAGCGCCGACGGCGAGACGCTGTTTCGCTGGTATGTGCATGGCGTAAGCTACATCGACGAGCGGCTGATGATGCGGTCGGTGTATGATCCGCTGCTGGGCGGGTCGGGCGGTCCGATTGGTGCGACCTTTTATTATGCGATCGATCGGATGTACAATGTCCGGGCGCTGGTCGCCAACACGGGAGCGATCGTCGAGAGCTATTCGTACGATCCGTATGGCAAGCCGCTGATTCGCGAGTGCGCCGGTGCGGGCGACATGACGGGCGACAGCGTGGTGGATTCGGAAGACTGGGACCGATTCGTGGACGCCGGTAACTGCAACATCTTCGATCCGCGTGCCGACCTCGACGGTGATGGCGTGGTCGGTTTCCCCGACGACGCCCTGTTCGACGTGAAGGCCGGCATCTGGGATGGCAGCGGCCCGTCGCCGGTTCGCATGGCGCGGAGTTTGGTGGGCAACCCGTACATGTTCCAGGGCCGGCCGAACTTCATCTTCGACACCGACATGTCCGGCGAGGCCGCCGACGCCGAACTCACGCTCAACGACCACCGCAACCGCTTCGCCGACCCGATGACGGGGAGGTGGTTGACGAGGGATCCGATTGAATACTACGGGAATACGTTTAACCTATACGAAGTCAATTTTACTAATACCTTGCTATGGCTGGACCCGTTCGGGTATGGCGGCCTGATTACCGGCGGCGGAATCAAAGGCCATATCACACAAGCCACAGAGAGGCCGCCTGCACCGCCGCTCCCAGGCGGGATCAATCCTCCGCCTCTCCGCGATCCGAAGGGGATGAATGAGTGGTGTGCCAAGGTAGACCGGAAAATGCGTGAGCATGCGCGAGAAGTCAGTGAAAGAAAAAAAGAATGGAAGGAAAACAAGGGCAAGGAGAAGGGAGAGCCCGGCTGGGATCCGTGTGACGAGGAACGGATCAATCATTGGCGAATCATGATCGAACACCAGAAGTTTTATGAAATGTACGAAGCGTTATGGAATCACTACTGCAGGAATCGCCTCCCAGCCCCTGCCCCAGCTCCCGTACCTTCGCCTGTTCGGCTCCCTGAGATTAGCGAAGAGGATGCTGTGAAGGTAGGAATAATTGGCGGAATTATTGCAGGTGCCGGACAACTGATTAAAGGCATCGGAGTCGGGGTAAGGGGCGCTACTTGCGGATTCATGCTCCAACTGGATACGACTTGCCGCAAATGCAATGGAGGACCATGTATTCATGCGGGAGCATGAAACGACTGCTACCTCTTCGCGCTCGACGACGAATATTACCATACAATATCGATTTTTCGTTCGACTATTACGCTCGACCGAATGAGATTATGAACAACGAAATCGAGATGCTATTATCACGCATTCTAAGCGCGGTTGAACGAGGCGATACTGATTCGCTTCGCGAGATCAGCTTTGAAATCTCGACGAATATGATCCTCGATACTTCATTTGATGCCGTATTGTTCAACGCACTGCTGAGCCTACTGACGTCGCCAAAGTTGTGGGATATTGATGAAATGGCGATTCTGTGGCTTCTCTTCTACAACGAATTTGGAAAACTCAGCGGCGAACAGAAGGAAAAACTGCTTTCAGTGATTGACGCTGGGTTTGGCGAGACCCGAAGCGGACTAATCCAATTTGTCCTCCGAGACATTCTTGAACGAAAGTACACGAATCTCGCGGCGGTCGACGTGCTAGCCTCGAAACTACAAACGCGCAATGGCCGTACCATCCTCAACGCGCTGGTTGGACTCATAGGAATTGCGAATCGATCTACTCAGTGTTCGATCCGCGACCGAGTTAGATCGGTTATCGTGCCCCTTCAGTCGAACGTCGACGCCAAGGTGGCTAAACTTGTCGCGTCGACATTGACGGACTGGGAAAGAAAAATGGAATGAGTGGACAGAAAAGGGGATGAGTCTGACATGCCATGATTACGGTACCACGCGTCGCGTGGCCTCGTGGCCAACCGGATGAACGACTGGGGCATCGAAGACAACGACTCCCTCCACGACCTGGCG
>CAZRFP010000257.1:0-3792 GCA_964599535.1 uncultured Planctomycetaceae bacterium
CAATGAGACTCACATGAAGATGACGATTTCGTGCCCGACGAAAGATGTCCGCGACGCTATGTTGGCCTCGGGCATGGAGCATGGTATGGAAGCCGGATACGCGGCGCTGGATCGCCTGCTCGCCTCGGCGTAAGAGGAAGGGTGGCCGCGAATTTGAATCGCGCGGCGTCACATGGACGAAATGTGCATGGGCGCCGCGCGAAGTTGTAAAGGAGGACAAATTGTCCCTGAAGAAGCACGCCAAACGCGTTGCATCGGCGTCAACGGCGGCGCCGGAAGGTCGGCGACATGCGACACCCGGCAAGCGAAAGAACGCTACTCTTTCGAGAAGTTCGACTAAGGGCGCGTCGCGAGCCGACGCGGGTGTTGCCGCATTTCTAGCCAAGCTGGATCATCCGCTTAAGCCGTGCATCACGGCGCTACGGAAGATCATCCTCGGCGTCAGTCCGGCGATCGTCGAGGAGATCAAGTGGAACGCGCCAAGCTTTCGAACGGTGGATCATTTTGCGACGATGAATCTGCGTGGGCAGGGCGATTTGTCGCGGCTCATGCTCATCCTGCACACCGGCGCGAAGGTGAAAGACAAGGTCATGCAAGGGTCAATCCCGGATCCGAACGGTCTGCTTCAATGGCTCGCGAAAGACCGCGCGATGGTGACGTTTTCCAATGCCGGCGATCTCAATGCAAAGACCAAGCCCCTCATCGAGGTGATACAATCGTGGATCGGGCAACTGTGATTGGCGGAAATGCTACGGCGAACAAAGCCATCAGAGAGGATGCAAGGGCTGGTGCATTGTGGAAGTGCGGGGCCAGCCTGCTCCTTCACGTTATCGTGCTCATCCGCGTCCACCAGCAGAGTTATCCCCGTCGCGCGCTCTGTTTATCTCCAATCTCAAGAGCGACAACGACTCAGCGCGTCTCGATGATGTCATTCGCGCATTAGAACATTGTTTTGCCGCGCGATATGCACCATGAGCAGTGTGTGCCAAACGAAAGTCCAGACCACGGCGACATAAAACGCAATGAGCACGGCAGGGGACGTTGAGCCGGATGCAACGGCGGCAAACGACGCAAAGAACCCGGCACCCGTCACTGCTGAATACCAGGCGAGACCCGCGCGTTGCTCGCGCAGGAAGCGACGCATGAAAACAAAACATGCAGCGATGAGCGCGTAGAATCCAAATCCGCCCATGGCAAAATGCAACAGGCCGGTCGTGCTGAGTTGATCGGATGTCGCCGTACCGGGTGGAAATCCCGGGGCGGGATCAGCCGGAAATACGCCGGCGCCGATCAATCCCGCGCCATAAAACCCCAGCAGAATCGGCCCCCATGTTCCCGCCGGCTGTGTGCGAATAGCGCGGCGGCAGCCGATGGCGCCGGCGATGACGAGCAAGCCGGTGAACAGAAAATTGGTGATCTGCACCCAGCCGAATTCGCCATTGCTGAGGTGGCTCAACGCATGGCGGCGAATGTCGAAACCTTCCCGCAGAAGAACTTGAACGAGGCCGACGAGCAAATAAAACGGCCCGGCGATTATTCCGAGCAAGAGCAATGGTCCTGCCGCTTTTTCAACGGTTGCTGACGGCATGGAGATCGATGCGCTCGACATAGTCACATCTCCTTTGCATGCGCGACGAGTTGATCGAGTGCTGAGCTCCAGCCGAAGTGGAATCCCATGTCTTCGTGCTGCTTGCGCGTTGTTTCATCGGCGTGCATGGCGATGGCGAGATACCGTGTGCCGTTGCCCTCGGGTTCAATCAGAATCATCGCCGTCATAAACGGCTTCCCGTTCGGACGATAGCCCGGTCCGAGCGCATCGGTCCACACGAGCTTTCGCTCCTTGACGATCTCAAGATAGCAGCCGGCGCTTTCGGGCTGCACCGTGCCGTCCTCTGAGCGCATGGTGGTGCTGAAGATGCCGCCCGGCCGCAGGTCGATCCTGCAATCGACGGTGCTCCAGGGCGCGGGCGTGAACCATTTCTTCAAATGCTCCGGCTCGGTCCATGCGCGCCAGACGAGTTCCGGACGGACATCGACGACTCGCTCAAGCATCAGATCGAGTTCGGGATTAATCTCGGGGCGGTCGATCATGAATCTTTCTCCATGTTCTTAACGTAGTGGTCTAACTGATCCAGGCGTTTCTCCCAGATCAAACGCTGATGCTCCAGCCAGCCAGCCGCCAGTCGAAGTCGCTCCGGCACGACACATACGGTACGCACGCGGCCTTTCTTCCGCGACTTCACCAATCCGCTCGCTTCAAGCACGTGCAGATGTTGAAGAAACGAAGGCAAAGCCATTTTGAACAACCTGGCCAACTCGCTCACGGTAGCGGGGCCTTGTCCCAGCCGTTCAACGACCGTTCGCCGAGTGGCATTGGCAAGCGCGTGGTATGCAACGTCGAGTTGATGGGCGATCGCGGTCATGACCGGATTCTAACTCGTCTAAATAGTTAGGTCAATACCTAAGTAATAATTTTTACGTTTCTGGTTAAGGCGTTTATGGAGAGATCATGAGCGATGTCGAGAATAGGAAAGAGAAGTACCCTCTACGCCGAATCGGCGTTCGGTCCGTTCGTGCGAATTCCGCACCTCAAGCGTATATTCTGGCCATGCGCAGCGCCGGGCCGGACGACTGTGCACTCCAGGAGCTCTTCCAGTGAACACAGCGGAGATATTTGCATGGCTCGAACAGAATGGCACACAGCGCGTCGCCGACGGCATGTCGCGTTACGGCATTGAAACACGCCTGCACGTGTACGGCGTGTCGATGGGCACGCTTCAACCGCTGGCAAAGCAACTCAAGAAAGAGCACGATGCGGCCGAGCGGCACAAGCTCGCGGCTGCGTTGTGGAAGAGCGGGGCGTACGAAGCCCGGCTGCTCGCTGCCCTGATTGATGATCCGACGCGCGTAACGCCCGCTCAGATGGACCGCTGGGCGAAGCAGTTCGAAAACTGGGCGGATTGCGACACCGTCTGTTTCAAGCTTTTCGATCAGTCGCCTCATGCCTGGACAAAAGCAAAGGAATGGGCCAAGTCGCCGCGCGAGTTTGTTCGTCGGGCGGGGTTTGCGCTCATGGCGAGCCTCGCGCTCCACGACAAATCTGCGCTCGATAAACAGTTCTTACCCTTCTTCCCGCTGATCGAGCGCGGAGTCGGTGACGATCGCAACTTTGTGAAAAAAGGCGTGAGTTGGGCCTTGCGTTCGATCGGCCTTAGAAGACCAGGGTTGCGTGCCGAAGCGATCAAATTGGCCGACCGACTGGCAAAATCGTCGTTGCCCGCGGCGCGATGGGTCGGCAAGGATGCGCTGCGCGATCTATCGCGCGTTCGAAGGTGATCAACCGCGAAGCAAGAAGACGCCTGAGAAGACCGGTAGCAACTCGCGTCAGTGCTCCATCCATGCGAGCGCTCCCGCCTTGCGCAGCCCGCGAATGCGGGCCTTCACGGATGCGGCTTCGGACGCTTCGGCAATTGCAATGATCCGGGCGATGTCCGGCCTTGCCGTCGGCAGGGCGTTACCCAGCCGACCGAGCACGCTGAGCGACCAGGCGCGAACGAGGCGATTCTCATCCGCGACCGTTCGAATCAGCGACTTATGCATGGCCGACAGCGCCTTCTTTCCGAAAAGCTGCCACGCGCCGTCGACGGCTGCATGTTTGGCTGCCATCACGGCGTCGAGCATTTGCAACAGATGAAGACGAATCTCCCAGTGGTCGGCATCGGCCAGCAGCGCCGCGATTCGATCGGCATTTCGTGCCGCAACTCCGATATCAGCCCGACTGCATCGCAATAG
>CAZRFP010000258.1:0-3780 GCA_964599535.1 uncultured Planctomycetaceae bacterium
ATGTGATGGTCGTGAGCGCCCTGCCGGGCGCTGCGCTGCGGCATGGCAGCCGGGCACTGCGGCATGTCATCCGGCAGCACCGCGCTGCGCGCGCTTCGACCACCTAATCCGGCCGCTCATCTTCCAACGCCGAATGGACCACCATACCCATCGGGGCGAAGGTCTTGCCGATGTAGTGGCCGGCCTTGATCGGCTGGTAGAGTTCGATCGCCAGTTGGCTGATCGGCAGGCCGGTGCCTTCGACGTGCCCGTCTCGCGTGAAGGTGATCGACACGATCGTCAGGATCGGCCCGGCATGGTCGGGCACGCCCCGCAGCGGGCGGGTGGCGCCAGCCTCGGGAAAGAACCGCCGCATGGCCTGCTGATGAATGTCGCTGTCGTACCAGGTCTCGACGGCCTGCTTGTTTTCAAACCACGCGAAGACCAGCTCCTGGCCGCCGGTGGTGCGGGCGAGTTCGACGCCGAGGCAGCCGGGGCTGTTCCGCAGGGCGGTCGGCAGGTCGGGCAATGTGAGGGTGGGGATGGCGCGGGACTGCCGGGGGGCAGTGCAGCCGAGCAGGCCGGACATCGACAGCAGAGATAGACCCAGTGCGATCGGGTGGGTGGGGTTCATCGCTTGTGCCTCCTTAATGGATGCGTGGTTGCGTGTCGGCGAAGGACGCGCTGCGTGGGTTATCGAAGAGGTTTTCTGCCCTTGCGGTTGGCCGTGATACGATGCCCGGCGCTGCCGCCTTGCATGGACTTGGTCAACGGGGCGGGAATATTTGCCGCCCGGTGCGCGAGCACTGCTCGGGACGGGGGTGATTCGTCGAAGGGGATCGAGCGGCTCGTACTGCGTGCTTTAATGATGTTGTATCGCCGTCGCGGGCTTGCACCGTGCGCCCGGCGCTGCGACACTCCGCGTCATGGCTACGCGAAACAAGCTGCTCATCTTTCCCGGCTCGGGGAGCCGGCGATTCACCGAGGCCGTGTGTAAACATCTGGGCGTCCGGCCCGGCCGGTGTGAGGCGAAGCATTTTTCCGAGGGCAACACGTTCGTTCGTGTGTTGGAGAACGTCCGCGGGCGAGACGTGTTCTTCGTGCAGTCGCTGTCGTATCCGGTCAACGATCATCTCATGGAGATTCTTTTCTACGCGGATGCCTTCCGCCGCGCCAGCGCCCGCAGCGTCACGGCCGTCATCCCGTACTTCAGCTACGGCAAGGGCGACAAGAAGGACGAACCGCGCGTGTCGATCCGTGCCCGCGTCGTGGCCGACTGTCTGGAGGCGGCGGGCATCGACCGCATCGTCACGATGGACCTGCACGCGCCGCAGATACAGGGCTTCTTTCGCGTGCCGGTGGATCATCTCTTCGCGCTGCCGGTCATCGCGGCGTACTTTCGGCGCAAGGTGAACAAGGAGTGGGTGGTTGTTGCGCCGGATGTCGGCGCGGCCCAGATGGCGAATGCCTATTCCCGCGCCCTGGGCGCGAAGACCGTCATCGCGGAGAAGACGCGCGAGGATCACCGCGAGAAGGCCGTCGTCAAGCGCATCATCGGTCACGTCAGCGGGCGCAACGCCCTGATCGTCGACGACTTCACCATCACCGGCGGCACGCTCATCGCCACGGCACAGAAGCTGAAAGAGGAAAACGCGAAGGATGTGTATGCGGCCGTCGCCCACGGCGTGCTCACGCCCGGCTCCGCCGCGCGCATCGACGCCAGCCCGATCAGGGAGATGATCGTGACCGACACGATTGAGTATCTCTTTGAGCCGCCGCCGGAGAAGCTGCGCGTCGTATCGACGGCCAAGCTGTTCGCGCAGGCCATCAACAACATTCACATGCAGACAAGCGTTTCAAAGCTGTTTGCCGAATAGCGGCGCATCATGAACCGGCGATCGACACCGCGAGCGAGCGCAGGTCAGCGCTTCGGCTGAAACACATTGTCGAAAATATAGTTTCCGACGCGATTGCCCAGAACGATGCCCTCGGTCTTGTCGAAGCTCCAGTGAATGCCGAGATAAATGCGGCTCTGGCCGTTTTCCTCTTCGGCCTGCGAGAGCGAATTGAAGGTGCGCGGCGCGAGCGGGCGAACGTTGCCCGTGCCGTCGCGCGTCTCGCCGTTCAACTCATCTGAGACGAACGTGAACCGGATGTCATCGGTGCCGAAGAAATTGCGGAGCGTCTGGAACAGCGCTCCGCCGAAGCCGGCGTGGCCCGACGGATAGGCCGGAAAGGGCGGGGTGAAGTTCGGTCCGGCGAGGTTGCTGGCCGGCGCGCCGAGCGGCGTGAAGTTCAGATCACCGGGGGTCAGCGCGTTTCCGTCACCGAGTCCGGTCGGACCGGTGCCCGCATCTGACTCGCGAACGGCAGTGACCGGTCGCCAGTAGTCGTAATGATATTTCGATTCCCAGACGGCGATACCCGCGTCGGCCATGGCGACGTTTACGAGGGCGAGCAGCCGTGCCAGCTCGACGACATTCAGGCGACGATCGAGTGCGATCCCGCGCGCCAACTGGTTGTAAAGGCGCGGCGGCGCGCACAGGCTCGGCGTGCCGTCGTAGGCCCAATAGGTGCCGATCCGGGATTGCTCCTCCGTGCGCATCGTGGGTGTCACGACGCCGTCACCGCCGAACTGAATGACTTCTTCGTATGCTTCGGCGTATTCCTTGCTGTCGATCGCCGGCGGCGGGGGACAGCGGAACTGCTCGGCGCGGTTCAAGACGAACGGCTTGACCAGGTGCCACTTCGGTCCGTGCGGCGTCTGCGTCGGGTTCAGCGGATCGACGCGCCATGCCCCGGGCGCATCGCTGAACGTATGAGTTTGTTCAATCTCCGATCCATCGTTTTGTCGCAGCGCCAGAATCGCCGCCGCGGCCGTCTGGCCGACGACGATACCCCGGTCGCGCGCGGCCGCGTTCGGCACGTGGCTCAGATCATATTCGAGGGCTTCGTCGAACGAGGCAGCCTGCGAAGGAAAGAGTGCCACAAGTGTGTCATGAGCGGCTTGCGCGATGGCCGCCTTGAGCGACGTGTTCTCCGGCGCGGGATCGATGCCGGTGTAGCTCTCATAGCCGCCGACCACGGCAATCGTGGCATCGAATATGGCGATGTGAACAATGGCCATGGCCCGGCTCGATCGCGTCGGACCGAGTTGATGGCCGAATTGCCGATCTTCGCCCTGCTTGACGGGCGTATGATCGAGTCCGCTGGCGTCAACGGCGATCTGGTTCCATCGCAGCACCCAACTGTTCGCCGCCGGGTTTAGAAAATAGGGCAGCTCAAAGTCCGGAATACACGCGGAGAAACTGGCGAAGGTGCTGATTCCGCTCAACAGGATCATCGCCGTCACTTTTGACTTGGTGGTTGGTTTCATTATCCCCCTCGCCGACGCGTTTGTTGAGTATGTCGATGGTGTACCCCGGCCCCAAGTCACTGCACGACACAATGATCAAGCCCTTGAATGGTCGGGATATGAACGCCTAAAACTAATACTATGTATCCTTGTCGGTTAGGATCAACATCAACTTTTGAGCACCGACCGATTGAATGGTCCGATCAATCGCGTCGTCTCGCGGGCTTACGCGGACGGGGGATTGGACTTAAGCCATCTTCCGTTAAGACCGTTTGTAAGATGAGGTTACGGAAGCCTGTTGACGAAATGGGCGAAAAGTTGTAAAGAATGGGGCTGAAGAGGCGGAAATAGGACTGCGCGAAAGCCGTTTTGTTTTCGCCGCTGTCAGCGCGGGTGTAGCTCAGTGGTAGAGCGTCACGTTGCCAACGTGAATGTCGAGGGTTCGA
>CAZRFP010000259.1:0-3763 GCA_964599535.1 uncultured Planctomycetaceae bacterium
CACCGTGATACTCCAATTCCCTTAGTGGGATTAGATATAGAGACTAATTATGAGACTGGCGAACCTAAACTATTGGGCTACTCGTATCCCGATGGTTATTATCACGCTGATATTTCCCCTACCTTACACTCTCTATTTAATATCCTTACCGGAATTCTGGAGAATAGAGAGCGAGGAACCCAGCTAGCCACCTGGGGCAACCTGGACATTAACTGTATTATCCGCCTGTTTGATCCTACACCGGATGAACAGGTATTCATCTCACGTGGCTACTCCGGCAAGTACCGTAATGGTGAATGGATCACTAAACCACCACTTGTACGCCAAATCGGTAATGCACAATTCGTTGTAGACCATTACATATCATCCAAAAGTCTACGCCTATCTATCATAGAGAACAACAGGCAGCGCACGATATGGATATATAATATCTCTCAGTTTTATCCACAGCGCATTGCCACTACTGCACAGTCATTAGGCTACACATGGGTTGATTATGAGTCTATGGGAGATGATCCCACAGAGAAATATACTCACCTAGTAGACTGGCAGCGATTTGAGTCTGACAGCAATTACAAAAAAGATGTGCTGCGCAGTAATGAGCAGGACGCCCGCACCGTTAGAATGATGGCAGACCACCTGCAAACCATCTTCCATGAAGTCTTTGGCGCATATCCATCTCTGCTTGTATCTGCCGGATCGCTGGCAGATGCTGCCGTAAGTAAAATGTTGTCGCAGGAAGATTACGAATCTAATTCATGGCAATACCTGAAATACTCCACATTCGGACTGAATCCTACAACTCAACTCGCAGAGTCAATCATAAGTGAGGCGTACAGTGCTGGTTACGTGGACCAATTTACTATCGGTTATCACCCCCAAGCATACACTGCGGATATATCATCAGCCTATCCTCACAAGATTAGACGCCTGCCCGATTTGCGAGTCTGTCAACTCATACCTGGGCATGGCGATCCAACACAATATGTGCGAGACTTTAATTCTGAAATCTTCACAGTTATCATACGTGGTAGCGTCACGATTCCAGAACATTTAGAGTATCACCCCATAACTGTTAAAACATCGCAGAAACAGAACATTCGCCCCATAGGGACATTCCGGGCCAGCTACTACCTGGAGGAACGGGAATTCTGCAAGAAACATGGTGCAACATTCTCAGATGAGGAATGGGTAATAGTAGCACTTAAGGAGAGATTGCCTGCGCCCATAGCTGGTGTAAGTCTCAAACTGGCAGACATGCGAAATGAGTATAGAGAGAAGTTAAAGACTGCCAGCAACAACACAGAGTACTCATTCTACGACTCACTACAAACAATGGTAAAAGTCGTAGATAACTCTCTTTACGGCAAGTTTGTGATGGCTACCGAAATCCTGGAAGAACGTAATGGCAAGCCTGAGATCATTGGGTTAAAAGCTGGGGACCGCTATAACCAGTTGTACGCAGGTTGGATCACCGCCTGCACCAGGGTACAGGTAGCGCACGCATGTATGGAGCTACAGGCTAAAGGCAGTCAACCGATACTCGCTATGACAGATGCCATCTACTGGAGTGGTGAAAAAGAGCACCTACCATCTGAACTAGTCTCATATCACGGTAAAGAAGCGGGCGCATTCGAACCACCTGAAACAGTTAATGATCTTTTCGTAGTGAAAACTGGACAGTACGAATATAGCAAGCCGGTCAAAAAGTCTAAGACTGGCAAGGTGTTTTTCCATAAGATGCGTGGATTGAACCTGCCACTCGATGAGCGCAACTCAAATGAAAGCTTCTACCGTAAGCGGATCGTGGAATGGCTCAAGGATCAGTCACCATACCTGCATCCAGAAGATGTGCGCATTCCAGTGAATACACGTAAGCTGATTACTATTGGAATGCCACAGTTGGATAAAGTGGGGTTAGTGAGTGATGGTGTAGCAGTAATGAAACCCTACGTTATGAGTGGGAAACAAGTTGAGAGGTTCTTACAGGACTACCGTAAGACTCTCAACGGATATGTGCGATTGAAATTGCCCATTGCGCAACAGGGAGAAAACGATTCACCGCTGGAGTTTTTAAGTGGTCTGAATGAGAAGGGTGGAGAGTATCTTACTCGCTTTGAGCGCAAACGACTCTTTTACTACCTGATCGTGAAACATACAGGTATGACAGTTGGAAACAGATTCCACGGCAAGATGCCCGCAGACAGGCTAAGAGTTGCTGATATAACCTGGGATGAGTTACAGGAATGGAGTGGCATTAAGAGAGAGTGGGCGAGACTATGAACGCATATCACTCTCTTACCCTGGAAGATGTTGATCTGTTACGCAGACTTGCCGAAGGTCAGACCTGGGCAACCATAGCCACTGAGACTCATAAGGCTGAAAGCGCAGTTCGCAACAGGGTCCGCAAGATTAGAGAATACCTGGGTGCTAGCTGCAACGTTAACGCAGTCTACATCGCTGCGAAAAGAGGAATTATTTGAGAGAGCCAGAAATCCCAGCGTGGATAGATGATCTATTCACTCTTGTAATGACCGTAACATGTATAGTTGCAATATGGTTAGGACTAGGAATCCCAGGGCAACTATTACTTACATTAACTGTAGTGTTACACGGCTACAGGAGTTTACGATAAATGATCTGTCCACGTTGTAAATCTCGTACCATCATTATTGTAGGAGGTTCCGCATACAAGTGTTTATCGTGCTCGTGGCAATACCCGGATAGTGAGGTGAATCCAGGTTATGTTCCATTTATCAGACGATGATATGTTCGATAGTTATGCTCTAGGTGGTGTATTCGCAATCTGCCTTGCTGTAAGTATCACGATCCTTGCCGGGATTGTCGGATTCATATGGTGGGTTGCATGGCACTTACTCTGATCGCATGGTGCAGCATCGCTGAGTGGATGTTGTGGATGATCCTGGTACTGCTGGCTTGCTGCCTTGCATTACTGGTCCATATAGTTGCCGATTGGCATGAAGGGAGATGGCGGAAATGAGATGCGCATGTGCATGTGGATGCGTTAAAGAGACGTCAAATGAGTACTCGCACTGGCGAGATACATCATTCGCCAAGTGTAGCGACTGTCAGAATAAGGTACACGTGCCGATTGACCCTGTACAAAAGTACCAGGGACAGAAGTAAGCGCAGGTGATAGAGTGGTAGCAGGAGGTTGAGATATGAGCGAATTACTAGATTGCGGATGTGTGTTTGACTCATCCAATGGGGATATCCCGGTGCATTGTTCCCAACATCCCCACGACAGGAATTGCCCTACGATACACGATGCAACTCTAATCCAGTGCATCCATGATGCACCATTCTGCCCTGCCACAAAGCTATGCGCCTGTATCTGTAAAGGATGTCAGTACTACAACCGGTTGTGGCTTCAAGTTGAAGCTGACCGAATGTTAAGAGAGGCTATGAAGTAATGCCGCAAGATTACTACATCCATTGCGCCAACGGTCAAACTTCCCTGGTAGAACTGTGCGACCGGGATGGCAACGTGATCGCTGAGATCATGCCAAAGGGAAGTCCAGTACACCGGCAGATTGTGATTGATCTGTTCAGAACGATGGTGGAAAGCCTGGAAGCACTGAAAACATTGCCCTAAAGTCCTACTTCCACGATGCCTCGGTATCCTCACATGCCGGGGCATCGTGTTATTATGGAGATATCGCAGCAAGCGCAGCGATACAGACAAGTAACGAACTGCGTGCAAAGAACGAATAACTCCCATCTCTCCAGACCCTACCACTCA
>CAZRFP010000260.1:0-3761 GCA_964599535.1 uncultured Planctomycetaceae bacterium
TCTGAAGGCGACGATTACGTTTCGCGTGAGACAGCACAACTGATGGCACTCCGGTTCGTCAGGTGCCGTCACTGTGACTGAGCGAATTGGCGACCTCGGCAGAGTTCCGCCAGCACGCGCGCCGCCGTCTCGTGGCCGGCGGGGGACCAGTGCTTGTCGTAAGTGTAATAGACCTGTCTGCCGGCGACTGCGTCGGCGCGCAGCGGCTCGGTCAGCGGGACGAATGGGATCGACTCGCTCTGACACCATTCGGCGATGACGTCCTGCCGCGAGCGCATCCGCCCCACCAGCATCCGGGCGAACTGGTCGCCTTCCGGCAGCGGGCCGCGATAGCGTAGCGAGAAAAACGCGCGAACCTTGTCGATCGGCACGGTATCCAGCGCGGCCGGCATGACGACATGCGCCTTGTTCGGCGCATAGGCAATAATGAGTTCGGCGTCGTTTGCGTGGCACATATCGCGCATTCGGGACAGGATGGTCCGCGCGGCTTGCCACTGCACCCCCGTTTCGAAACTCTCTTCATCCATCGCCAACTCGACGAGTTGCTTCGGGGCAAAACCGTAATACCGCGTGTCGCCACCGTCGGGCAGTGCCAGCGGCATCCAATCGAGCACTTCGGAACCCGGGAAGTCGCCGCGCGCGCCAATCCGCCCGAGCTTGTCCACGAGAAAGCGGTCCAGCCCCAGCAACAGCGGCGATGTCTTAATGAGTGCCGCGACGGTAACGCCCGATCGCGCCGCCATCTCGGCCGAACGAAAGTCGTTGCCCTCGTAGAGCATGCAGATCACGACGCGCGGCTTGAGTGGCAGACCGTACGCTTTCAGTGAGGCGAGGTACTCTGGCGGTGAATAGCCCGACACGCCGAGGTTGTAAACGCTCAGGCCCGTCTGCTCGGCCAACAGCACCGGCCACGTTTCCGAATCGTTGACGCGTGAGCCTTCCGTGAACGAATCGCCGAGTGTAACGATGTCGCAGTCATCGGGAACGGCGGCGTTCCGATAGCCGTTGGCGTCGTACGTCATGACGCATTGCACACGTCCGTAGCCGGGCTTCAGGATCGGATACGAGCGCTGGATGTCCGGGGAATCGACCCATTCACCTGAGAATTGCCAGTTGAGCGGCCGACGATAGACCACGTCGCCGGGCAGATAGGGATAGACCGTGAGAAAGCGCAGCGCGATGTCGGTCACGAGCAGCATCGGAACGGCGGCGATGACGAATGCGGCCGTCGCGAATGCTCGCCGCTTCCGATTTTCCGGCGTCGCGCCGGACAGGATGAACATCGTAACGACGGATGCCGCGCCGACCGCGATGATCCAGGTAAAATGGGTGCGCGAATAGCGCCCGAGAAGGACATGCCGCTCGCGAGCCACGAGCCGTAGCACGTCGCTCTGAACCAGCCATAACGCTGCGTTGGCAACCAGCAGTGCGGCAAAAACGCCGAGGCGAATGAAATAAAATCTCGTCCGGGCCATGTCGGGCCTTTCCGGATCGGGTTTAAGAATGTCCTGGATGAGCCGTAGTCTGCCCTATCCCGGGCCTGTGCGTCAAGCGCGATCCGGCGAACGCCGATGACCTGTTTAACGTAATTGCCTTGCAAGCTGTTGCTTTATGGTGACTTCGGCCGATCGAACTGCCGCCGCGTCGGTAGAAGTCGTAATCGATTTTATAGTAGCACCGTCCGTGTTCTGTACTACACTTATATGAAACGGGCGGTCTTGGTCGTGGGTGATCAACCGGCCCGCACAATATCGGATCGGCCGGCGGCAGGGGCCGCGTCGTCGGCAAGACAGGCTTGGCGGTCGGGGAATGGCGTGCGATGGACACTGAGAGAATCTGCGGAGAATGTCACGGGCGAAATCTCCCGGTCTCCCAATTCTGTCGGCACTGCGGAAAGCCGCTGATCGGCGTCTCGACATCGGCCGGCCGGGCGTCGCATCCCAGTCCGTTGTCTGCCCCGGCGGGGATGAGGCCGGTCGAGCGGGCGGCGGATCTATACGTTGCGGTCGAATCGGCGTGGGGTGGAACGTCGTTGATCGGAACTGAACCGCTCGGCCTGTCGCTGTATAATGGCGGATTCACGCTTCGGTCGGTGGTGTTGAAGATCACCGGAACCGATGCGGCGGGCAGATCGGCCGTGAACGTGGAAAAGACGATAGAGGAACTTCCGCGCGGGGTTCGCGTAACGATCGAAGTTCCTTCCTATGACATTTCGGAGCCGCTGCGCGATGTCCGCGTGGCGCTGGTCTCCGCGGAATATGCGTAAAGGAAAGCAGTTCGACCCCGCGAGCGGGCGGGAGAAAGGAACAGTGCGATGCTCTATGTCATACCATTGGGATTGCTGGCGGTGTTCGCCTTGGTCGTCGTGTTCAGCGGCCTTTTCACCGTTGAGCAGCAGACGCGCGCGGTGGTCGAGCGTTTCGGCAAGTTCAACGCGATCGCTCAACCGGGCTTGAACTTCAAAGTGCCGATATTCGATCGCGTGGCCGGTCGGATCACGCATCGCGTGCGGGAGCTGGAGATCGGCGTTGAGTCGAAGAGCAAAGACGACGTCTTCGTCGATTTGAAGATTGCCGTCCAGTTCTTCGTCCGCGAGGATGACGACGCCGTCCTTGCCGCGCATTACAAGCTGATGAACCCGGCGCAGCAGATCAGCTCGTATGTTTTTGACACCGTCCGCGCACTCGTGCCGGAAATGCCGATCGACAACGTTTTCTCCGAGAAGGAGCGCATCGCCGCGGCCGTGAAAGAGCGGCTCGACGACATCATGTCGCAGTTCGGCTACACGATCCTGCAGGCGCTGGTCAATGACATTCAGCCCGACAAGAAGGTGAAGGAAGCGATGAACATGGTCAACGCGTCGGCCCGCCTCAAGGAAGCGGCGCGAAACGAGGCCGAAGCCAAGAAGATTCGCGTCATCGCCGAAGCGGAAGCCGAGGCCCGCGCGAAGGAACTGCAGGGCGTCGGCATCGCCCGACAGCGTCTGGCCATCGCCAATGGTCTGAAGGAGTCGGTCGAGGCGTGCGCCGAAGCCGGCATCTCGCCGGAGGAAGCCACGCGAATGGTGCTCATGACGCAGCACTACGACACCGTGAGTGCCGTAGGAGCAAATTGCAAGGCCACGGTCATGATGCTGCCTTACTCACCTGACGGCATGACCCAGGTCGGAGACCAGATCATGCAGGCTTTGCTCGTCTCGAACGAGTCCGACAAGCCGATCAAGCCGTCGGTGCGGCAGGCGCCGCCAGTTGTCAGTTGACGCGAAGTTCCCGCGCTTGCTCCGCTCGCCCGTTTAACAATCGGGCTTGCCAGTCGGGCAGTGCCGATAGGACAACCTGCATATCCGAGTGTTGGGTAGAAGCACGCAGGCCGCGGATTCAGCCATGTTGAATCCGCGGCCTTTCCTATCTGGGCGTTTGGGCCAAGCGGAAATCCCTGGTTTCTTAACGACCGGTGACGACTGGCTCGGTCGCTGCTTCCATTTCATTCAGTTGCTCCATGCGAGCTTCGGCAGCGCTCTTCATCTGCCGTAGCAGCGTCGCTTCCGGTTCAATCGTGGGCCGTTGATTCGCGAGCCATCGGTCGGTTACGCGTTCAAGCGCGGCCGAATTCAGCGTTTCAATCGACCGCAGGTCGACACATAGCATTGCCACGCGCGCCAGTCGTTCGGGCGGCGCGTTATCTCTTATGGCTGCTGTCAGTGATGCAATCTCATCGCAGTGGCCTTCGATGAGTCGGCTGCCGACGAATTCAAGCCAGGG
>CAZRFP010000261.1:0-3686 GCA_964599535.1 uncultured Planctomycetaceae bacterium
TGTTCCTCTACGGATTTCCCGGCAACGGCAAGACCAGCATCGCCGAACGCATCACCCGCTGCTTCGGCGATACGATCTACATTCCGAAGTGCCTGATCTGCGACGGCTTCATCATCAAGCTGTTCGACACCGCGAACCATGTCGCCGCCGAGCAGCGCAAGGAATCCATTTTCAAGCAGGGCAAGATCGACGAACGCTGGATCAAGATTCAACGGCCGACGATCGTTGTCGGCGGCGAATTGACGATGGGCACGCTTGAAATCCAATATAACGAGACCAGCAAAGTGTGCGAAGCGCCCGTGCAGCTCAAGTCGAACTGCGGCACGCTCGTCATCGACGACTTCGGCCGCCAGCGCATGCGGCCGGTCGAACTGCTCAATCGCTGGATCGTTCCTCTGGAGAAGCGATTTGACTTCCTGACCATGCCCAACGGCAAGAAGCTGGAAGTGCCGTTCGACCAGTTGATCATCTTCTCGACCAATCTCGAACCCAAGGACCTGTGCGACGACGCGTTCCTGCGACGTATACCGTACAAGATCAACGTTCCCGATCCGACGGAGGCCGAGTTCCGAAAGCTCTTCGACTTCGTCGCGCCTGGTCTGGGCTTCCAGATCGATGACGGCGCCAGAGCATCCATCGAGTATCTCATCGAGACTCACTATAGGAAGTCCGGTCGGCCGTTTCGCTGCTGTCAGCCGCGCGATCTTTTGCTGCAGGTCAAGAACCGGTGCCTCTACACGGGCTGCGAACAGGCGCTAACGCCTGATATGTTCGATTACGCCGCATCGGTATATTTCACGGTCATGTAATGCGGGCGGTGAATTGCGGCGGCGGTCTTATCTTGGTGTTCCAAACGCGCTGATTCTGCGCGAAACTCACTTTGCCGTGCGGCATTCGGGGTGATTTCATTGGCGTGGCAGGTGTGATTGTCGCGTTATTATCAGACGCGCGCAACTCAATTCGCCGCCGTTATTCAATGCAATTCCAAGGTGAACCGCGCGCTGTGCAAGGCCGATATTTTCCGATGAGGCGGCCGTTCGTCTTGCGGCCGCCGGCTTTGGAGTCTTGTGAGCTTTCGCGCATGCGCCGGGTCTCGGCTGCGAGCATGCGCTTTCGCGGGAGGAGACGACACATGGACGTTCGACGGCGGATCTGCATCGCGTGCGGTGCGATGGCGATGTTTTCATTCACATCGGCGGCAGACGCCCAATGGGGAGCGCTGCAGCGAACGCTCTTTCGCGATTTCAACTTGGCCATGAGCCCCGGCTCGCTTACGCAACCGCAGGGCGGGCCGCTGCTCAATTTCAATCAGTTCTTCCAGCGCGTCGAGTTTGATCGCGTCGGTCAGGGTTACGCGTACGAGTTCTACCGATTCTTCGGACCCGACTCATTCGGCGAGTCGACGCTGCTGAATCTCGGCGCGCTATCGCTCGATCTCTCGCCGGATCCGTCGCTGGGGCAGGGGCAGTTGACCGGCATTCACGGCCGCGCGGGATTCAATACGCGCACGATCCCGGAGGTGTATTTCCTCGCCGAAACCGGTCAGCGCGTATTCAATCAGTTCAGCGGTGTTTCATCGTTCAACAAGGAACCGCTCCGATACACGGCGACCGTCAATACCGGCGTGCAGGACTTTGTCTGGAGCGGCAATATGCTCTTTGACTCGTCCGGCAAGATCAACGCACTGGGTTTCTACGATTTCGATATGCGCATCGTGAATGTAGGAAACTTCACGGCCGACGGCGTACTCATTGAGCACGAGCAGGTGACCGACTTTGACACCGGTCCGATCAATGTTTCCGGCCACATCGGCATGGACCTCTTCGCTAGCCTGCTGCAGCTCAACGGCAATCCGGCGACGGCCGCGCCGCCCCGCATTTTCTCGGCCGCGGCACAGAAGGAGCGCACGGCCGACGAACTGATGGAAGCGATGAAGGGCGGCGAGATTCTGTCGGAGGAGGAAGTCGAGTTCATGATCGAGCAGATGTTCGTGAAGGCGTTTCTCAACGATCCCATCGGCTTCATCATGAATGGGCCGTCGGCCGCGATCATGGGGTTCGAGGGCGTTGATTTCGAATTGTCGCCCGCCGGTTCCAGTCAGCCCGGCGCGCTCATCAGCACGACCGAGCCAGTCCCTGAACCGGGAACGCTGATCCTGTTCGGCTTGACGATCGCGTTGTTCATCTATGTCCGCAAGCGCGGTGGAATGGCTGCGCTGGCCTTTCCACGCTAGGCGTGCCATTCACTTTCCGGTGCTTCGCGTCATGCCTGGCGAAGCCGGACTTCGCACGTCAATGCGTGATTCTCCTGGTCCTCGTCGACATCGGAAAATCCCGCATTCGCAGATGGGTTATGGAATTGCCGTATGGAGCGGAATAGACTACTAAGAGCGTGGCGTCCTGCGTTGGAGTCGCCGGACGCCTTTTGATTCAGGCATCTTCGCGGAGCCTCGGCCACGTGAAGATCGGCGCCGCGCATGCGGCATGGCAGCGAATGATGAACTCGTTCTCAGGCAATCCGGCGCGGCCAGCCAGGGGAGAAACCCTGGCAAACGTGGAAACGCTCCGCGCCGAGATGCCGATTGTACGGCACTACAACTTTCTGAACCACGCCGCAGTCTGCCCCGTCTCCGGCCGCGCCGCCGCCGCGCTGCGGCGCTATGCCGATGAGGCGGCCGATCACGGCCACACACGCGGCGGGCTGTACCCCGAGACCAAGCGCGTCCGCCAGCTTTCCGCCAAGCTGCTGCATTGCCATCCTGAAGAAGTGACGTTCGTCGCGAACACGAGCCAGGGCATCTCGTATGTGGCCAACGGCTTGCAGTTCTCTCGCGGCGACAACATTGTCACCACCGGCGTCGAGTTTCCCGCGAACATCTATCCGTGGATGAACCTCCGCCAACAGGGCGTGCAGCTTAAGATGGTCCCCGAAGACAAGGGCCGGGTGCCGCTCGAACGGCTTGTCGAGCTGATCGACGACCGCACGCGAATCGTCACGGTCTCGTCGGTTCAGTTTGGCAGCGGCTTCCGCACCGATCTTGCAAAGCTCGGCGGCATCTGCCAGGAGCGCGGCGTGCTCTTCTTCGTCGATGCGATTCAGTCGCTCGGATGCATGCCCATCGACGTGCGGGCGATGAAGATCGACTTCCTCGCGGCCGACGGCCACAAGTGGCTGCTCGGGCCGGAGGGCGCGGGCATCTTCTACTGCCGCCACGAGCTGCTCGGTCTGTTGAGGCCGTCGAGCGTCGGCTGGATGAGCGTGAAAAACCCGATGAACCTGGGGCAGTACAATCTCGACTTCCGCGATGACGCCCGCCGCTTTGACGGCGGCAGCTACAACATCGGCGGACTCTGGGCCTTGGGCGCTTCGATCGAATGGATGCTGGAGATCGGCATCGACCGTATCTGGGAGCGCGTCAGGCTGCTGACGGATCGTCTCGTCGCGGGCGTTCGCGACAAGGGCTATCGCGTCGTCAGTTCGCGCGAGCCGGGCGAGGAGAGCGGCGTCGTCGCTTTCGTCTCCGATCAGCACGACCACACGCGCGTGGTCAATCACCTCTTGCAGGAATATCGCACCGTCGTCGCCGCTCGGCTCGGCCGCATCCGCGTCAGCCCGCATTTCTACAACACCGAGGACGAGATCGACCAGCTCATCGAGCATCTGCCCGGGCATTAGCGCTCGCGGCA
>CAZRFP010000262.1:0-3674 GCA_964599535.1 uncultured Planctomycetaceae bacterium
GGCTGGTTACGGCCACGCGTGGAGCGTGGCCCTCCAGCGCGTCCATCCGGGATGCGGCCCTGACGGAGCATGGCGCTCCGTCACTCGTCGTCCGACAGCCGCTGGATCACCACGGCTTCGCCCGCTCCGACTTTGACCTCTGTTCGCAGCGTTCGGCTCGCGGGTTGGTCGGTCCGTATGAGTTTGCCATCGCGATCAAAGTAGTGCACCGCCACACGGCAGGATTCGCCCGGCCAGCCGTAGCTGCCCGAGTGCAGCGTGATGATCCGCTCGCGGCCGAGCAGATATCCGGCGTGCAGTTCGATGGGCGTAAACGGGAAAAGGTAGCGCGAGATTTCGTGGGTGTACGTGTAACGCGTCCCCACCGGCAGGCAGGCCATCTGCAATGCGCGAACGACATTGGCGAAATCTGTCCTACTGGACAAATAGCCCAACGGCGTACCAAGATTCCCCTCGTAGCACCAATAGTCGTTGTGTTGGATCTCGACCATTCGGGGCACGCCCGTCGCCAGCATGGCGCGCGTACAGGCGGGACCGTTCCCCATCACCATCCCGCCATCGCGACGGGCGCGGTCGATCGCCGCCAGCCGGTGTTGTTCACCCAACAGCGTCGTGATCCCGATCTCGCGCTGCAGCGCGTAGGTCTTGGGATCCACCAGTCCGGAATGCCCGTCCGACATGTTGTACGTGATCAACGGCGCGCCGTAGGCGACGCCTTCCATCTCGTCCCAGTACAGCCCGTCGGCGCCGATCTCGCCGCGGTATCGGTCGATCGCTTCGAGCATGGCGCGGCCAAACGAATTGTCCAGCGTCGCCACCATGCTCCAGGTCAGGCTGTAGGCGCCGCCCCACTCGGTCGACAGAGGCTGGTCCGCGGGGTTGACGAGCCAACTGTCCCGAAATCGGTCGTGGCCGGTCTCGGCCGTGTCCCGCTGGGTGTCGTAGTAGACCAGCACTTTCACTTCGGGGCAGGCCTCGCGAATCCGCGCCGCGGCGCGCTGCAAACGGTTGCGGAAGTCGCCCCAATAATCGTCCAGCACGCCGGTCCCAAAGCCGATCCGGTGACGGTCCTGCCGTGGGTCCACCCAGCCGCCGCAGTAGCACGCAAAGCGGATTCCCAACCGGCGGAAGTCGTTCCTGATTTGTTCCGTCGGCTGCGCGAGAATCGCGTCGGGATGAAAGAACGTCCATGCGCCCGGGACCGTGAAGTTGGCGCCCCAATCGGCCCGCACCAGGTTCACGAAGTCAAAATAGTCCGGCCCCGCCACGGGCCAAATCGACCACCGCAGCGTATACGATTCGCCCGGCCCCAAACGAAGCATCTCGGTTCGCAGGCCGGCCACCGGCGGCTCGGTCGTGCAATACAGGCGAGCCTGGTTGCGCAGCACGTCGTCTTCGGCCAACAGCCCCAGCCCTTGATCGGTCAGGCTCAAGTGGACACTCGGATTGGCCGGCGAATAGTAGTCGCTGACCGCCGGATCGGGGTTTCCTGCCAGCCGCACCGCCGGGTCGCCGACATCGGCCAAGCTCAGCTCGTGGCGAACGATCAAACCCAGCGGGCGTTGCGGGTCGAGATTTGTCAGCGCGTCGGCGATTTCGATCTTCACCGCACCGAACCGGATGGTCCGTTCGAGCCGATAGCTCGCCCCGGTTGCCGTCAGTCGCGTCGGCGCGAGGCGCTCGGGCCGCCAGCCGGCCTCGCCCGAGCGATCTGCCTGATCCTCCGCGACGAGCCGGTTGAATCCTGCCTGGGGATATGAGAACGAACTGGAAAGCCGCCACGGGTGCGAACCGACCTTGACGATCAACCCGCCGCCCGCCGTCAGGCTTCCTTCGTAGGGTGCAGGACCGGCCGCTGGCTGGCCCGTGTTGATCACGGGCGCGACGACCGCCTCGGTGGTCATCGTAGGGCTGGCGCCGGGTTGAACGATCACCCGCAGATCGCCCAATACCAAATCGCCCTCGGGCGCCGTCCAGGCGGTGCGCAGCCGGTCTGCCGTGTTGGTGATCGCCAAACGGTTTTCGGCCACGGGGTTCGCCAGATCGGTCACGTCCAGCACGAACGTGTAAGGGTCGTCCGGCGCGTAGCTCGGCCGAGAGGCGAAATCCGGCGCGTACAGCAACCGCCAAGCGTGATTGCCGAACCACGGAGCGACGAGGTTTGTCCCGACCGGCGCGTCGAGCGGACGGTTGACCAGACGCACGACCCGGCGACTGCGAGCCGGCTGGATCTCGCGCCCGTTCAATGTCATGTTCAGAAAATACATCGACCCGGAAGGCGTCTTCCAGTGCAGTCGGGCCGTGACGCGCAGCAGGACGGTCGAATCGTGTTGTGGCGTCGAGCCGAAATCGAATGTCGTCGTTTGGCCGGGCGCGATGCGCTGCTCGTGTGTGATCAACCGCAGCTCGTCGCCGCGCGTGGACGCCGCGGCCCAGATCACGAGCAGCATCGTCGGCCAGCATCTTCCAAATCGGGTCACTTGATGTCCTTCAGCTCGAATGCGAACTCGTTCGCCCCCGCCACGACCGTGGCCCGCAGCGAGCTGGTTCGTGGGTCGCGCACTGATTGCGGAATGCTCGTCGCCGCGACGGCAGGAGCTGGCTGTTCGCCGGGGGCGGGCGGCAGAGGATTGGCTTCCGGCGGGAGCACCGTCACCGTGTACTCGCCCAAGGGCGCCGCACCGAGCACCACCTTGCCGCTGCCGTCGGACGTTCCGCCCGCTCCCATCCCGGTGGTGTCGTTGTGCAGATCCACCTGGGCGTTTGCCACCCCGGTTCCAGCGTAGGTCACCACGAGAGTGACCGGCGCGGTGGGGACGCCGGAATGCGGCGCTTTTGGTCCGCAGCCGAGGCCGCCCGCCGCAGCCATCGTCCCTCCGATCATCAGAAGAAGCCTCAATGCGGATCGCGCGCGATTGTGTGGATACATCTGTGCGGGGCCCTCTCGATCAGCTCGATCACTTGCCAGTTGCGTTACCAGCTCGTGTCAACGACCTGCCCGTCGTCGCGCGTGCACAATCGCCGAAACATCTCCATGTCGATATTCTCCGTCAAGAAACGCACGGTGCCGTCGGCCAGCAACACGTGAATCCCGCCGGGATGAAACGAATTGAGCACGTAGTTCACTTCGTGTTGAGTATTGCAACTGGCAGGCGCGCCTCCAAGCCAGTAGGCATTGGGCGGATGCCGTTCCGTCGTCAGACCGCCCGTATAACCGCTGCTGGACGTGATGTCCTTGACGGCCGTCTTCTCGTCCCACGTATTTCGTCCGTCCGACGAAGCCACCGTGTTGGTCACCAGGCCATGCCAAGCGCCGATCGCGTTGGCGCTCCGCTCGCCGGCATCGACCTGTCCCGACTGTTCCCCCACGATGATCGTATTGCTCGTGCCATCCGTAGCGTCCCGAAACGCCCTCTTGCGCAGCGCCACGAGCAGCCCGTTCTCGCAGTAGATGCCGCCCTGAACCGAGCCGGCCGTGCATACGGTGGCTGTTCGCCCGGCCGGGTCCGGATAGGCGCCAGCGATCCCACAATAATCCGCCAACATGCCGTCCTTGGTATTGCTCATGTCACGTGTGTTAAGCGCCTCGAATGGGCTGGATGGGCACATATAGCCATCGACGATCAGATTGGCGAGGACATCGCCGACGGCGGCGCCGCGGCAATGGCCGACAT
>CAZRFP010000263.1:0-3661 GCA_964599535.1 uncultured Planctomycetaceae bacterium
GCTCTGTGTTCCGCTTTTCATGCGCGGTTTTCCACGTGTTACCATTTGCGGGTTGAATGTGGAGTAACCGATTGGAGAGAATAAAACAATATTTTCATGCGCTCTCATGTGCCTTCGCTTTGCGTCAAGAAAACCAACTGGCAAAACTTTATCCCAAATCATTTCTTGTCTGAACCATTCGATATTGCTAGTAATCAAAAAACTTGTGAAAGGTTGCGCCGATGTAGTGACGAATAACCCTGCAGGCTTCAGCACACGCTTGACGGCTTCCCACATGGGCGCAAGTGGAATGATTGAATCCCACGCACAAGCGGTAGTGCCATAAGGCAAATCTGTGATGATTGCTTCTACGCTTGCGGGTGGAAGTGTGGGTAAAACTTCGAGACAATCGCCGTGATAAAGTGACATCGTTTCAGCCTGCTAACGGTTTGCGTTACCTGCCGATGGGCGGGCTAGGTAACTGTTTGAGATTGGTAAACTGCTGAGGCTTGTATCAGCCTTGTAAAACGCGCCAGACTCCCATCGGTCAGGTGCACGCTTTGTTAGGTGGCGGGTTTTAGTGCTAAAATTGCAATGTGCGGCTGTATCTCAATGGATAGAGAAATGATCTGCTAAATCAAGGGTTGGGAGTTCGAGCCTCCCCAGCCGCACACTTAGACCGCCTGTTCTATTGAACCTCCACAAAAAACGATTATAATATTGTTAGCAGATCACTCTACCGTTGAGTGAACCCAAATAGCGAAAGACGCCCGCCGTCCAAGCCGCCCCGCCTCAGCAATGAGGCGGTGTGCGTTAATTTCAATGCTTTAGGGTGTCCTTTTCTTTGATGTAATTCAAGGCGTTCAATAAATAATTTTCACCATTTTTGAATCTGCCTAAACCAGTATTACAACTATCGCAAATAAAATCTCGAATATTCCCTGTATGGTGGTCATGGTCAGCAACTATCTTTGCCGTAATACCAACGATAGACCTTTTCCTACAAATGGGACATACAAACGGCTCGCCCTTCTGGGGTTTCTTTTTCTCCATATCTTTGGCTTGCTTTGTTTTTGGCGCACGCTTATCTATGTTTGTTCTACATTTACGGCATGATGGTCTTCTTACAGTTCCGTGTAAGTTATTTTGATTCTTGTCATACTGGTCAACTGGTTTCAGGCAATGACAAACATTGCATATCTTGAAATCATATTTGTCGCCTGTTTTGGTGACATCTATAAATCGAGTATCGGCTTTTGGTACGGAATAAATACTATCAATACCTATTAACCAAACAATAAAACTATCCCCATCTTCACCTTTGACTAACCCGACAGAATCTATATCAAAATTCGTCTCAAGCCTTTCCTTATTATTGTCTTTGTAAAGATAGCCTTTTCCTTTGTGGCACACGACCCATTTGCTCATTTTATCCCTTTCAATCGTTCTTTTGCTATCTTTATGTATTCGGAAGATATATCAACTCCGAGATAGTTTCTACCAGTCAAAACAGCCATTTTGCATGTAGTGCCAGAACCGCACATTGGATCAAAAACTAAATCGCCTTTGTTACTCCACGACAATATATGGTCGCGGGCAAGTTTTTCTGGAAATACCGCAGGATGCTGAAACGCTATTTTATCGCTTGTTGTTCCACCCAAACCGACAGCATATTGCCAGATGTTTGTTTTCGTTTTTTTTGGCTTTAATTCCTTCAATACCTTCTTGTTTACGCCATCCGATTTTTTGTTGTGAACAACCATTTCAAAGCCTTTTCGTACGGTTTTTTCTGTAAGAGGATTAAAGGTTTTCGGTTTACCCTTTGATAAAACGAACATAAATTCATAACAGTTTGTATAAGCGTTAGACCGCATAAACGGCGTATTCTTTTTTTGATAAATCATTACATCGTGAACATTGAACCCTAACTCTTGAAAGTAAATCCCCTGACGAAAACTCGTAAGGCTTTTTCCACCATTGATTCTATCGCCAACTACCCAAACAACAACTCCACCAAGCTTTAGAACCTTGAATAGCCCTTGTGCGATGGCAGAAAAATCAAAATTATACCCCTTGTAATCTCGCAAATTATCGTAGGGCGGAGACGTAACAACCAAGTCAACGCAATCATTAGGCATTGCGTCCATAAACTCAACACAGTCAGCAACATATAGTCCAGTTAATTCGATACTCTTTGTTTTCATGTCTCTATTTTACAGTAATTCTACGGTTAGTATGTATTTCTAGCCACCTAACGGTTTGCGTTAGTTGCGGGGCGGTGCTGCGTGCCACACATTATGGACGGGACAAAGTTTCTCAGTAGTGCATTTTGGCGGCGACTCTAGCCCCGTCAACTGCACGCTGTGTTCGGCAGACAGCCAATTAGCAAGGCGATAACATTTCACGCCCTCTTGCCATTCTTCATCGTACACAAGCTCGTTGCAATTGCAAAACTCACCGCATGGCTCATAACGAATTTCAGGCACAAGTATTCCATGTTTTTCTGCCATATCCTGCAAAGAGCTTCCGTCAATATCTCCACACTCAGGATAATATTCATCAAACAATTCGTTGATAAAAGCCTTCATTTTTTCTTCGGACATAACTACCTCCTTCTGGGTCTGCCGAACGGTTGGCGTTAGTTGCGTGGCGATTTATAGCAGACGCCACAATACCAGCCAGACGATTCTTTCCAGCGCAACTTCGGCTGAGGGCAGGCGCAAGCCACGTCAACTGCACGCGGTTGTTGGGCGGCGCAATCGCTATTCATTGCATCAATTAGCGAAAGAAAATCGCTACCATCTTCTTCGCTGGCTTGCTCAAACTGCATCGTTTTGAAATTGAACACCATTACCTTAGTCATTTTATTTTCCTTCCGTTGTGTCAGGCAGAGCATCCGCCTAACGGTTGGCGTTAGCGGCGGCGGGATGGTAATCGGCACAGTCTGGATTGTGGCAAAACCCATCACGCAATGTGGAGCCGCACTCGGCACAAGCCGTCCGCTGGACGCTGTGTTAGCCCGCACGCCAGCCTAACAATATGTATAGCGTGCCAAGCCCAATCATTTGCTGAGTTACATTGTGTGCAACACGAGCAAATTGAGAACCGACAATCTGCAAGCCAGTTAAATCATTGATAATGGCGGCAAGCAGGGAAGTGATGACAACATACAAAAGACATACTAAAATCTTTTTCATTTTGAGAACCTTTCTGTTAGCAAGATGCGGGCTAACGGTTGGCGTTAGCGGTGATGGCTGAGAGCCAACTCCCGCGAACGATATAAACTCAAAGTGAGGACAATGCTTACAACGGGACTAAAAGCCATCATCCACTGGACGCTGTGTTAGGTGCGAGACTGATAGCGAATACCTCAACGCTTGAATTACCAAAGTGTTTATGCGTGATTGTCTTGCGGGTACACCCGTGCCATGAGCGCACAATGCGACGGCTCTCATCGTCACGAGAAGGATAACCACATAAAAGGACGACATTATCATAAGTGCGACCTTCGAGCCGCTTAGACCAATATGGAGTAACCAAGCGATACTCCTCAACCTTTGCCCCACTTGCTATTTGGTCGAAGTATTCTTTTTTGAGATGAAGGACTAAATCACTCATGTAGCACCTAACGGTTTGCGTTAGTGGTTTGCGGGCGGGGTAGAAACCGCTCCACCAACGAGAT
>CAZRFP010000264.1:0-501 GCA_964599535.1 uncultured Planctomycetaceae bacterium
TCAAACGATGAAGAATCAGGCGACGACGGATGCGGCGAAGAACCCAGTGAGGAAGGCCTCTGCGAAGGAGATTTCAGCGACGGCGTCGCCAGCGCCCCCGGCGGCACACCGCGTGCCCACTTTTGAATAGCCACATCATCCACGCGCACATGCCGCGCGCCGTCAACAACCGCCCGGGTTGATTGCAAAACAAGCATCCAGACATGCTAAGGAACTTCGCCCCGCCCGAAAAGCGCGAGCAAAACGGGGAGCATCGGCGTCTCGCCGGTGCGTGCAGAACGGTCGGTTACAGGCCGGATAGCATCGGCGTCCAGGGCAATCACATGTCGCCAATCAGAGCCGCGACAGTCAGGAAGCGGTGGCGCTCCCCACGAACCGTTCACACTTGCGTCATCGCGCTGAGTGCCATATCGACGCCACACAGCCCAGCGCTATCGCTCGCAAATGCTCCGAACGTCGGTCGAGGCGGCCTGTCGAGACGCGCGGTCGAATAAACGGCAC
>CAZRFP010000264.1:601-3641 GCA_964599535.1 uncultured Planctomycetaceae bacterium
CATGCATCCGGCGCGGATCGACTGACGCTGGCATGGCACCTGGCTCGTCAGAAATACAATTCGCCACCGGCGTCGAGTACGCCGGGGGGTTATAAATTGAGATCCCAAGCGGCAGACCCGGACCACTCTGTCAATTGCCATCGGCAACCCATGCATGTATGATTCTGCATATGCAAGACGATAAGGAGTTACGACTTATGAAGGTACTCGGTGGAATCTCAATACTGATTGCGGTCCTGATGAGTTGGGCTGCATTCGTCAATTATGTTGATGGCGATGCGCGCGCAGGCATGAAGCTTGGAGTTGGTGCCACACTTTTTTGTTCAGTCGGAGTCATCATGGCTAGCGGCGGAATTAAGACCCAAAAAGGGCGGATGGTCATACTCGTAGTGGTGGTGACTTGCGCAGTGGCTATTCTCCTATTGTTGTCGAGTGTACCTAAGCCGGCTCCATTCTCTTATCCTTTGTTCTGAGGTCAAAATCGAATCGAGTCTTCAAAAGGACGTATGTCTCACAGTGATGTGCAAGAGGTAGCAGCGATGGGTTATTTTCCAGATTCCTTCGATCAAATAAGGCGGGATTTAGAACAACGTCATTGTGAAGTAATTAGTGGCGAGCGACTGCGGTTCATCAACGATTCTAGACGCCTAGACGAAACCACATGGAAGAAAATCAAAGATCAACTCCGCGAGCATAAAATCGCCGCCGTGCGGCCGAGTAACCTGAGTAAAGATGTAGATATATTACTGTACACCATCAATAAAGAGTCGCCGATCGTCAAAGCTGCACAACTATTGAAGAAGTTTGGCCCAGACGGCTTCGAGGATAACACGGACCAGATGTACCGCTACTCCGAATTCCTGCGAAATATCGCAAATGCTGACAGTAACGGTTCATCGCCCCGGCGGGGTTGAAACCGCGTTTTTTGTCCAAAGAACGAGTGTCCGCTGATAGCGCCGCGCCCCTTGCCCCCCGGAACGATCCCGAGCTTCAACAACGCCCTGTGCTTTCGAAGCTCATCCATCGCCAACTTCAGCAAGCGCTTGGCCTCGCCATAAGAGTAAGCCCCGTCGGCAAACTTGAAGCCATCAAACATCGTCAGCGTTCCTTCCGTCAGATAGCCCTCGCGTGCCAGGCGCACTTCGGCGACGCGCAGGTAGTCGCGCAGGCGTCTGGCCCACGGGCTCTCGTTCGCTTCTCCAAGCCACTCGTACAGTTCTCTCCATAATAGCGAGTGCGTCCAGCGCGGCACCTCGGCGTCGGATTTCGTCAACGCGAGGGAACTGATCGAGGTGAAGTCCCGGCGTTGGATGGTCCGAACGTGCCGATCAAGTTGGTCGGCGGTGAGTCGCGCCTGAATCTTGCTCTCGATCAGCAGGCACCATGTCGCACCATCGTGGATCACGATGTCCGGAAGCCCCCTTCTTTCGGCATCGTCTTCGCTGGCGATCTCCTCGCCGGGCAGTGACTGCTCGATGACGAACAGCCGGCGACTCGGCGGCGACTCGCGACCGCAGACACGTGCAACAAATCGCTTTAGGAGGTCACGGTCTTCATTAAGGCACACGGCCAGGGCGTGGCTCAAGCGGTTCTCCGGCTGGCTGTACTGATCGAAGATGTTCCGCATGCCTACACGCTACATGGCTCTGGCGTTTACATCAATTTGATCAAGTGCCGTAAATTCGGCAGCTCGGTGCCATGCCGACGCCACACAGCCCAGCGCTATCGCTCGCGAACGCTCCGAACGTCGGTCGAGGCGGCCTGTCGAGACGCGCGGTCGAATAAACGGCACCGGCATGAGGCCGCGGAACAAATCCCGATTGATGAGGGTAGATTGCCACCGCCCATCACGCAACCGCCCGCCCGGCAACGCCCCGACAATCATGCCGACGCCCAATCGGTCCACGCCACGCGGCAGACGACCCTCAGCATGAATGCCATCCATGCATCCGGCGCGGATCGACTGACGCTGGCATGGCACCTGGCTCGTCAGAAATGCAACTCGCCCGACTCGAATCGAGTACGCCGTGAGGATCTTAATCGAGACCCCAAGTCGGCAGACTTGGGCCACGTCGGCGGCGCGGTTGAAGCAGAAGGGCCCGGCCTTGACTTGAGCAGTGGCTCACTTCCGGTCTTCGTAACGCCGTTTCATTCTCAGCAAGGCTTCGAAACGAAGCAAACACGCATAGGGCAAGGTGCGAAGGTCCGCACCTTGCCCTATTGGTTACTATATCCGTAAATCAAATGTAAGCGCTAGTCCTGATCCGGCGAAGAATCTTGGAGCGCCGCGCTATCTCCTCTCGCTTGCTCAAGCAACTCATGATGGACTCCCAGCGATTTGGGCTGCCCGAATGCTTCTGGATGCAGATAACGCCCGCGCTCGTCCACCGGCTTGTCTTCTTCGATAGGTATGCGGTTTGCATTTGCAAATGCATCCTGCCGAATTCCTGTCACTTGCCATGACACTTTCATTTGTGGCTTTCCGCCTCCGATGAGGAATTGACCTTTTTCAATTTCCTCCGCGATATAAACTGGAGCATAGTCACCGACGCAAGTCAGTTGATATCGAAATCCAAAGTTGAGGGCATCAAACCAATCCGGCATGGACACGCGCGCCTCGCCATTCTCATCGAGTGTCACTATGCCGTCGTAGATGTTCTTCATATCCGGGCTTTCAACAAACGAGTGGTACAAATACTTGTTTTCTGGATCCAAGGGATGGTCAATTTTGAAGGAACCAGCGCCCTTAGAGAGATTACCTGTCACATGGACACGTCCGGAGAAATATCCCGCATAGGCCGCCGAAGGTGCCTGTCCGTAAATACCATATGAACTGCTTGAAGAGCTGAAAGTTGCGCCCCCGACACCGAATCCGGAACCTGTAGTACTATTCTCAAATGAACCGTAAACGCCACCTCCACTAGATCCTCCCGAACGCATTCCCATCACGCCAACCCCACCAAAACCCGTGTGCATGCTTTCGCCCCTGTACTGGTTCAGCCTGAATTGGAGAGTAAGGTTCCGCGCCTTACATAGTCTT
>CAZRFP010000265.1:0-3610 GCA_964599535.1 uncultured Planctomycetaceae bacterium
GTACTTCAGCTCGACGCACGGCGCGCGCAAGGGTCTGGCCGATACGGCGCTCAAGACCGCCGACTCGGGCTATCTGACGCGCAAGCTGGCCGACGTCGCACAGAACCTGATTGTCAGCCGCATTGAATGCGGCACGATCCGCGCCGTCATCAAGGGCGTTCAATACAAGGGCGAGGAAGTTGACATCTCGCTCGCGGAATCCATCGTCGGCCGTGTCGCCCGCGATACGATCCGCCATCCGGTGACGGATGAGGTCATCGTTCGCGAAAACGATCCGATCACGCCGACGATTGCCCGCCGCATCGAAAATCCGCCGTCCGAAGGCGGCTTGGGTCTGGAGACGATCCGCGTTCGCAGCCCGCTGACGTGCGAGGCGCCAACCGGCGTCTGTGCTCGCTGCTATGGCATGGACCTCGCGACCGGTCAGTTGGTCGAGCGGGGAATGGCGGTGGGCATCATCGCCGCTCAATCCATCGGTGAACCGGGTACGCAGTTGACGATGCGCACATTCCACACCGGCGGCGTCGCCAGCCGCGCGGTCATCGAGAACGAAATCAAGTGCTCGAATGCCGGCGTTGTGAAGTTCCACAATCTTAACGCCGTGGAGTTCACCGATCCCGAGACGCAGGAGCAATACCTCGTCGTTCTCAAGCGAAACGGTGAAGTCTCCGTCTGCGACGAAAAAGATCGTGAGCTGGAGCGCCACAAGATTCAGTACGGCAGCCGCGTCATGGTGCGCGAAGGCCAGCAGATCGAGCGCCGCGCCGTGCTGGCGTCATGGGATCCGCACCTTACGCCGATTCTCGCCGAGGCGGCCGGCGTGATTCGCTTCCAGGATGTCGTCGAGGGCGAAACCGTTCGTGCCGATACCGAGGCCAAAGGCTCGACCAAGCTCATCGTCGTCGAGCATCGCGGCGATAAGAATCCGCAGGTCATCATCGAGGACGCCCAGGGCAAGATTCTCGAATATCACTATCTGCCCGCAAAGGCCCGCATCGAAGTGTCCGAAGGCCAGACCGTCACGGCGGGCTGGCTGCTGGCTCGCCGACCGCGCGAGTTGTCAGGAACGCAGGACATCACGGGCGGTCTGCCGCGCGTCACGGAACTGTTCGAGGCCCGCAAGCCGAAAGAGCCGGCCGTCATGGCGGAGATTTCCGGCACAGTTGAGATCAGCAGCGACAAGCGCCGCGGCAAGATGACGATCACGATTCATCCGGACAGCAAGGACCTCGAGCCGCGTCCGCATCATGTTCCGCAGGACAAGCATCTGCTCGTTCACGCGGGGGATCACGTCGAGGCCGGCGATCCGCTGTGCGATGGTCCGCTTGTGCCTCATGACATTCTCGATATCAAGGGCGAGGAAGCTCTGCACACCTACCTCATCAGCGAAGTGCAGGCCGTCTATCGCGCTCAGAACGTGAGCATCAACGACAAGCACATCGAGGTGATTCTGTCGCAGATGCTCCGCAAAGTGCGCGTGGACAATCAGGGCGACACGGAACTGTTGCCCAGCGAAGTTCTCGATCGCTTCCGATTCCAGGCGACGAACCAGCGGACTCTCAAGAGTCTGAAGATCACCGACCCCGGCGATTCCAACTTCAAGGAAAACCAGATCGTCACGCGCGACGAATACAATGCGGCCAACGACGCCCTCGAGTCGGCGGGCAAGGCTCCGGCCAAGGGCCGAAAGCCCAAGCCGGCAACCGCTTCGCCGCTGCTCCTCGGCATCACCAAGGCCGCCCTGCAGAGCGAATCGTTCATCTCCGCGGCCAGCTTCCAGGAAACGACCAAGGTTCTCACCGAGGCTGCACTGGCGAGCCAGGTCGACAAGCTGTACGGCCTGAAGGAGAACGTCATCCTCGGCCATTTGATCCCGGCCGGTACGGCGTTCAAGCCGTTCCAGGAAATGGAGATTGAGCACCTCGGCACGCCGATCGAGCAGGAGTCGTCCGAGATGCGGATTTCCGATGCCGTCGGCCTGGAGCCGGAAACGGCGCCCCAGCCGGCATCGACCGAGGATGTGCCCACTTCGGGCAGCGTGACGGCCCAGGCGACGATGGCACTGGACAGCGGCGCACCGTTCAGCACGCCGAATGTGCCGAACATGTCGGATTCCGAGGCCGATTCGACATCGCAGCAACCGCATTGACGCGGGCGACGGAGCCGTTGTAGAATGCGCGGCTCGATATTGTTGAAAGCGGCCCCGCCGAATGGCGGCTTGGCCCGATGGATTTGAGGAAGCAATGCCAACGATCAACCAGCTATGCCGTATGCCGCGCGTCGCGGTCAAGGTCAAGTCGAAGTCGCGCGATCTGGACAATTGTCCTCAGCGCCGCGGCGTCTGCCTCATTGTCAAGACCATGACGCCGAAGAAGCCGAACTCGGCTCTTCGAAAGGTCGCGCGCGTCCGATTGTCCAACGGCCGCGAAGTTACGGCGTACATCCCCGGCATCGGCCACAATCTGCAGGAGCACTCGATCGTGCTTATTCGCGGCGGCCGTGTTCGAGACCTGCCGGGCATTCGATATCACATTATCCGCGGCGTGCTGGACTGCTCCGCGGTTGAAGAACAGGAAAAATTCGGCACGCGCCGCAATCGATCGCGAAGCAAGTACGGCACGAAGCGCCGCAAGTAATCGCGCCGCGCGGTAAGCCGATGCGTTTTGAGGTAAGTCAGTCTCACGTCCGAAAGTCGGACGACAGGAAAGCAGAAAGCCGGGAAACAAGGCATGGGTTTCAAGAAGTGGACCAAGTCAGCCGAACAGCTTCGACCTGATCCGGTGTTTAACAGCATCGTGGCGGGCAAGTTTATCAATTGCATGATGTGGAGCGGCAAGAAGACCGTCTCCCAGAAAGTTTTCTACGAGGCGCTGAATCGCGTCTCCCAGAAGATCAAGGACGTTCCGCCGATCGAAGTCTTCGAGAAGGCCGTCGGTAATGTCCGCCCCAGCGTTCAGATTCGCAGCAAGCGCGTCGGCGGCAGCAACTATCAGGTGCCCATGTCGGTCAATCCGCGGCGCGCCCAGGCGCTGGCATTCCGGTGGATTCTTGATGCCGCCCGCGGGAAGAAGGGCCGTCCCATGAAGGATCGCCTCGCCGCCGAATTGATCGATGCCTTTAACAACACCGGCGCGGCCGTCACGACCAAGGACAATGTTCATCGCATGGCGGATGCGAACAAGGCGTTCGCCCACTTTGCCTGGTAGACTGCCGCAAATTGCCACGAGTTGTCATCGCGGCATGACGGGATGGATATCATCAAAGCCGACGGCTCCAGGAGCCGTCGGCTTTTTAGTGTCGTCAATTCGTGCTTTCGAATGGCCGTATCCGCTGAACAAACCGCAACGACTCGCCGGTGGTTCGATATGAAATGCCGGCCGAGAGTTCGTACGCATGCAAACACCGACAAGGCGGTCGACGGCTGAGCGGTTGCGCTGCGCGTTCATGAACAAGAATGAGCGGCAGATTCGCATCGACGGAATCGACCGAAACCTGATCGGCCCGCGGGCTTGCAACACCGGCCGAGTCGCGTAAGATGGACCATCTTGAGTTACGGGGCGTAGCTCAGCCTGGATAGAGCGCTGCGTTCGGGACGCAGAGGTCGGAAGTT
>CAZRFP010000266.1:0-3584 GCA_964599535.1 uncultured Planctomycetaceae bacterium
CCGAACTCACGCTCAACGACCACCGCAACCGCTTCGCCGACCCGATGACGGGGAGATGGTTGACGAGGGATCCGCTAAGTGCCTTCGTGAGAGGGAGATCCCTTTTTGAGTTTCTTGGGGGAAATCCCGAAGGCAGATTTGATGCATATGGTCTCGTTGACTATGGTCCGGATGTTACAACAAAGCTGCCCCTAACGGATGATCCGGATTGCTTCGGAAAGTGCGTGAGCGTGCTGCTCGCGGCAGAGCAGCCGAACTGTATGCAGAATCCAGGCTGCAGCCTGAAAGTTGGTGGCGCTTGTAAGGGCTGGTGTAAGGTGGAGCTAGATGGCCAAGGCCGCCCAAAGCAGCCGCCGCCACAGCCGCCGTCACCACCGCCCGGGAAGAAGCCTTGCGATGAGAGCAAAGATGATGACCCTTGTAAGAGGTCTCCGCCCACTCGACTGCGCGGGGTAAGCTGCAAGAGCGGCGCCTGCGATTATTATAAGCAACTTGCTGACTGTGGCGATCCGTATGGTGCGGAGGCCTACCACTATTGCATGGGAGGAAAGGGAGTAAGCAGCTTTGGTGGAATTTCAGTACCAGTGTTTTGGATCGATTGCGACTCTCCTGTCGACAACTGTATTCGAAGCTGCTTACTGAATCACGAAGGGTCAGATTGCAAAGGAAGCCACGGGCTCGATGAGTGTCGAATGCGCGCTCACTGGTCCTGCTACGCTAATTGTATTCTGACAGGCGGCGGATGATGGAAGCTTGCTCGGACTTCGTACGTTATGCTTAGTGGAGCGGTAATCATAATATGGACGTTTGTCTATCCCACTGCCTCTGTGCTCTTGACACTGCTACTAACGTCATTGCAGGGCAACAGCGCTGGCATTTTGGTGTGCCTCGGAGTACCTGTATTGATCACTGAGGGATTTCTTCTAGGCTGCGCTTTCTCGATGGTCACGAGTAATGCGCAACGTGCGCTAAACTGGAGCAATGCCGCGCTTATGGGGCTGTTGATATGGATCGGGTGCGAGCTCGCTTTTGGTCTTTTTCTTTCCTTGCTGGCTCATTTCGTGCATGTTTTCAGTACGCCTATCGGCGTCATGCCGACGATTGCGTTCTATGCCGCCAGAATCATGGCAGCAGCGGGTTCAGGTCTTGTGACGAGTGTATTGGTAAAGACCGACGACGTTAAAAGCAGCGCGTTTCCTGAGCAGGACGAGGAAATTACATCGTGCGACGGAACCGATGACCCAATTCTGCTCTCATATGCGCGCGTGTTAGGCAGACCAGCGTCGTTGCGGCGAAGAATCTGTTTGATAGTTTTGATTGACTGCGCCCTTATTGTAGCCACTGTGGCGAGACTATGGGTGGCGTGATCTTGTTTTGATTGACGTGCAACAAGGCGACCGGGGCGCGACGCCCGTCACACGCACCTTCGACAAGGCCAACCGGATGAACGACTGGGGCATTGTGAATACGAACACCCTTCACGATCTGGCAGGCAACCAGGTGAAAATTCCGTCCACGGCTGGCCTGGAGTTGTTCAATGCGGCCGACGATCATCTGAACCGGCTGCGGACCATCAAGACGGCCATGAACCAGGGCGTGGCCACCTTTGAGTACGACGCACTGGGCCGGCGGATTCTCAAGAGTGACGACAAGGTGGCCGTATTCAGCCGGCGGTATTACTACGACGGCGTGAACGAGATCATGGAGGCGGCGACCGATGACAAGCCCATGGCCTGGTTCGTACATGGCGTGGGTTACATCGATGAACGGCTGTACATGTATGCCGAGCATGATGCGGCCGACGCGAATGAGGTCGAGGCGTCGTATTACTACGCGGTCGACCGCATGTACGACGTGCGCTACCTGCTCGATGCGACCGGGGCGATCGTCGAGAGTTATTCGTACGATCCGTATGGCAAGCCGCTCATCCGCGAGTGCGCCGGGACGGGCGATATGACCGGCGACAGCGTGGTGGATTCGGCGGACTGGGACCGATTCGTGGACGCCAGTAACTGCAACCTCTTCGATCCGCGTGCCGACCTCGACGGTGATGGCGTGGTCGGTTTCCCCGACGACGCCCTGTTCGACGTGAAGGCCGGCATCTGGGACGGCGGCGGCCCGTCGCCGGTTCGCATGGCGCGGAGTCTGGTGGGCAACCCCTACATGTTCCAGGGCCGGCCGAACTTCGTCTTCGACACCGACATGTCCGGCGAGGCCGCCGACGCCGAACTCACGCTCAACGACCACCGCAACCGCTTCGCCGACCCGACGACGGGAAGGTGGCTGACGAGGGATCCGATATTCGATATCGGCAGTTTGTTTGAGTACTCAGCTTCCAACACTCAGTCTAATTCGGATCCCCTCGGGTTACTTGTTCCTCCCGCCGTTGTCACGGCGGCACCAGTAGGAGGACCAATAGTCTTGATTGGTGTGGCCGGCGGTCTGGCTCTCGAAGATTACTTATTAATGCACTACGGTTGGCTCGGGAAACGCTTGCAAAGAGACCAGAAGAAGAGAGAGGAGCGAAAACAGTGGTATGACAAACAAGCAAAACGGCATCCGAAACCGCCTGAACCTCGCAGAGACCCTGGAAGGTGTACCAAGGCTCAGCGCGACGGATTACAGCAAGACGTCGACCGATTTTGCGATGTGCCAAGGAAATGCACGGAAGACATGTCATGCGCTGAGCTGGCTAATCGAATAAGACTGAATCAGAACTGCTCAACTGCTCGAGATCGCATTAACAATACTTGTTATCCGAATGAGCAAACTGGTAGAGGAGGGGACGACGGCCATCAACAAGCGGCCAATAATGCTCGACGCGCTGAGGCGAAATGTTGGATTATCTTCGGGAATAATGGATGTGATCCTGCTGACGCGAAGAACGTTGGATGCAAGACACCCTGATGTCACGATCTTGTGTTTTCTATAGCATGACGGTATTGATTTCCTGTGGTTGCAGTCCGGCGCAGGAGGAAAGGAAACCCGACTACGCCATGGAAAAATTGCGAGAACAAATTCGTGCTGCGTTTAATGGACTGTCCAAACCGGATCGAACAAATATTGCCCGCGGAGGTGATGAAGCGGAGAAGCTAATACATGAACTTGCTGATAAGCACTGGGATAATCTCACAGTCGAATATTGCGAAAGTAGGCCGGATGCGTTAGGATTCTTGACTCCGGAGGCTTTTCGCTTTTATCTGCCAGCATTCTTACTCGCATCGCTTCGCGAAACCAATGGCAAGATCTCCGGCGATTGCTTCACCTTATATCATCTGGAACCACCTTCAAGATCGAAGACTGAGGCGTATGATTGGTTTAGCAGGCGATTCGAGCTATTTAGTCGAAATCAGCTCGACGTACTAATTGAATACCTTGAATCAATGCGCTCATCCGAAGGATATCAGTTTGATATTGATTATGTCCGTGCTATCGCAATGTTACGCGAAAAACGAAGCACCAAAGAGTGAGCCAGTGGCGTTTGAAAATGCAGACAATCAAGACGTCGGGCAATGCCGGCGTGGTGACCTTCGAGTACGACGCCCTCGGCCGGCGGATCAAGCGCGGCGGCTTCGATTCCGATC
>CAZRFP010000267.1:0-3561 GCA_964599535.1 uncultured Planctomycetaceae bacterium
GCAGGCGCTGCACTGGTTTGCGAATGAGCTGTTCTTTGCGAACGTTCGTCGCGTGCTGCGGCCGGGCGGTTTGATCGCGGCCTGGTGCTATGGGCTGCATCGCATAGCGCCGGAGATCGACGCCGTGACGGACCGGTTCTGTCGCGAGATCACCGGACCCTACTGGCCTGACGATCGAAAGTGGGTCGACGAGCAATACGCGACAATTCCATTTCCGTTCGAGGAGATCGGCGCGACGGGGTCGACCCCGCGCGAGCGGCCTCAGACTTTTGAATGCCACGAGGATTGGACGCTCGGTCAATACGTCGGCTATCTGCGATCCTGGTCGGCCGTGCAGCGTTTTCGCGACGCAAGGGGGGCTGATCCGCTCAATGAGATCGCCGATGAGTTGGCGGCCGCTTGGGGTGATGGGCTGTTGCGCCGCGCGGTGTGTTGGCCGATTCATCTGCGTCTCGGCCGCGCGGGATGATTTTCTCGGGCAGGTTCCCTGAAACGCATCAGAGCTTGTGCGGCCAGCGGCTTTTGCATCGCCGCGATTGCGATCGAGCGGCGCGGCGGCTACCATTCATCGATATCGCTAGGGGCGCCCGCAAGGGCTGAGAGCCGGCCGCTGAGCCGGGACCCTTGGAACCTGATCACCAAGACGCCGACGATACGAGCGGCCCTTCAACGGCCATCGCTCAGGCAGCAAGGTGCGGAGGGAAGCGAGCATGTCAACCTTCGATCGTTCTCACGAATTCCATGACGAACTTAGAATGTGTCGCTCCGTCCGGTTGGGCGGGATGGGTAATCGTTGACATCAACGGAGCAACAGCACCATGACCCAGCTACAAGCCGCCCGAAAGGGCATCATCACGCCGGAAATGATCCGTGTCGCGGCGCGCGAAAATGTCACGCCCGACTTCATCCGCGACGAAGTCGCACGCGGGCGCCTCGTCATTCCCGCTAACAAGCGCCATCTGGCCGGCAGCGCGGGCGGTGAGGCCCGGATGCGGGCCGTTGGGCACAACGGCTCGTCGCATCTCATCGTCGATGTCGAGCATCTGGCAACCACGACCGGCCACCCCGGCCATCGCGAAGACGCGCGGCTCTGGGTCAATCAGACTGTCAGCCAGCGCTGGGCGGTCGTGAGCGAACCGAATGTGCTTAAGGGTCAGTCCGCGCCCAAGCGGCTCGACCCCATGGGCATCGGCCGCATGATCACGACGAAGATCAACGCCAACATCGGCGCATCGCCCGTCAGCAGCACGACGCAGGAGGAAGTTGACAAGCTGATGTGGGCGCAGAAGTTCGGCGCAGACACGCTGATGGACCTCTCCACCGGCGGAAAGCTCGACGAATGCCGCCAGGCCATCATCGACCACAGCACCATTCCCATCGGCACCGTGCCGATCTACAGCATGATCATCGGCAAGAGCATCGAAGACCTCGATTACGACACGATCCTCAAGACGATCGAACATCAGGCCAAACAGGGTGTCGACTATTTCACCATCCACGCCGGCGTGCTAAAGGAGAATCTGCATCTCATCAAGAAGCGCATCACCGGCGTCGTCTCGCGCGGCGGCTCGCTGCTGGCAAAGTGGATGATCGTACACAACAAGCAAAATCCGATGTACGAGCTGTTCGACGAGATCAGCGCCATCATGCGCGAATACGACGTGACCTACTCCCTCGGCGACGGCGTGCGGCCGGGCTGCCTCAGCGATGCCGGCGACGCGGCACAGATAGCTGAGCTGGAAGTGCTGGGCGAACTGACGCAGCGCGCCCGCGAGGCCGGCGTGCAGGTCATGGTCGAAGGCCCGGGCCATGTGCCACTGCACGAGATCGCCTGGAACATGCAGGTCCAGCAGCGCATCTGCGACGACGCTCCGTTCTACGTGCTCGGTCCGCTCGTCACCGATGTCTTTCCCGGCTACGACCATATCACCAGTTGCATCGGCGCGACCGAGGCCGCCCGTGCCGGCGCGGCCATGCTCTGCTACGTCACGCCGAAGGAGCATGTCGGCCTGCCCAAGGCGCAGGACGTGAAGGATGGCTGCATCGCCTACAAAATCGCCGCACATGCCGGCGACGTGGCCCGCAACATCGCCGGAGCGCGCCAGTGGGACGACGACATGTCCAAGGCCCGCGCCGCGCTCAACTGGCCGAAGCAGTTTGAGATCGCCTTTGACGGCGAAACCGCGCGCGCGTTGCACGATGAAGACCTCGATGTCGATACGGACTTCTGCGCCATGTGCGGCCACGACTGGTGCAGCATGCGCATCAGCAAGGAGATTCAGGAATTTGCCAGCGGAAAGGACGAAGGCTTCCAGCCCGAAAAAAAGAGCATCAAAAGCCCCGGCCTGACGCAGGAGCAGATCACGTTGCTGGCCCATCGCGGCAAGAAGCACGACTGCCATAGCGACAACGTTCAGAACGCGGAAGAAGCGAAGCGCGTGCAGGAGCAGTATGTGCAGCTTGGCAAGTTGAGCTGATAACGCCGATCGCCGCGCGATTCAGGACGGCTTTGTGTCGGTCACGCCGCTGCACTTCGACCTCACCGATCAATCGCTGCGCGAGAGAATGTCCGGCTGGACCTGGCCTGAACTACCATCCTGACAGATAATTGGCACTCGATGATGTTTCAAGTCGCATCAAATCCGTAAGGCCGCGAATCAGCGCACCACATCATGGCGCGGCGCCGTGTGTCATGTCGACGGCCTTTCGCGTCGGCACGGTGTCAGCATGACATGCCGGTATCGCCGGAATTCAAGCAGAGGCCGCACCCCCGCGCCACACATATAAGGGTGGAATCCCGGTGCCACGTGTCTGTCTCGAAACTGCGACACGTCGGCGACATCGATCAATGCCGGCAGGGCGGCGTGAACCCCCCCCCAAAAAAATAATCCGAGAAAAAAGTTGACAATTTCCGGGGGGGTATTCTCTATCGGAGTCGGTGCCGATCACGTTTTCGAACTTTCGCAAACCCGGAGCGTCGGGCGTTCCGGGCGGCGGGTTCTGTTTGACAGCCCGCGGTTTGGGTACAATCACCGGAGAATAACGATGTTTATGGCACGAAGATTCTGTTGTGTATTCGCATTTACGGGCCTCATTTTTTCGGCTGGGCCAATGGCCTTTGCAGAGGATCAAAACAACCTGACTGAGTCGCTTGAGCAACTCTGGTTGGATATGTGGGATCCTCCGTTTGTTGCCGGACAGTCTGGCATCCTCGTGAAGGAAGAGCTTGAGGGATCACACGGGATACTCGTGACGGATACAGAGTCGCCTGATGTTGTTGTTGCAGAAGGCAAGTTCAAGCCGCACGCATTATGGAAGCTGAGTATCTTCAATCCATCGGCGCAAGAATTGGAAGCGGGTGGTCTTCACCGCGTTGATTACAACCTTGTAGCCGGCGAGCTATCCAACGGCAACGGCGACAGCGTGATGCTCACCGGTCTGATCGTGCTTGTGAGTGTCGTTGATGAGGACAACAAAATCATCAACTCCATTTCTTTGGCGCCGATGAAACTAAGTTGAAGTGCAGAATCTTTCATGCGGTTTTTTTCTGGATGGTATCGT
>CAZRFP010000268.1:0-1577 GCA_964599535.1 uncultured Planctomycetaceae bacterium
GATCAGAGCCGCATCGAGATGATGGCGCGGCATCTGCTGACGGCTTCGCTCATGTCGGCGCCGGCGGCGTTCGTCATGGCCAAGATCATGGTGCCGCCGGGCGACGAGGCGCGACCGGATCATGCGATTCCGGAGATTCCGCCGCGCACAACGTCGAACGGTCTGGACGCGGCGACGGCCGGCGCCACGGAAGGCATGAAGCTGGCGATCAACGTGATCGCGATGCTGATCGCGTTTATCGCGCTGATTACGGTACTGAACATCGGTCTGGCGTGGCTGGGCCGGACGGCGCTGCTGGCCCCGATGGTGAGTCGGATGGGCCTGTCGGAATTGAATCTCGACGGCTTGATGGGGCTGGTCTTCGCGCCGATCGCATGGCTGAACGGCGTGGAGTGGGGCGACTGCCGTGTATTTGGCGGGCTGATGGGCACGGCGATGGCGACGAATGAGATGATCGCGTACGGCTCGTTGTCGCTGCTGTCGCGCGGCGGCGAACTGTCGGAGCGGTCGGTGGTCATGGCCACGTATTCGCTGTGCGGGTTTGCGAATCTGGGATCGATCGGAATACAGATCGGCGGGATCGGCAGTCTGGTGCCGGAGCGGCGTCGCGATTTGGTGCAGTTGGGGTTGCGGGCGATGCTGGGCGGCGCGATGGCGTGCTGGTCGACCGGCGCGATCGCGGGGATGTTGATCGCGTGAGGCGGACCGATGCGCCGGGGGCGTCGTTGGCGGGATTGGAAGGGCGTGCTAAGCTAGGATCGATGTGGCGAGATTTCGTTGCGTTGTGTTGTTGGTGTGAGACGGGTCGCGGCGCCGAAGGGCGTTCGCGGCTGATATGCAACGTGTGGAGAATGGACGATGACCAGGGACGTACTTGTTTTTGTCGAGCAGCGCGATGGCGTGATTCTTCCGGCCGGTTTGCAATCGGTGACGGCCGGTCTGGAACTGGCGGGTAAGACAGGGGGCCGCGCCGTTGCGGCGGTCATCGGCCACGGCGTTTCGGTCGTCGCGGATACGGTCGCGGCGACGGGCGTCGCGGCGGTGTATGTGGTCGATGCGGAACCGCTGTCGAAGTACAACGCACTGACTTATGCGCGTGCGCTGGCGGACGTGGTGAAACAGTCGGAACCGCAGATTGTTCTGATGGCGGCCTCGTCTTTGGGGCGCGATCTGAGTCCGCGCGTGGCGGTTCGCGTGAATGCGGGGCTGGCGACGGACTGCACCGAATTCGGCGTGGACGACAACGGCGCTTTGAACGTGAAGCGGCCGATCTTCAACGGCAAGGCGGATAACCGGGTTCATTTCAATCCGTCGCGCATTCAGATGGCGACGGTTCGGCCGAACACGTTTGCGGCGCCGTCGGGCGGCGGCCCGGCGGAGAAGATCAGCGTGGCGTTTTCGG
The DNA here is from genome assembly GCA_964599535.1 of uncultured Planctomycetaceae bacterium. Classification (GTDB taxonomy): domain Bacteria; phylum Planctomycetota; class Phycisphaerae; order UBA1845; family UTPLA1; genus JADJRI01. The sequence goes on from CAZRFP010000268.1 coordinate 1,403, forward strand.
CGGATGGTGGCGACGAGCGCAGCCGCACGCGCGAAATCGCGCGGACCGGCGGCGACGAGAAGGACGTAACGGAGGCGTCGATCGTGGTGTCGGGAGGCCGGAGCCTGAAAAGCGCGGAGAACTTCAAGATTCTCTATGACTTGGCGCATGCGCTGGATGGCGCGGTGGGCGCAAG
>CAZRFP010000268.1:1587-3299 GCA_964599535.1 uncultured Planctomycetaceae bacterium
CTCTCGGCAGGTCGGTCTGACGGGAAAGACGGTGACGCCGAATCTGTACATCGCGTGCGGGGTGAGCGGCGCGATTCAACATCTGGCGGGAATGCGCGGCAGCCGGCGTATCGTGGCGATCAACACGGACGCGGAAGCGCCGATCTTCAAGATCGCGGACTACGGGATCGTGGGCGATCTGTTCAAGGTTGTTCCGGCGCTGACGGAGGAAGTGAAAAAGTCGCGAGGATGATTGCAACGCAAGGCGTGGAACGAGGCGGCCCTTTGTCGGGCTGAACTCCCGGGAGATTGAATGAGTGCACTCTTCATGACGCTTCTCCTCATCGTCGCATGGGGTTTGTTTGGGTATCAAGCCTTGCGCCGCTGGCGGTTGATGCGCGTGGGGCCGGATGAGAGCCGGTTCGATCAGATCGCCGAGCGGCTCAAGCGCACCTATGAATACGCCTTCGTTCAGAAGCGCATGCCGCGCTACAGGTGGGCCGGCTACGCTCACAAGATTATCTTCATCGGCTTTATTGTTCTGCTGCTGCGATCGCTGATACTGTTCGCGCGCGGATTTGTCGGCGTGGTGCCGGAGTCGGCGGAGCAGCTTTTCGGGTTCTGGTTGTTTGATCTCGGCACCGCGCTGGGGATGGCCTACGCGCTGGTGAAGGACATTTTCGCGGTGCTGGTGATTCTTGCGGGCGGAGTGTTCTTGTATTACCGCCTGATCGCCAAGCCGCAACGTATGACGCTTTCGTTTGAAGGCTTGCTCATCATTCTCATCATTGAGACGATGATGTTGAGCGATATCCTCTACGACGGCGCGTCACGTGCGCTTCATGCCGGCGCGGCGTCGCCGGGCTTCGCGTGGTATGAGCCGGCCGGTTCGATCATGGGGATGTTGCTGGGCGGCGTCGGCGATGGCACGGCGGTTTTTCTGGCGCATCTGGGCTTCTGGACGCACGTCACGCTGGTGCTGGTCTTCTTGAATCTGCTGCCGCAATCGAAGCATTTCCACGTCATCACGGCGATTCCAAACGTTTTCTTTCAATCGCTCGCACCGCGCGGGCGACTGCCGAACGTCGAAGACATCGAGGGAAAAATCGAGCGGGAAGAGACGCTCGGCTTGGCGCGGATCGATCAGCTCTCATGGAAAGGCGTGCTCGATCTTTACACATGCACTGAGTGTGGGCGGTGCACGGACCAGTGCCCGGCGGCCGCCACAGGCAAGCTGCTCAGCCCGAAGCAGTTGACGCTCGATCTTCGCGACTTTTTGTATCAGAACGAGGCGGCGCTTGTCGGCGCGAAGGGGTCGTCCGGCGTGAATGGCGGCTCGGCGGCTGGCTCGGCGGAGGGTGTCGCCGAGGCTGGCGGCAACGGTCACGCACCCCTGTCGGCGCTGGTGCCGGATGTCATCAAGCCGGAAGTGCTCTGGGCATGTACGACGTGCGGGGCGTGCGAGACGGAATGTCCGGTGTTTATCACGTACGTCGACAAGATTGTGGACATGCGGCGGCACCTTGTGATGGAGAAGAGCGAGTTTCCGGCGGAACTTCAGAATGCGTTTCGCGGCATGGAGACAAGCTCGAATCCGTGGAGTTTCCCGGCGTCGGATCGCGCGGGCTGGACGGAGGGGCTGGACGTGCCGCGCATCGCGGAGAAGCCGGACGCCGAGGTGCTGTTCTGGGTCGGCTGCTCGGCGTCGTTTGACGATCGCGCGCGGAAGATCG
>CAZRFP010000269.1:0-3299 GCA_964599535.1 uncultured Planctomycetaceae bacterium
CTTCCCCGGAACACAGCCTGTCAGCAACGCCGATCTGCTCGAACTGGATGTCGACATCATCTATCCCGCGGCGCTCGAAGGCGTCATCACGGAAGCCAACGCAAGCAAGATCAAGGCCAAGCTCATCTGCGAACTGGCGAACGGTCCGACGACCCCCGGCGCGGACGAAATACTGCACCGAGAAGGCAAACTGGTCCTGCCCGACTTCATGGCCAACGCCGGGGGCGTGACGGTCAGCTACTTCGAACAGGTGCAGAACACTTACAACTACTACTGGTCGCTCGACGACGTGCACCAGCAGCTTGATCGCCGAATGACCGACGCGTTCAACGCCGTCTATGACACGCGTGAGCGGGCAAAAGTGCACATGCGGCTTGCGGCGTACATGGTGTCGGTCACTCGCGTAGCCGAAGCCTGCAAGCTGCGCGGCTGGGTCTAGTCGAAGCGATGCACAAGGACTGAAACCGCAGGCAGTCGATCGGCGCATTCCCATGTGCGTTGTTCGCGTTGACATGATTCGCGCGCATCCATAGAGTTGCGCTTCGAGTTTCTTTGAGCTTCATTATGCGACATCGGCCCTTCCGCGCGCGTCGCGCATCGGCCGCCCCGGCAATGAAACCGGGCGACATTGCGACACGCCCACCCGTAGCACGGACGCGTGTTCGATCATCAGGAGCGATTTTAGATGGCCACCAAGTTTGTGTACTTCTTCGGCAAAGGCAAAGCCGAAGGGCGCGGCGACCAGAAGCAACTTCTCGGCGGCAAGGGCGCCGGCCTCGCGGAAATGACCAACATCGGCCTGCCGGTTCCCGCGGGCTTTACCATCACGACCGAAGCCTGCCGGTTGTATTACGAAAACAAAAAGAAGTGGCCGATCGGTCTGGAAAAGGAAATTCGCGTACATCTTTCAAAAATGGAAAAGACATGCCGCAAGAAGCTCGGCGATGCAAAGGACCCACTGCTGGTTTCGGTGCGATCCGGTTCGGCCGTCTCCATGCCGGGCATGATGGAAACCGTGCTCAATCTCGGTCTGAATGATCGCAGTGTCGAAGGTCTGGCATCATGCACGGGCAATCCGCGCTTCGCGTGGGATTCCTACCGCCGCTTCATTCAGATGTACTCGACGGTTGTCGTCGGCCTGTCGAAGGAAGTGCTCGAAGAGAAGCTCGCACACATGAAGCAGCAGGTCGGCGTCGCCACCGATGCCGAGTTGACAGACGCGCATCTCCGCGAATTGTGCGATCAGTTCAAGGCGTTCTTTCAGGAGCAGACCGGCCGCCCCTTCCCGCAAGACCCGTGGGAACAGCTCGAAGGCGCGATTAACGCGGTGTTCGGCTCATGGATGGCCGAGAAGGCCGTGACCTATCGGCGCGTTGAAAAGATTCACGGCCTGCCGGGCACGGCGGTGAACATCTGCCAGATGGTCTTCGGCAACATGGGCGAAGACAGCGGCACCGGCGTTTGCTTTACGCGCGATCCGAGCACGGGCGAAAACACGTTTTACGGCGATCTGCTGATGAACGCGCAGGGCGAAGACGTCGTCGCCGGCATTCGTACGCCGCTGCATCTGGCCGATCTGCGCAAGACGCACGCGGATGTCTACGAACAGCTCTGCGGCGTCCGCGTCATGCTCGAGACGCACTACAAGGACATGCAGGACCTCGAGTTCACCGTCGAGCGCGGAAAGCTTTACATGCTGCAATGCCGCAGCGGCAAGCGCTCACCCGCCGCGGCCTTTCGTATCGCGGTCGATCATGCGTCGAAGCCTTTGCTCTCCAAGGCCGAAGCCGCGAAGTTCGTAAAGAAAGGCTATCTCCCCAAGCGTTACGCCGATGCCGCGACAAAGCCCGTGCTCACCAAGGCCGAGGCCATCGGTCGCATCAAGGCGGCCGACATCGAGCGCTTGTTCTATCCAATCATCGATCCAAACTTTGACGCGAAGTCGTTGTCGGCGCGCCAGATGGGCGTCGGCATTAACGCCGTGCCCGGCGCTGCCGCAGGGCAGATCGTCTTCACCGCCCCGATGGCGGAGCAGTGGCACGCCGAAGGCCGTCGCGTCATTCTCGTGCGCAAGGAGACCAGCCCCGAAGATGTCGGCGGCATGCACGCGGCGCAGGGCATCCTCACGGCCACCGGCGGCAAAACGTCCCATGCCGCCGTCGTGGCGCGCGGCTGGGGCAAATGCTGTGTCGTCGGCCTCGGTGCCATGCGCATCGACGAAGCCAACCACACCATGTCCATCAACGGCCGCACCCTGAACGAAGGCGACTATCTGACGCTCGACGGCTCCGAGGGCGCGGTATACGAAGGCGAACTGCCGCTGGTCACGCCCACGCTGCCGGACGAATACTACACGCTGCTGAAATGGTGTGACGAGATTCGCCGGCTACGCGTCCGGACGAATGCCGACACGCCGTACGACGCGGAAAACGCCGTACGAATGGGCGCGGAAGGCATCGGCCTGTGCCGTACCGAGCATATGTTCTTCGACACCGAGGAACGCCGACGCGCGATTCAGGAAATGATCGTCGCCGACTCAGTCGACGAACGTCAGGCCGCGCTCGAAAAGCTGCTGCCGTTCCAGCGGCAGGATTTCATCGGCATTTTCGAGGCGATGGCCGGTCGCCCCGTGACCATCCGTCTGGTCGATCCGCCGCTTCACGAGTTCGTGCCGCACACCGAAGAAAAGCAGCGCGAATTGGCGGGCGATCTCGGCGTCGACTACGAAAAGATTCGCGATCGCGTCGAGCAACTTCACGAATCCAACCCGATGCTCGGCCATCGCGGTTGCCGCTTGTGCATCACATATCCCGAAATCCTCGACATGCAGGTCCGGGCCATCATCGAAGCAGCCGTTGAAGTGCGCCGCCGCGGGCATAAGGTGCTGCCCGAGATCATGATTCCGCTCTGCATCGATGCGAAGGAACTCGGCATTCTGACCGACCGCACGCGCCGCGTCGCGGACGAGATCATCGCCAATTCCGGCATGAAGCTCGATTATCTCGTCGGCACGATGATCGAGACGCCGCGCGCGGCCATCACCGCGGCAAGCGTTGCTGAAGTCGCCGATTTCTTCAGCTTCGGCACGAACGACCTGACACAAACGGTCATGGCGCTCTCGCGCGACGACGCCGGGCGATTCCTGCCCGACTATGTCGATCAATCCAAGGCAGCCATTTTCAAGGACGATCCATTCCAGACGCTTGATGTCGACGGCGTCGGCATGTTGGTGAACCATGCGATCGAGCATGGTCGCGCGACGAAGAAAAACCTGAAGATCGGCATCTGCGGCGAACATG
>CAZRFP010000270.1:0-3288 GCA_964599535.1 uncultured Planctomycetaceae bacterium
GGCGCCCATCGCCATGACGTATTTCGGCTCGGGCATCTGGTTGTAGAGGCGCTTCACGCGGCTGGCCATTTTGTACGTGACCGTGCCGGCGACGATCATCAGATCGGCCTGGCGCGGGCTGGCGCGAAACGCGCCGGCGCCGAACCGGTCGACGTCGAACCGGCTGGCGCCGATGGCCATCATCTCGATCGCGCAACAGGCCAGCCCGAAGGTCATCGGCCAGATGCTGCAACTGCGGCCCCAGTTCACCGCCCAATCGAGCGAGGTGATGATGAGGCCGTCTTCCAGTCTGTTTTCGATCCAACTCATGCTGCACCTGCAATCGTAACGTTTGGAATCAGGACCACTGCCGCGCGGCGCGGCCGAGCCGATCGATCGGCCGAATGTCCGGGCGCCGTTGGCCTGTCGTGGCGCGAACCCAATCGAGATAACCGAACTTCCAGAGATAGAGGAAGCCGAGCACCAGCACGGCGAAGAAAAAGAGCATGTCCCACATCGCCGCGATGCCCGCTGATTTGTAGACCACGGCCCACGGATAAAAGAGGGCGATCTCGATGTCGAAGATCAGAAAGACCAGTGCGACGACGTAGAACCTCAAGTCAAACTGGACCCAGCTTGATCCGATGGCCGGCTCGCCGCATTCGTAGGCCGCGTCCTTGTCCGGATGCGGCAGCGACGTTCGCAGGAACTTGCCGACGAGCAATGCGGCGAAGGCCATGAGAAACCCGGCGACGGAAAAGATCAGAATACCGATGACAAGGTCGTGTCCTTGAGGCATGATTCGACTTTCAATTAAAGTCAGTGCTCCGTGTCATTCCGCTCGCCGAATCGCGAGCGCTCCTCACGATGCCCGGCATCGTGAACACTCTCAGCTTCCCTTTGAAGGCTGCAGCGCCTTGAGCATCTCTTCACGCACGGGTTTGGCGCGCTCTTCCCAGCGGTCTTTCATTTCGGCGGCCCACTTGGGCGGATTCGGCTTCTGCATCCAATAGGGTTCGGGGGTCTGCTTGCCTTCTTTCGCAAGATCAGTGAACTCGACGATCATGTCCTCGCGCGTGTATGCGCTGAGGTCGTGATTGTCCCCCATGTGGATGCAATCGGTCGGACAAGGCGCCGTGCACAGCGCGCAGAACATGCACTTCGAATAGTCAATCGCATACCGCTCCAGCGCGCCGCCGACCGCGACGCCGGAGGCCTTGTCGATCTTGCGCGGACCGCCCTTTTCGATGTAGATGCAATCGACCGGACAGGCCTTTGCACATTGATCGCAGGCGATGCACTTTTCAGCCTCGAACCAGTGAAAGCCACGGAAGCGCGGCTTCACGACCGGCGGCATGTCGGGATACTGCACCGTTACGGTCTTGGCGAAGCAGTACTTCAGCGTGATCTTCATGCCGATGGCGATCGTGCGAACGGTGTCATAGATGTTGCGGAAATACTCGCGGGTTGTTGCCATAAGCTGTTGCCTTGTGGGCACTTGCCCGCTCAATTTGGAGCGAGATTCACCTCTGTCACTTACACGCGAACCTCATCCGGCTCGACGCTGGAAAACAACACGGGGAAGTATAGCGAGAGGCGATGTTCGATACCACAGCCCGCCGACCGCCTAAAATGCGCCGAAAAGCGATGAAATCATGCCGTTATCTGGCAGCCCTGATTGCACTTCAAGTGTCACGGAGCTTAAAGTAGACCACCACAAGGCCGGCTAGGTTGTCGCACAACCGGCAGGCTGGGGTGGATTTGGGCGGCTAGCCCGGGATGTGAATTTCACATGAGTGGGAACCGACGCGGACAGTTCATGGTAGCGGTGCTGGTGGCCGCCCTGTTATCGGTCGTGACCAATGCCGTTGTCGCCGCCCCGTGGAAGATGGGTAAGCCGCATTCGCCGTTGATTCTGCGAAGCGCTGGCGGCGATGAGACCGTTTCGATCGATGCCCATCGCGGAACAAAGCTGGTGCTTGTCCACTTTTCGCCAGCCTTTCCGCAGAGTGTCGAATTGATGGCACTCTGGGAAAAAGCGACGGTCGAAGCGCGGGCAGAAGGCAAGCTCGTGTTGATCGGCGTCATGCACGAGCAATATCAGGACCGAGCCGCGCTCTTCTCTCAGTGGAAAAAGCCGTCGGTTCCCATTCTGCATGATCCGCTCAACATCTCGCAGGCCGATCGCCTGCCGACGGTTGTCTGTCTCGACGAAGAAGGTTTTGTTCGAATGCTGAATCCGAAGATCGGCAACGGGGCGGAATCAGAGGAATTCAGGAAGTTTGAAAAAGACTTCGTGACCCATCGTTTCGCCGCCGGCCGCTTCGAGGTGCGCACGCCGGTGATCGAGCCGCCGAATCCACGGGCGCTGCGGCGGATGGCCGACGAGAGCCGCTCGCTGACGGCGCGGCGAGAACTGGCCGACGCGCTGATGCTCGGCGGCACGCCGGCCGAACGCGACGAGGCGATGCGAACCTATTCGAATGTTCTGCAGACCGACGCGAAGGATGCGCTGGCATTCTTCCGACTTGGCGTCGCGTTGCGGATGCGGCACGACAGCGCAAGCAGCGAAGAGAGCGATCTCGCGCAGTCCAAGAAGAGCCTGGGCAGCGCCCTGTCACTGAAACCGACAAACGTCGTCTATCGGGCGCGCGCCGTGCAGTTCGCAAACGAAACCGAGAGGCCCAAGGGCATGGCCGACAACGCCGAGGCCTGGATCGCTGAAGCCCGGCGCGAGATCAGCCGGCGCGGCGAGACGCCGGCGCCGCTGAGCGTTGAGCCGGGGAAGTGACGAAACCGGCCCAAACGACTTTCGGCGACTTCAATACGGCGGCTCGATCGTTTTGCAATCGAAGCGAACGCGCCGGTCGAATACGGGTGCAACCTGATGTCGGATTCAACCAGTACGAACACGGCCATCGCACCCACCGCCGCGCGGGCGAACGTCAAGCCCAAGCGGCAGCCGCCTTACCATGTGATACTGCTCGACGACGACGATCATACTTACGAATATGTGGTTGAAATGCTGGTAAGCCTGTTCGGCCACACGGAGATGACGGCGTTCGTCATGGCCGCAGAAGTCGATGCCACGGGTCGCGTGATTGTGGATACGACGACTCTTGAACGGGCGGAACTGAAGCGCGACCAGATCCACGCATTCGGCCCGGACCGTCGCATCGAGCGATGCGCCGGCTCGATGAGCGCGATCATTGAGCCGGCGGCGTGAAACTTGGGCTTTCCGACTTTCTCGTGGGGTAACTCTTTACCGCCTTGTCCCTCCTGATCCTCATTTTCTCCTGCACATTCGGC
>CAZRFP010000271.1:0-3184 GCA_964599535.1 uncultured Planctomycetaceae bacterium
TTACGGACGGCACCGACTTTGCGACGTTCAGCGCCAACCTCGGCTACCCGGCCGCGGCGATCCCGGAGGGAATGGCGGGGAGCGACTACCAGTTCACCGGCCGGCCGTTGCACTACTTCACCGTCGTCGACGGCGAGGACTCCTACGAACTCCGCCTGGCCGACCACCGCCGACGCCTGTACGACCCGCACCACGGAAGGTGGATGCAACGGGATCCGCTGGGGACGGAGGTCTCGTATACAGGCGACTTCCTTGTCCATAGCGGTACAACATTGGCACACCGCCGGGTGTCACAAGCTTCGCCGCTCATTCAGTACCGAGATGGTGCAAACCCATATGAATACGTTCGCAGTCGGCCCGCCTTTTACGTTGACCCGTACGGGAATAGGGCTGCACGGCAACTCCCGATGGCGGCCATTCATAGTGCCGCCACTTGTAGGGCCTACTACGTGCACAGCACCGGAACGTATGCATACAGCGGCATACGCACTGGCCACAGTGGAATAATGGTTAACGATACGGTGTTTGATCATGTCGGCGGCAGGCCAGTCGATTCAGATGGCAACCAATATGACCGGATGCCTCTCGCCGATTGGGAGCTGGATCAGGCAAAGGCGTGCCCATCCCCGGAGAGATTCTCCGTTGAAATATGTGAACTCGACCTCACCCCCGGTGAATGCCACGCGCTGCGCAGTAGGCTGCAGAATCGGAATAACCTTGGGGGATTCAATTGGGAGCCTCGCAGGCCAAACGGCGGACCTGGGTACAACTGCGCAACGTGTGTTTCACAGGACCTGCGGGAAACTACGTCAATAGATATACCTAGCACTCAGGTCCCGTGGAGCTTGATCAATATGTTCACTAACAATGATACTTGGGATGCGTGGGGAAAATACTCGCTAAAATGGCTACTCGATAACAAGCGATGCAAGAGATTCCATGCGTATCCGCTACATTGTGTTGGCGGGCCCTGTAAAGGGCCGAAAGTGAACAAGTCGCCATGAGGCACTTGCGTGCTCGATCGTATATGACGGCATGCAAATGGTCTATGGATGTATCGACTACCGAGTGGCTGGGCGGAGAGCTATGGCAAGATACATGAGTTCGGGCTTTGTCGCTACCGTTGGAATCGTGTGCTTTCTGGTCTTGGGTCCGAAATGCGCTGCCATGCTGTTTTCAACTGATGCCGCAGGGGAACCCATGAATATGACAGCCATGCATGCCGCGCCAGCATGGCACATTCAACTCGTGTTGGTGAATGGCGATGCCGACTCGCCAGTTAACATCGAGTCGCTTGACGTCGACGTGAGTGCTGTTCTTGATAGTACAGGCGAGGAAGTAGGTGTCGTGCGAGTCAAGGTGATCCCTTACGACAAGAAGAAATACGGGTGGGCAATTGGAGTGCTGTTTCGTGACCCGGCCGATGGCGTCGAAAGTGTTAAAGGCACTATTCACGTAGCATTGGTAGGCCAGTATAGGGGGAAGAGGATCGACGGTAGCTGGGACGTTTCTTTGCACTACGTGAAGGTTGGAGAGCTTTGGGAATCTCGACCAACTCCGGACTCCAACCAGCGGGAAAGTGATAAGGTCGAATAAACTCCAGCGCATGATGGTTTTGGCCAGATCGAGGTTACAGTGCACTGAGATCTGGCAAATGAAGGCGAAGAGACACACGCTCGCCAATGTTGTGGGGCTACGTATCGTTGTCTGTAGGCCATTCCAATCACGGTTTCACGGTGAACGGACAAGTGACAGTGGCTCACCCTGTAGACTGGGGAGTTGCTAACGTTTGGCGGGCTCGGCGTTTGCATCGCGCCGTAGTTGAAAATGCTCAATGCCTTGTAGCCACCAGCATTGTGCGGTGGCTGTACGCGCGTCGCGGCGTGGGCGACGGTATGGTCGGCCGGAACCGCTCCTGCATTCGATTCGCCGTGCAGTCACCCCCGAGCCAGCCGACAGTCTCACCCTGACGATTGTTACCGCGAACGGTATAGCGCTTTAATAATCTGCGGCTGTTTGGGATTTCGGCGCAGCGATTCCTGCCAGTAGTAGACCGCCTGGTCCATGTCGGTGAACGTGTTGGCGTAGAGGAACCCCAATTCGCCCCAGTGGCGGGGGTCGTCGGGCGTCGCGCGGGTGAGTTCTTCCAGGCGCTGGCGGACTTCGTCCATTTTCCCGGCGGCCTTGCAGATGCGGACGAGGTTCCAGCGGGGCAGGGCGTAGCGGGGGTCCATTCCGGCGGCGCGGGCGAACCAGGGGATGGCGTCGTCAATCAGGCCGTACTCGGCGAGGAGGCTGCCGATGTTGTTGTGGATCTCCTTGATGCCGCGGCCGAGGGTGGCCATGCGGTCGAGGTGGTCGAGGGCCGTCGTCCGGTCGCCGCGAGCGAGGGCGGCCTCGGCGTGGAAGAAGTGGTAGTCAGAGAGGATGTGGCAGGCGCCGAGGTCGAGGACGGTGGGCGAGGTGAGATTGCGGTAGGTGCACCGTTCGAGCAGGGCGGTGGGGTCGAAGGGCCGGCCGGCGGGCAGGAGGATGTCATGAACGCTCGCAGGGACAATGGCAATCGGTCGGCTTGTCCCGCGCCTCTGGTACCGGTGGGCTGTATGATGCACAGGATGCCCGTCTGGACCATGGCCGCGTCGAGGACGGGCTGGGGCTTTTTCGTCGTGTAGTACACCGGCCGGTGGTCGCGGCGGATCATCCAGGTCTCGGAGTCCAGTGGGGAGTCGGGCGGGCAGGTGGCGTGCCGGGCGCACGCGCGATCAGAGATGCTCCGCCGGCGCTCAGCATCAATCAGTGGCCAGTGGCCAGAGGCTCCCGTTTCCGACGTTGATCGGGAACGCGATCGCTTCGCTCGACGAGCAGGGGAACTGGTGGGCATTGGGGGAGTCGCACGGCGCTCTTTGCCGGGCGCTCAGGATTCGGCGCGGAAGGCTGAGCGCGCGCCCATTCTCCTTACGCGGGAGGTACTTCCGCGCCGCAAGGGGTCCGGCTTGCCGCGACCACCCGGCCGGTCTGTCCCCCGCCGCTCTTTGGCATTCCCAGACCGTCCCCGGCGCGGCGCCCGGGCTCTGTGCGCACCGCGGGCGAGCGCGGCCGCGCAAAACAACGCGCGCGCGCCAAATACCTTCACTTGCTTAACCTTACAGTAGCACACATGCGCCGACTCGTGCCACCCGGCGCC
>CAZRFP010000272.1:0-3176 GCA_964599535.1 uncultured Planctomycetaceae bacterium
GTGGGGTTTGGTAGGACGTGCAGGATTCGAACCTGCGACCAACGGATTAAAAGTCCGCTGCAATGGGTTTTGGCTACGTTGATTTTCAGGCTGAAAACACTATAAATCAACAACTTACCTGCACATCAACACCCTAGCACTGTTGATTAATACATGGCAGAATTCGACAAATCTGCCTACAGATTGCCTACAGGTAGTTGACTGAAATTGAGGGTTATATGTCCGAAGCACCAAACCGCGTCCGCCTGACTGCTGGCCGAATTGCCGGCTTCACCTGCCCGCCGGGAAAATCTCAGGCGTTCTTGTGGGATACCGGAGTCGTTGGACTGGCGCTGCGCGTGTCCGCCGGTGGCCGCAAAACCTACATGTTTGAGTCGCGCGTGAACGGCGCCACCGTCCGCCTGCGTATCGGCCCGGCTGACGCCCATAGCATCGAAGAAGCCCGCAATCGCGCCATGGAGTACAAGCAGCAGATCGCAGCCGGCGACGATCCCCGCGAGTTGGAGCGCCAGAAGGAAGCCGAGAAACAGGCCAAGAGGGCAGCCGAGGCCGCCCAAGCCGTCACGTTTGGGGAAGCATGGAGCGCCTACCTAGAGGCCAGACGCCCGGAACCCGGCGAAGCCGACCGCTGGGGCGAGCGCCACTACACCGACCACTTGAAGATGACAGCAGCCGGTGGCGAGGTTGCCAAACGCGGCACGCGCGGCCGTGGCAAGACCATCCCCGGCCCGCTGCACCAGTTCATGGCGATGCCGCTGCGCGAGTTGACGCCCGAGGCGGTGACGACATGGGCGGCGAAGCAGGCCAAGACCCGCCCCACCGTCGCCCGGCTGGCGCTGCGGATGTTGAAGGCGTTCATGCGCTGGTGCGCCAAGCGCAAGGAATTCGCGGCGGTTGCTGATCCGACCGTCGCCGGCGACGATGCGCGCAAGGCGCTGGGCAAGGCGAAATCGAAGAAGGATGCACTACTGCGTGAGCAACTGCCGGGATGGTTCGCGGCAGTCCGTCAACTGGATAACCCGGTGATCGCCGCCGCGCTGCAAGTCATGCTGTTGACCGGCGCCAGACCCGGCGAAGTGCTGGCGATGAAATGGGCCGACATCAATATGAAGTGGCGCGGCATCACCATCCGCGACAAGGTAGAGGGCGACCGCACCATCCCCCTGACGCCCTACGCGGCGCACCTACTGGCGTCCCTGCCCCGCCGTGGGCCGTTGGTTTTTCAAGGCGCATCGACCGGCCAGACGCCGCGCCCGATCACATCGCCGAATCAGACCCTTGATCGCGTGAACGCCGTCGCCGGCATCGACCACCTGACGCTGCACGGCCTGCGCCGCAGCTTCAAGAGCCTGTCCGAGTGGCTGGAACTGCCCGCCGGCGTCGCCGCGCAGATCATGGGGCACAAGCCCAGCGCCACCGCCGAGAAGCATTACACCGTGCGCCCACTGGACATGCTCCGCATCCATCATGAGCGCTTCGAAGCATGGATTCTGGAACAGGCCGGCGTCGCCTTCACCCCCACCGCCGAGCCGGGCAAGCTGCGCGCCGTGGCGTGACGATGCCGACACGACAACACGCAAAGCCTTGTCAGTAAACAGGAATCCGGCAAGGGTGCGATTTGAAACCGCGCCCTTCTGACCGCGAAGCCCCGGCGCGGAATGACCGGGGCAAAAAGATGGGGCCGGAAGGTGATTCAGACCGACCGACCCCGACCACAGGAAAGAAGGAACCTTCCCCATGGCACATAAGACTTTACCCGCAGGACAAGTTCAGGACAACCGCGCCGACGTGCTGGCCGACTTGAACCAGTTGCTGTTCCGCCTTGAGGCGCGCGCTACGCTCGCCGCTGACATCGGCGCCGTGGCCGCAGCCGAATCGCTCGACCGGAACCAGCGGCATGCACTCGCCGTCGAACTGGCCGAAGCCGTCACCGCCTGCCGCGCGCTGGCGGATGCGCTCGACGCCTGAGCGCGCCGGCTGCAAGGGGGTAACGGAACGGTACTCCCTTCAAACCACAGACCGCCCATCGAGGCGGTTTTTTTGCGCCTAAAGGATGGACAGCGCCGCCCGAAAACCCCATTCCGGCGCAGTTTCCCCTATCCCTTCACCCATACCGCCCTTGATTGCATTATGCCCTACAGGTCAACGTTTATGCGGGTTCGACGCTATAACTCTTGAATCTTATAGCTAAACAGTCGTTGACTATTCGGAAGCGTTCGCAGTCGTGACTGAACGATGGGATGTGCTGACGCCGCTTGGCGTCGTTCGATAGGAGCACATGACCCATGAACGCAATTGAATCCGCCAAATTCGCTGAACTGTTCGCCGAATGCTGGCGCCGAGTCACGGCCACGACGCCCGCCGCCGACCCGACCACCAACGATCCCGCCAAAGTCGCCGCCGCGATGGCCGAGGCGATGCAGAAGGGGCCGGAGTATCCGCCGCTCGAAGCCGTCACCAGCGAGTTTTTGACAACGGCATCGGCAGCCTACTACCTGAACCGGCGCGGGCAAACCCTCAGGTGGTGGAACTCGCAGGGATGCGGCCCCATCCGCCCGGTGCGCCGCAATGGCCGGTTGGCATGGCGCACCGACGACGTTCGCAAGTTTCTGCGCGGCGAGGTGGGCGCGGCATGAAAAAAAGCGCCCGCAACCACAAGGGCGGCGAGCGCGATACAGAGAAAGAAACGAGCCTTCTCAGTATCGAATCACGACTGCCCGAGAGCAAGCACCGCCCTAATCCGGCCTGCATGGGAGACTGACCATGCAGACCGACTACACCCGCGCCTATGAGGCGTTGCATGCAATCCCGCCAAACCTGCCGCGCGAGGAATGGCACCGCACCGGCCGCGCCGCAATCGCCGCCGGCCTGAACGTTGACGACCTGATCGAGTGGAGCCGCCCTGCCGACAACTTCAAGAGCGAAGCCGATGTGCGCTCAGCATTCAAGGGCATCACGCCCGAAGGCGGTACCGGCCCCGGCACGCTGTTCCGGATCGCAGCCGAGCATGGGCACAAGCCGCGCTTGAACGGCACGGAGCAGCAACACCTCGCCAAGCCCGCCAGAGCGCCCCAGACGAAGCAATCGACCCCGATTAAGGGCAGCACCCCTGCCGAGGTTTGGGGCCGTGCAGAGGCCGCTACAGCCCTTCACCCGTACATCGTGCGCAAGGGTGC
>CAZRFP010000273.1:0-3161 GCA_964599535.1 uncultured Planctomycetaceae bacterium
CATGTCGTTCGCATGAAATACGAAAACGTCGTCATCGAATCCATTGCTTACGAACTGCCCCACACCGTCGTCACGTCCGCGGCGTTGGAACAGCGACTCGCACCGCTGTATCGCGATCTGCGAATCCAGCCGGGGCAATTGGAAGCATGGACGGGCGTGCGCGAGCGGCGCTTTTGGCCTGCCGGCACGCTCATGTCTGATGCGGCCGCCAGTGCCGGTCGCAAAGCGATGGCAAATTCGCGCGTCGCGATGGACGACATCGGCGTGCTGATCTACGGTGGTGTGTGTCGCGATCTGCTCGAACCCGCCGCGGCCTGCGCCGTAGCGGGCGCGCTGGGTGCAGCAGGCCATGCGCAGATCTACGACGTCTCGAACGCCTGCCTCGGCGTCATGAGCGGCATCATCCAGGTCGCCAACGCGATCGAACTCGGCCAGGCCCGCGCCGGCCTTGTCGTCTCTGCCGAGTCTTCTCGCGAGATCGTCGACCTCACGATCGAAGACATGCTCCGCGCGCGCGACATGGAAACGCTGCGAATGAAGCTCGCCACGCTGACCGGCGGAAGCGGAGCGATCGGCGTCGTCGTCTGCCATCGCGATCTCGCGCCCGATGGGCATCGCCTCGTCGGAGGAGCGATTCGAAGCAACGCCGCCCATCACGAACTCTGCCGCTGGTGGCCGGCCACCAGTCCGCCGAACGCGCGGCCGACGCATATGTTGACCGACGCCGCCAAAGTGCTGGAGCACGGCGTCGATCTGGGCCGGCAGACCTGGTTTGCGTTTCTGGAGGAGACAGGCTGGATGATCGAAGGCGTCGATCGAACGATCTGCCATCAGGTCGGCGCGCCGCATCGCGAGACGGTGCTGCGCGCGATGGGCGTCGCCCCGGAGCGCGACTTCGTGACGTACGAATTTCTCGGGAATATCGGCACGGTCAGCCTGCCCATCACCGCCGCCATCGCAGACGAGCGCGGTTTTCTGGAGCGCGGACAGCGCGTGGCGTTCTGCGGCATCGGGAGTGGGTTGAACTGCTTGATTCTGGGCGTCGAATGGTAATCGTCGCTCACCGACCGCGCGTGAGCGCCGCGCCGGGCGCATTCGACGCGGCGTGTTCTTCGATGATCTCGACCACGTCAAAATGCCCGTTCTGCCGCGCGACATCGGCCGGTGTTCGATTACGAAGGTCTTTCGCGTCCGGCTTCGCCCCGCGCGCCAGCAGGATGCGCACCGCACGCCCGTGATTCCCCGATGCGGCATGATGCAGCGCCGTCCAGCCTTTGCGATCCCATTCGGAGATATTCGCGCCATGCTCCAGCAGTGTTCGCACGACGGTCGTATTACCTGTCATTGACGCGATGATGAGCGGCGTTCGCAGTTCGTCGTCCTTCACTTCCGTCTTCGCCCCTCGCAACAGGAGCATTTGCACAATGCGGTGCTGCCCGTTCAGTGCCGCCCAGTAGAGCGGTGATGTCATCGCCGTGCCGTCGCCATCAAGCGCCGAAGGATTGTCGCGCAATGCCGCCTCGACGTGCGACGTCAGACCCAGACCGGCCGCCGACAGCGGATCAACCTTGGCGCCGTTGGCGATCAGCAATTGCCCCGTCTCGACATTCCCGTTAAACGTCGCGGCCATGAGCGGCGTGAATTTTCCGTTCTTCGGCCTGGCGTCGATATCGGCTCGATGGGCGATCAACAGCCGCGCCAGACCAATATGGCCTTCCTGTGCCGTGAGATAGAGCGGCGTTTCGCCAAGGTCGTTGGCCGCGTCGACTTTCGCGCCGCGCAGGATCAGCACCTTGGCCATCTCGAGGCGATTGGCAAACGCCGCGAGGTGCAGCGCTGTCCACTGGCCGCGCTCGGCGCGGAAGACCACCGTGCCGTCGTTCCGTTCAATCTTCATTCGCGACGGACCCGTCGCAAGATGCACATTCGCCCCGCTGGCAATGAGAAACTCAAACGCGCGAAGCCGGTTGTTGGCGACGGCGACATGCAGCGGCGTCATGCCGTTGGCATTCCGGGCGTTGAGCAGCGCGATATCCCGCGACAGCCAGTCGCGCAGTTTCTTCGTGTCGTCGTCGAGAACGGCCCGATGGATCGACGCCGGCGGCGGAGCGCCGTGGGCCGCCGGGGCATCAACGGCAAGTGCGACGACCAGGCCGATCAGAAGCCATGCGAAGCGTTCACGTGAGTTGAAACGTACAGGCGAGTTGAGACGTTCACGCGGGTTGAAACGTTCGCGCGTGTTGAAATGTTCACGTGTGTTGAAATGTTCACGCGAATTCAGGCGGCGGGGGAACATGACATTCGCCTCCGTTGCGAAGGTGCGGTCGGGCCGATCCATCGGCCATTGTAAACTTCATCGACATTCTACGCGAAAAGGCCCGCCGACTCCATGTCGCCAATTGCCAAATGCGGCTGCCATTCTGGCATGGCCGGCGTAACGGCTTGATGCTAAATGCGTGTTCCCCAAGAAGTTGTGAATCACGTCCGTTTGGTATGCATCGTGCCCCTTATCCGGCATGAACGCAGATCGATTCACCGTTAAGTCCATCGAAGCCCTTCAGGCCGCCGAACGGCTCGCGCAAACGCAGGGTCATGCCGAACTGTCGCCGCTTCATCTGTTGTCGGCGCTCGTAAGCCCCGAGCGCGCTGGCGGGCTACAGAGCGGTGCCGGTTCTGAAGGCACCATCGCCGTGCCGCTGCTGCAGAAGGCCGGCGCGTCGGTGTCTCAGATTCGCAGCCTGATCGATGCCGAACTCGCGCGCCTGCCGAAGGTCAGCGGCACGCAGCCCGCCATGTCGCGCGCGTGTCAGCAGGTGCTCGGCGAGGCTGAATCGCTCGCCGCGAACATGAAGGATCAATACATCTCGGTCGAACATCTGCTCATCGCGCTGGCCGACGTGCCCAGCGACGCCAAGGAGATTCTCAGCGTCAGCGGCGGCCGCAAGGATGCGCTCCTCGCGGCGATGAAGCAGGTGCGCGGCGGGGCATCGGTCACGTCGCAGAATCCCGAAGAGACCTTTCAGGCGCTTGAGCGCTACGGAAAAGACCTCGTCGCAATGGCGCGCCAGGGAAAGCTCGATCCGGTCATCGGCCGCGACGAGGAGATTCGCCGCGTCATGCAGGTGCTCGCACGGCGCACGAAGAACAACCCGGTGCTGATC
>CAZRFP010000274.1:0-3155 GCA_964599535.1 uncultured Planctomycetaceae bacterium
GCCTGCGCGACCGTCACGAGGTCCACGGAGTGATCATGCAGCCCCTCGACCGGCCCGGCTTCGTGCGCCAGCGCCACTTGATACGCGACGCGCGCGTGCGTCTCGGCCCGTGCGATCTGCTCCGCGCTGCCGTCCGTGGCGATCACGCAATCAAAATGCGCCGCCAACGCGACGGCCGCCTGGCCGTTGCCAGTGCCCACGTCCCACGCGAGACGGCAACCCGGCGACAGCGCCGCAAGATGGGCAAATAGCGCCGAGGGATAACGCGGCCGAAACCGGGCGTAGTCCCCGGCCTGCTTTGAAAACAAATCCTGAAAGTCGCTCATCGATCGGCCTGATCTCCGACGGAGGCGGCAGTCGTAAGTTGATTCAAATCACCGTGCGCAACCGGCCAGATATGAAAGACGCCGAGGCTCTCGACGCGACCATCGGCGCGCATGATCCGCCAGATGCCGAGGATGCCTTCGACATAGGCCCAGCCGTCATACTCGATGCCATGTTGCCCGAGATAGGCCTTGTGGAAGACGCATTGTCCCTGCGCGCTGCTGTAGCTGCCGCTGAGGACAAAGTCTCCGACCAGATCGCGACCGTCGCCGAAGAGCCGGCCCCCGCCGAACGTCATGTCCAATTCCATGCGACCGAGCCGACCGCGCTGTTCCCAATAGCCGTTCCATCGCCCGGACGGAAATCGTTCGTCGTCTTCGCGAAGGGCTTCATCTTCCCAGGGGCGGGCCATCGTTTGTCAGGCTCCTGCTGGATTCCGACCGTGGAATGCGGCGACGACACTACGGCAGGATGGTCACGCGCGAATGCTTCGGAACGAGCAAGTCAAACACCATCGCTACATCGTCGGGCGTCAGGCGAACGCAGCCCATCGACATGTCCGCGCCGATGCTCTTCGGATCGATCGTTCCGTGTATGCCGAAGCCCATGCGACCCATGCACTCGCCGCTGATACACTCTAGGCTGATCCAGTGCTCGCCGATCGGATTCTCCGGATCATTGGCCGCGTAATAGCGACCGGTCGCCGGATCGGACCAATCCGGATTCGCCAGCTTGCTCTTGATGGTCCATTCGCCCGTCGGCGTGCCGCCATCGGTGCCGAGGCCGACCGAAAAGCTGCGCACGAACACGTCGCCGAGAAAAATATCCATGCGATGGGCCGACTTGTATATCTTCGCGGAGAACGGGCCTTTCACCACTTTCAACTTCGTGCCGGCCCAGATCATGTCGGGGTTCTTGTGGCCATTGAGCGTCATGATGAACCGGTCGCTGATTCTGTATTTGTTGGCGATGGCGAGCAGGTTTTCGCCGCTGCGGACGGTGTGCATCTCGACGAGCGGATCGCCCGGCGCGGCCGCGCGGCCGAAGACCATGACATTCGAGATGCGCTCCAACTCACGGCGAATGAACTCCTCGTCCGGCGCCGATACGCCAAGCTGCAGCGCCCGCGACAGCGCCGCACGGGCCTTCACCAACTCCGACGAACTCAGCGCTTCGCGGCCGGTCTTCAGCGCTTGCGCGGCGTTGGTTCCAAATTCGGCCGGCGACGGCGACATATCGCCATGCGTCGAGGAAATTGCAGCCGTTATCGAATCGGAAGGCTTGGACGCGATGGTGATTTCAGTCGCTTCGTCGCCGATGGACGCCGGAGCGTTGGCACGAACCGGCGATCCCATGTTCACGCGCGGTGTATCGTCCGGCTCGACTGCGCTATCATCGTCATTCGCGCCGGCCTGCGCGATGGGAGGCCTCAACCTAGGCGAATCGGCCCCTTCGGGCGCTTCCGCGAATTTCCAGGCATAGACGCCCCACGCCGCCGCCGCGATGACGACGATGGCGACCACCGCTCCAATCGGTTTCTGATGTGTTCGATTTCCAGCCGCCAATGGTCTGGCTCCTCCATGAAGTGTTCGTCGTCGCGCGGGCCTGTGAACCAGCCCGCCACATTCCCGGCGCGCCCCCGGCGCGGCTATCGCCCCCTGTTCTACGACGCCCGCGTAGAGGGAGTTTACACGGATGGCCGACCGATTGGCCAGCGATAAATGCCCCAGCCAAAATGGCGAGCCGGCCGGAGAACATCAATTCAAAGCGGCCGTTCGAACATGGTTGGTCACGACGACCCAATCGTCGTCGCAGGGGCCGATCTTCCCGCGATCGACGCTGAGAATCACGTTCATCGGCGGATCGCAGAACATCTTGAGTAGGCCGAGTTGTTCGCGCTGAAAGACGATGTACACTGTTTCGTCGGACTTCAGCATCCGGCAGATTTTCGAGCCGACGTAAATGCGCATGGAGTCTTCATCCTCCACGTCGGCATGATCGACGATCAGCTTGTACGGATCGACGACCTGCCGCAGATTGCGGCCGCCGTAGAACACCACGCGACCATCAGGCCGATTGCCGGCCCAATAGACATCGGCCTCCGGCGGCACGCCGGCCGCTTCGAGGCCTTGCACCAACTGGCACGGATCTTCCAGATTGTCGATCGACGGGCCGATCGTACACCAGACCAGCGCGAACGAAACGACGGACGTGACGCCCAGCGCCACGAAGCTCACTCGTCGATGTCGGCGAAGATAAAGCAGCCCGATCGCAGCGACGGCCAGCGTGATGCCGACCGCGATCCACGGCGTCACGGTCTCTACGGAACCATGCCACACTTCGGGGTACATTCGACGTGCGACAAACCACAGCACGATCCAGCCGGTCGTCCAGACCGCCAACATCGCCGCGTAGCCCAGCCACGCCACACGGGCGTTAACGGCGCGAATCCGGAAAAAAAACTCCCGAAGCACCGGCGCAAGCAACAGCGAGCAGGCCGGCAGCACGGGCAGAATGTAGTACGATTTTTTGAACGTCATGAATGACGTAATAATGACACCAGCGATGATCCAGAACCAGAGAAACAGAAGCGGGCCGCGCTCAGCGCGATATTTTCGCAGAAACGGCGACACCAGCGCCTCCGGCAGCGACAGCGCCCAGGGGACCGTCAGACCCAGGACGATGGGAATGTAATAGTAATAGCGCCCGGACTTGCTGCCCGGATAGTGACCCTGAAGCCGGTCGAGATATTCATAGTTCCAAAGCTGCCATGCGTCGGGAATCTGCCGCGCGACGAGGAGCATCCACGGCACGAAGACCGCCAGAAAGAC
>CAZRFP010000275.1:0-3130 GCA_964599535.1 uncultured Planctomycetaceae bacterium
CGTTCGTTTGCGCACCAGGTAGGCGCCGCTGCCCATCGCGATCAAAACTCCACATCCGACGGCAACCAGAAAGCCGGTTCTCCGCCAGAGCGGTGCGACGATTTCAAGACCGACATCGGCCGTTCGGCTGGCAATGCCCTCGGCATTTCGCCCGCGCACTTCAATGGCAAAACGCCCCGCAGGCAGTCGTGGCAGTCGAATCCTCCGATCGGTCGTCCATGCCGACCATTCTGCATCATGTCCCCGGATGCGATATTGAAAGTGCATGCCGTCGATGTGACGTTGGCCGTAAGTCGTCACCTCGGCAATCAGCCCCTGATCCTGCAGCGGGACGGCGAGTCGGCTGTCGGCGCTGTGAGCGAGCGTTTCACCGAGTGTGAAGACATCGATCGAAACGAGCGGCGGATGGTCGCGATATTGGAGTCGCCGCATGTTCAGCTTGGCAAGTCCGCCGGTGGTGCCCGCGAGGAGCGTATGTTCATCGAGCGCGATCAACGCCCGGACGTCGTTGCTGGGAATGCCGTCGGCCAAGGTAAAGCGGTGCAATTCTCCATCTTCGACGATGACCAGACCATCCTCACATCCGCACCAGATCGTGCCGCTTTCCAGCGCGACGATCGACTGCGCGTGCCGCAGATCACCGAAACGCCGCCTGATCTCAAATGTGTCGCGATCGAGGCACAGCAACTCCCGCGCCGTGCCGATCCAGAGGTGGCCGGTGAAGTCGTAGGCCATGCTCATGATCGGATGTTCGGTCGGAACGATCTGCCATGCGTCGCCTCTGCGAATACCAAGTCCGCGATCGGCGCCGACAAGCAGCGAGCCATCGGCGTCGAGCAGGATGGCCCAGACGTCCTCACCGATATGCGGAGGCAAGTCTATGCGTGATGCCGGTCCTTTTTGTCCTCGATAGAGACCTCTTGCCGTGCCGACGAGGAGTGTGCCGTCGTGATCCAGTCCCAGCGATCGAACCACGCCGGGCATTTCGAGCTTCTCGCCCGTCGCATGGCAGAACGCATACGTTCGCCCGCCGGTCCAAATACGCCCGTCCGAGTCGTTAATTATCGCGCGAACGTGGCTCTCATGGTTGATCGCGACGCCTTTGCCGTTTTGGGCGTCGAATTCGCTCACGCCCTGAACCGAGCCGACAATGACGGTGTTGTCGTTGGCGCGATACAGCGCCGAGACAAATTGGCTCGCCAGACCGTCCGCAAGACCATACGTCATAATGTCCGGCGAGCGAAGCAGAACCGCGCCACCGCCGAAAGTGCCGAACCAGATGGCGTCATCGCGATCCACGCAGATCGCATGAACGTCGTCCTGCACCAGGCCGCCCCTTCGGCCGATTTCATGAAATCGGCCGTCGATGTATCGAAACGCGCCGCGCTCCGTGCCGATCCAGATTTCGCCGTTTCCGCGTTCGGCGATCGCATTAACTTCGTCGTTGGTCAGACCGTCGCACTGATCGAACCGCCGCACGGCGCCATCCTTGATGCGATAAAGCCCCGGCATGCTTCTCATGCCCGCCCAGATCGCGCCATCTTCCGCGAGGTGCAGTCGGATCGAGCGGCCGGTGATGAGGCCTTCAAAATATCGAATCGTCTCACTTGGCGTGATGGCCCGCACGTCCAATCGCGTGCCGATCCAGAGTGTCTGGTCGACCTGAAGGTAGTCCTCAATCTCGATGTCCTTCGTGGCGGGGACCACGCGCGCCTCGATGCGGTCGTCGGCATGAACCAGCCTGTAAAGCCCGGTTTCCGCGGCTGCCCAGACCTCGCCGTTGCTTTCACGCTTGAGCCGGTTGATGCGTCCTTTCTGGAGCGGGGCGGGTACGGCTTTGGGGGCGAGCGACTTCATATCCAGCGCGAGCAGGCCGCCGCCGGTGCCGATCCACAGCGTGCCGCGCGCATCGGATGCCAGTGTGATGGCACCTCGGCCCCAGCCGTCCGGAACGCGCGTCGGCGCCGATGTAGCCGTCGGCGAACTGACTTGTTCAAATCCATTGGCGTGCCAACGCCAGACGCCGGTTTCGCTTCCGATCCAGATGACGCCTCGTTCGTCTTCGTGAATGTCGTAAGCAATGACGCCCTGCAGGCGATCAAACGTCGACAACGCGTATTGACCGGCCGGTGCGGTCGGCGGACTCAATGCGAATGCCATGCAGATGAACGGAGAAATCGCCCATCCGGCGGGGCAGTTTCGATGGGGGATCATGTGTTTGACTCCATGCGCGCGGCCAAACGATGCGCTTTCGATGCGCATGTTTCCTGGCCCGATTCGAGTCGCCCGTCGCGAGCGCACGGCCGGCGCGTCCCGCGTATGACTCAGGCGGCCCGTCCGCTGAGGCTTCCATTGTAACTTCGAGTAAATGAAATGGACAGAGAAACGCCGGATCAAACGGACCGGACGCGGTCAACGGCTGAATCCGAGTCGTTAAGTCCAATCAAATCGATGCCCAAACCGAGATAGACAAGGCGTCAAGTGGATTAGGAACGTAGCATAGAGCGCGACGGCCAAAGAGCATGACATCATGCCGGTCACGACTTGACCGCGTTTCAGCGAGACCAGCGGTAGGAGTTCCTCGAGCCGCCAATCACGCCAACGCGCGCACTTCGAGGGGCGTTCTCGATGGCCGGCCGCGAATCGCATTGATGTCGATCGTCAGGCGGCGGCTCAATCCTCGCTCTTCACATCGCCCCGGGCGAAGATGCTGGCGACGTAGTTCAGCACGTCCGTCGCGCTTTGCTCGTTGTAGCCGAAGTATTTGATCAGCCGCTGCTTCACGACGTCGATCTTGGCCTGCGTCTCGTCGTCGATCACGCCGCTGACCACGTTCTTCAACTTGATCGTGTCGCGCTGATCCTCAAACAGCTTCAACTCGAGCGCCTTGTGCAGTCGGGCGTTCGTGTTGTAGTCGAACTTCTTGCCGTCCAGCGAGAGCGCGCCGATGTAGTTCATGATCTCCTGGCGGAAGTCGTCCTTCCGGCTGTCGGGGATGTCGATCTTTTCTTCGATCGAGCGCATCAGCCGCTCATCCGGTTCCTCGTCGCGGCCGGTGTACTTGTTGCGCACCTTCTCGCGCTGGGTGTAGGCCCGGACATTTTCGATGTAGTTCGCGCAGAGACGGCGG
>CAZRFP010000276.1:0-3068 GCA_964599535.1 uncultured Planctomycetaceae bacterium
AAGGAAAATTTGTGTCAATCTCGATATGCGCGCCGTTTGAGCCGGTCCGCGTGTCCGGGCCGAGCGTCACGAGTATCTCGTAGGTTTTGCCTGGTTCAACGGGCCGAACGGCGGCGGAAAAGTTCGGATTGCTGCTGCGAATCTCGCCCAGCTCAAGCGGCGTGTCGATCTGGCTCGTCACGGTCAGCTTTCGTGACAAGGTCTTGCCCATGACGTCAGCCGCCTTGAAGGAGCCAAATTCCACCTTGGGCGGCTCGATCACGACGACCGGTCGAACGTCACCCTTGATTGTCAGTGTCATGCGTCCGGCATCTCCGGAAGCATTCGTGAAGACCGTGACGGGCTTGGTCGTCTCGCCGGAAAGATTCGTCGTGCTGATGAGCAGCGGTATCTTTCCCTTGCCGCCCGGCTCGATAATTTTGTCAAACTCGCCGGACGTCGTGCAGCCGCACGACGGCTTGACGAGCAGAATCTCGAGCGGGCCGTTGCCCTCATTGCGAAAAGTGAAGTCGATATGGATGTCCGTCCCGGCCAGGACCGACTTGAAATCGTGCACGAGAAAATCAAAGACCGGCTTCGGCGCTTCGCCGGGCTTCAGCTTGACGGTCGGTCCCGGCATTCGACCGGGCGTTTCAATCTTCGGACCGTCACTGCCGGCCGGCGGCTGTGCTGTTTGAGTTGGATTTCGTTGCGAGGACTTGTCTGCGCCAGGCTTTGCGTCGTCGCCCCGAGCCGACGGCGCGATCACGGCCGTCGCCACCAAAACACACAGCCCGATAAACGAAACGCGCTCTGTAATGTTGCTCGAAAACTGCCCGGTCATCAAACGCAAGTCATTTACCATGTTCGCTCTCACTTGCAACAGTGCAGAATCGCGTGCCGCCGGTGCCGGCATCGCGGTGCTGCGTGGTTCAAGTATACCACTGGAAGGAGGCTCAACCTGTAACACAACTGTAACGCTACGCGCTGTTGTAAGCCGCGTAATGATACGACATTATAGCGATCCCCATACATGGCATTTCGTTCGATTGCGCGTAGAATCGCGGCGAGGTTTTTCATGCGTTTGCTTCTTATCGTCCTCATGCTCAGTGCGATCTTCGTCGCTCCGCTGCTCATCTTCGGCGACGCGTTCGACGTGGCGCTCTCAGGCGATGCGGCCGCGAAACGACTTCAGGAATATGGCGCGTGGGCATGGGCTGCCGGTGCCGGACTGATTGTGGCCGATCTGGTGCTGCCGATCCCGGCAACGGCGGTCATGGCGGCGCTCGGGTATATGTACGGCACTTGGATCGGCGGCCTTGTCGGCGCGATCGCCTCAATCATCGCGGGGCTGATTGCATTTTCCGCGACGCGCGTGTTGGGGCGCCGCGCCGCGCTGTTTCTCGCGGGAGAGCGCGACCTGCAACGGGCCGAAACCTTCTTCCGAAAGCGTGGCGGTTTCGCCGTCGCCATGTCGCGCCCGATGCCGCTGCTGCCTGAAGTCATCGCCTGCCTTGCGGGGCTTGCGGGCATGCCGTTCAAGACCTTTTTCATCGCGCTATGCTGCGGCAGCCTGCCAACCGGCGCTGCATTCGCGGCGATTGGCGCGCTGGGCATTGATCGACCGTCGCTGGCGCTCGCGGCGGGCTGCCTGATCCCCGTTTTGCTGTGGGCGGTCGTTCGCAAGATGCTGCACGATTAGCAGGTCCAGCAAACATGCTGATATGGTGGATGCCAGGATCCCGGTTTACTACCGTCACCGGCGACAAGTGGGTTCGGCGTTCTGATGGCCGGCATGCTGCACACGGTCCTACCGCCGCGCGTGTCCTTCCTTGTTTGAACCTATCCCAGTTGTCGCAGCGGCGCAAAGAGAATACGCTTTGCTGTTGTTTCAATGAGTCAACAGGAGACGACCAAACATCCCATGAACGTCCTTATCAAAGACCTGAAAAACCACGTCGGGCAGACCGTCACGCTACAGGGCTGGCTCTACAACAGCCGCGATTCAGGGAAGATCGCCTTTCTCGTCCTGCGCGACGGCTCCGGCCTGTGCCAATGCGTTGTCGCCAAGTCGCCGGAGACCGAGGCGTTCTTCGAGACCGCCCGCAAGCTCACACAGGAGGCCTCGCTGCGGCTCACCGGCGTGGTCCGCGCCAATGAAAAGCAGATCGGCGGGCACGAGCTGGACGTCACCGGCCTCGAAGTCGTCGGACCGTCGGTCGACTTTCCCATCACTCCCAAGCCGCACGGCATCGACTTTCTCTTCAAGCATCGACATCTGCACTTTCGCTCGCGGCGGCAGTGGCACATTCTCCGCGTGCGGCACGCCGTCATCGACGAGATCCGCTCGTACTTCAACCGCAACGGCTTCACGCTGATCGACACGCCCATCTTTGCCCCGGCCGCCGGCGAGGGGGCGCAGACACTGTTTCAGGTCGACTATTTCGGCGAGCCGGTCTACATGGCCCAGACCGGGCAACTCTATGTCGAGGCGGCGTGCATGGCGTTCGGGCGCGTGTACTGCTTCGGCCCGACGTTTCGCGCCGAGAAGAGCAAGACGCGCCGGCACCTGACGGAGTTCTGGATGGTGGAGCCGGAGATCGCCTTCGCCGAGTTGGACGACGTCGTCGCGCTGGCGGAAGACTTCATCTGCGCCATCGTCGATCGCGTGCTGCGGGATCATCGGGCCGATCTGGCGTTTCTCGAACGCGACATCGCCGCGCTCGAAAAAGTGCAAAAGCCCTTCAACCGCATCACGCACAAAGAGGCCGCGGACATTCTGCGCGGTCCGAAGGCGCGAGAGATGCTCGAGGCCGATTTGAAATCCAAGACGGAACGCATCGAGGAGATCGGAAGGCTGCTCTCAGAGAAGGAGGCACAGTCAACGGCGCAGGGCGTGAAGCAGTGGCAGAAGGACAAACTTGTCGCCGAGATCGCGGCGCTGCGTGAAGAGCTGGCGGATCTCGATGTCGAGGTCCGCAACATTCCGCATCACATCGAGCTGGCCGCGAAGTTCGATCCCGGCGGCGATCTGGGCGGCAGCGACGAGACGATCATCAGCCGCCTGTCGGACCGGCCGACGTTTGTCA
>CAZRFP010000277.1:0-3066 GCA_964599535.1 uncultured Planctomycetaceae bacterium
GCGCCCAGGTGCCGGTTATCTCTTTCCACAAGCGCCGGGCAGCGGCGCTCAGGTGTCGGGGCGGCTTAGGCGGCTTGGTCATCGGTCAGTCCCAAAAAAAAGCTGCGGATGAGCGCGCGAAAAAGCGGAAGCGGTTGAGGGGTGGTCCGGTCGAACAGTGCCACAATTTTGACGCCCCCCCCTATGCGTGCCATCGCGGTGACAATTGCCAGTGCGCCGCCCGACGCAAACGACAACATTCCTTGGCGGCGCACTGGCCTGAATGTTTAGGCACGGGCCATATGCCACGGGCGCGGCACGCAGACAGCCGCAGGGCTTACTTGAACGATTTAACACACTTCTCGATTTTCCTCTTGGTCTCAGCGTCGCCGCTATTGAGC
This sequence comes from uncultured Planctomycetaceae bacterium, assembly GCA_964599535.1. Taxonomy (GTDB): domain Bacteria; phylum Planctomycetota; class Phycisphaerae; order UBA1845; family UTPLA1; genus JADJRI01. The sequence goes on from CAZRFP010000277.1 coordinate 381, forward strand.
GCGACGGTCCCGGTCGCCGTCAGCGTCAGCGCGCAGGTGTCGGCGTCGACCGCCAACAGTTCGCGGTCGATCAGTTCGGCAGTGTCGTTGTCGAGCGCACGTACCTGTCCCTTCGCGGCAGCGCGCTCAGCGTCGTCGGCGCGCATGAGGCGAATATCGCCTCGCTGATAGGTCTCAAGCATAACCTTCGGGTTTCCCTCAACCGAGCCGGGCAGCGGTCTGTGCACCATGCACGAGTTCAGCGTGATAACCTTTGCCTTTTCCGCGCCTGCCCATTCCGCGTAAAGGTCGCGCGGCTTCTTACGGAAGATTGATATCATACTCATTTGTAGTTACTCCAGTGTTGGGGGTGTCTCAGTGCCGCACGCGCGGCATCTGTTATGGTCGACTGTGAATCGCGCGCTGGTTATGGTCGAGCCAGCGTGTCGCCGCCAGCAGCGCCGCAGCGGCAAACATGTCGCGCTCGCGGATATCGGTGAGTTCGCTCGGCACTTCCATGCCCGCATTCCGCGCCGCGCGTTCTCGATCGCCGACGTTCTTCAGGTGCGTGCGCTCTTCAGCGCTTCTCGCCTCGCGCAGCTCGGTCAGCGTCGCGCGCAGCGCCCATTGCGTGCCATACGCTTGCGCGGCCTCGACAATGCACCTATGCCGAAATTCGCGCTCGCGCCGCACTTCAAGTGAATTCTCCCGCGCGATGCGTTCGCGTTCGGCTCGTAACTGCCGTTCGCGTTCGGCGAGTTCGGCTTTGTGTTCGGCGCGCAGTCGATCGACAGCGGCGATATGGGTTTCGAGTCGGTTTTCGGAGCGGTCGTGGGTAATCATTTGTGGTCTCCTTATTAGAGATTATGGCGTTTGCGAAGGGTCATGAGCGCCCGCAGTGAACGATCAATCCGGTCGATGTCGTCGGCGCGATATAAGTGCTTCTGCGTTATCAAGCAGATTTCTTCCGAGCGCTTCACCTCGGCGAGTAGTTGCGCCTTGCTTTGATAGCGGTACGCGCGCGTGCCAATGCGGCCAGTGGGCGTAACCATGCGCGCATCGGCAATGGCGTTCGCGTTTGCGTATGCGCCTTTTGTGCAAATGCTCACGTCGAGTAACTCTACATCCTCAACCCACCGCACGACTGTGCCGTCGGCCTGCTCGATGTAGCTCTCGGCCATCACGTAAAACCGGAAGCTCGCGCCAGCTACGTCGCCGCGCTTCACGGCCGATAGTACAGATTCCGACTGCGGATCGTCGCGCAGCTCCGCTTCGTACCGCAGCCCCACGGAGTCGGTGCGCAGTGCCAATGTCCCGGCACCTACTCGCGCGAGGGTAAACTCATCATTATGGTTAAAATTCAGAATCGCGTCATCGCCGCGCGCGAGCGCCGCGTCGAACGCGGTCGTCGCGATTCGCTCTTCCAGGCCGGGGTAAAGTTGAAACGTAGTTCCGGCCGGGTCGCGCGGGGTGTAAAAGACGGCCGCATAGCCGCTCACGCCGCGCCCGCCGGTTTCGCTTTTGCTTCGCTTGGCCTTCGGTGTCGCAGTTCGCCCCGCGCGGAATGCGTTGTATTTCTCGCGCGCGAGCTTCACGGTTGCGTCAGGGGTCATCAGGTGCTCTCCAGTGTTCTGATTTCGTGCTCGATCAGTTTGCGACGGCGAGCGATTGCCGCACCTGGCGCGGCTGCAATGGACGCGCTTTGCTTGCGCAGCTCGCCAATGCGTGCGGCCCGCGCCGCTTCGATGATGCGCGGCAGGTCTTCGCGACTATACAGCGGTACCCGGCCGCCGATGTAGGCGCGCGGTTGAATCTCAAGTTCGTCGATCATGCGCGACGCGCGATACTTCGTCGCCCCAGGCGATACGGCGCGGATCAGTGCCGTCAGTTGGCCGATGGTCAAAAGTTCCGCCTCGATGGTCTGCATGTTTCGCCTCTCGTTATCGTGCTTTTGTTTCGCAGGCCCTTGCCCCGTGCGCGACCGTTATCCTGCAATCACCCCCAACTACATCGGTCCAAGTGTGTCGCGCACGGGCAAGGTATCCTGCAATCACCCCAACGACTTACTTACACCTAACAAATTTAGTCACCTGTCAAAATTTAGCAAGCGCAAAATTATGTTTCCCGCGAGTAATGTTTGACGATCGCGCGGACGATCGCCTTTGCGTCGGACGGTCCGAGCCGGACGGCTCCCGCCATGATGGTTGTGAGTAGTTCACGCTCACGCTCTCGGCGTTGGTCGGGGAACAGGGCGGCTCGGCACCTGTCGGCCAGGTCAACCAGGTCGGGGCGTGCGTCGGCCAGCCGGGCAAGTAGATCGTCGGGTAGCGCGGTCCCTCGGCTCGCGGCCCTTGCGGCAGCTTCGCGGGTTTTCTGATGCTTGTGGTCGTCTTTGGTCATTGTGTCGGCTCCGGGTTGTTCGTGGTTGCGCGTGTATACATATATGTAGGTGTTGCCAGGCTATCGGCGTCGAAGTTCAGTTTTCGCACTGCCGACACTGCCGACGCCGACACAACCCCTGTTTTTGATAGCGCCAGTGGGCATTGTGTCGGCAGTAGGTGCCAGAATCGGCGTCGGCTGGGGTCGCGTGCTACCAGTTCCGTCGCCATCCGTCGGCGTCCTCGCGGCCGGTCTCGGTCGTTTTTGCCTACCCCTGCCGACACAACCCCTGTTTGCGCTAGCGCCAGTGGGCATTGTGTCGGCGTCG
>CAZRFP010000278.1:0-3020 GCA_964599535.1 uncultured Planctomycetaceae bacterium
GCGCGGATTCCCTGCAGGCCATCAAGGGCGGCCCGCGACACACACACACACACACGATTCAAGCGTGCCGTGAGCGTGTCCCTTCGATGAGCATTTCGTCTGTCCCTTCACCGGGCCTTTCGTTCATCGCATCACCGCCGAAGCGACCACATAAGAATCGGACATCGCCGGGCCGCGCCGATCGCGGCGCGCTGCGATGGCGCTTTGCGATCGCGATGGTTTGCACATTCGCTTCGTTCTTGACGGCTCCTTCGTCGGCTGATGCTTCGACGGAGGACTTGTTCAACACCAAGCTGGAGACCGGGCCGGCGCGGCGCTGGAGCGCGGGCATGGGCGTCACGCCCTTTTCACAGGTCAACCTTCATACCGGCCGGGTGACGACGGCCCTGCCGATCGTCGGCTGGGGCGGGCGCGGGCCGGGCGTCTCGCTGACGCTGTATCACCATCAGATCGGCGATTGGGCCGGGCCCGGCGATTTTCTCATGAAGGGCGATGCCAATCTTGACGGCAAGGTCGATGGCGACGATCTGTCCGAGTTCGTCGGCCTCGTGCTGGAGGAGGCGTCTGACGAGATTTCCCTGGCCGTGGCCGACCTGAACGAGGATTTCGCGCTGAGCGTCGACGATCTGGACGAATTCGTCGAGATGCTGGCCCTGAAGGAAGGCTGTCCGGTCTGGACGCACACCTACGAGGCGAGGCTTTTCTTCTACACCAACGACAACGTCATGCTGATCTGGGGCGACGGCACGAAAGACCTCCATGAGTGGGACGCGCAAGCCACGAAGTACATTCCCCCGGCCGGCGTGTTCAACACACTGGAGTCCGTCGGTTCGCCCGTGACCGGCTGGAAACTGACGACGAAGTCGCAGGTCGTCCTGCACTTTCTGGAGGATGGACGGCTCGACGCAATTGAGGATCCGTCGGGCAACCAGTCGACATGCACCTACATCTACGACACGCAAAGTTCCGCCCATGAAAAGCTCGACTACGTCGAAGACGCAGCCGGCCGCCGGCTGGAGTTTGCCTACAACACCAAGGGCGATCTCATGGAGATCACCGCGCCGCTCGGCGTGACGAACAATCAGGCCCTGGGCGATAACGCCGTCCGCGTCTGGAAGCTGCTGTACGAAGACACCGGCGATCCGGGCAATCCGTCGCAGACGGGCGATGGCTGCTTCGTCGCGCTGGAGGACCCGCTGGAACATCGGATCACGTGGACCTACAACGCCGAACTCGACATCGAGACGATCGCCGACAAGAACGAAAACGAATACGAACTGGCCTACGGCGACATCGTCGGCCGGCTGAGCGCCGTGACGAACCCGCTGTCGCAGACGGTGTCCTTTGACTATGCCGTGGGCGGCACGGACGAAACGCTGACGACGTACACGGACGTTCGCGAAAACGAGTGGACCTTCACGTTCGATGACGAGACGTCGAATCTCCTGCTCTGGGCCAATCCGCTGGAGGACGAGACGACGTACGATTACGAACAGGGCGATCCCGCTTTGATCCACGAAGTGGCCGCCGTGACCAATCCGCTGGGCAAGACGTGGGAGTATCTGCACGACGGGCGTGGCAACGTCTATCGATCGTTCGACCCGCTGGGCAACCGCACGGAGTTTGTCTTCGACTCGCTGAACAACCTTCAGGCCGTCATCCCGCCGGACGCGACGACGGGCGAGGTGAACACGGACAAGATGGTGGCGATCTACTACGACGACGCGGCGCACCCCACCAGCCCGACGCGAATCGTGGAGGAGCCTGACGGCCAGGGCAATCCGTCGGCGACGACGACCATCGCCTATTACGATGATGACGACGCCACCGGCGCCGGCATCGACCCCGAAGACTGGAACGGGCTGGTAAAATCGGTGGTCGATCCGAACGGCGTGACGACGCTGTTCGAGTATGACGAATGGGGCCAGCAGAGCAAGGAGATTGAGAATCCAGAGGCGCAGGGCCAGTCGATGGACTTGTGGCCCATGTTCACAGTATTACAAAATCGAAATAAAGGTGGTGTAGTTACGGGAGCAGCTAGCGCTCAAAGAGGGCTCCCAAATTGCATAGGTTGCGCTCCGAACACTGTAGAAATTGCCATCGATCCCATCGGTTTTGATATTTCTGTTGAATGTTGGTCCGGTGCCTGTGCCTTGGTGTGTCCAAACCCAGAATCACCGTATCATTCTGGCGTGCTTTCCTCTGGTTGTAACAGCAAGACGTATTCTCCGGAAGGCCTACCACTAACCGTTCAGAGCTGCGTTATTGATCCTACAATATCAAGCCCCTATCAATCAAGTGAAAAATACACTACATACAATTACGACAAACTCGACCGCCTGCTCACCATGGAATTGCTGACAGAAGAACCGGTTAACATTCCCGTAACAGGAGGTGGCAACCCCCTTGAGCGATTGTGGATCAACGATTACAATGACGTAGATGGTATTTATACGACTACCGATCAGGACGGCGATATTATCGAGACAATCCTTGACGAGGTCGGTCGCGTCTCGCACGTGACGCGCACTGTGGATAGCCGTCTCATTGCTGTATCACTTGCTTACGACAGCGCGGGTAGATTGATCCAATTTGACCAGGGCAACGGCAACTGGATCGAACAGGGCTTCGATGACGCAGATCGACTGCTCCGGATCACGCACAAGCATGTCAGCGGCCGCAAGATGCTTGAGCTCGAATACGACTGGTCGAACGACGGCCAGATCGAGCAAATCATTGAAACGGACGCCTACTCGGACTTTCCGGACACGATAACGTCTGTAATAAGTTTCGAATACGACAACCGAAATCGTCTTATTCGCGAATCGCGCGTCGACACGGGAGGCACGACAATTTCTCCCGTGGAGTATGACCTTGAATATACGTATGATCAGGGTGGAAACCGGCTCACGAAAGTGGATCACACATGGGACGTAACAACAACGTACGTTTACGACGTGCATGCAGACCCGGAGGATGTCGGTTATCAGAAGAATAATCGGCTGCTATATCAGGAGTCG
>CAZRFP010000279.1:0-3020 GCA_964599535.1 uncultured Planctomycetaceae bacterium
AGACAATCCGCCACGACGCGGCCGACGTCGGCGCCGAAGCGCGGCGGCTCACCGGGAAGAAGGGCGTGGACGTCGTGTTCGAGCACGTCGGCGGTCCGGTGTTCGAGCAGGCGGTCAAGGCGCTGGCGAAGAACGGGCGCCTGGTCACCTGCGGCGCGACGGCGGGCCACCGCGTGACGCTCGACCTGAACCTGCTTTTCGGCCGGCACCTGAACCTGCTGGGCTCATGGATGGGCCGCCGCGCGGAGCTGGCCCAGGCGCTGAATTTCGTGCGCACCGGCGAGCTGAAGCCCGTCGTCGATTCGGTAATGCCGCTCGCCGATGCGCGCCGCGCGCACGAGCGCATCGAGGCGCGGGAGCACTTCGGGAAGGTCGTGCTGGCGCCGTAGGGAATCAATCAGCTCACGATCAGGTCGAACCCGAGCTGCGCGCTCGTGGAATGTCCCTTTGGCGTGACGACGAGCCCGTCGTCCGTTGCGCCCTCGACGCGCTGGTAGCGAATCTCCAGCCGGATCCTGCCGTGGCCGTTCCCGAGGCGATGGAACACGCCGGCGCCGCCGCCGTAGATCGCTCCCGTTCCGCTCTGCCGCCCCGAGCCCGCCCGGGAGAGATCCTCGTAGCTGAAGTAGCCGACTCCGCCGCCCAGCGACGCGAACGCCGCGAGCGGCTTCCCTTCCCCCAGCGCGTGCGTCAGATGAGCCAGGACCACGATGCTGTGCGTCGTGAACGTGTCTTCATGACCGCGAAAACCGAAGCCAAGGTCGAGCGCGATGCCGTTTCGGGATCCTTCGCCGCGCCGCTCGATTCGAAACGCGGGCTGGAATTCGAGCGACGGACCCGAGTACGGAAAGCCCGTCCCGAAGGTCTGGAGGCCGCCCTCGCTGGCAACGAAATGGTTCAAGCCTCCGGAGGCGCCGATGCTCCACTCCGCGGCGTGGAGTGGTGCCGCTGACAGGATCAGCCATCCGAGCCACATCCCGACGGTACGCAAGTCCACCTCCTGCCCGATCGCCGACTCCGGTGTTGAGAACCGCTCGCGGTGAGCCTACGCTCGTCCGCGTGCCGACACTGTAGCAGCGGTGGAGACTGCTCGGATCATGGGTGCGACTTGAGAACCGTCCGGTTCCTCTCGTGTCATCGCAAGGGCTGGCTGCTCCTTGCACTGACCGCGCCGCTTGCCCTCCCCGGCTGCTCGAGCGAGGCGCCGCAGATCATTTCCCCCGTACTGGCCGGCGCCAGCGGCAGCCCGCTCCCTCAGAGCGCGCGGCTGCGCACGATCCGCGTTCCGGAGTTCCTAGATGGTCGGATCTGCAAGGTCTACCTGCCGCCCGGCTATGCGCCTTCGCACGCCCGCTACCCCGTGCTCTACATGCACGACGGGCAGACGCTCTGGGGGCCCAGCCGGACCGACGATCCGACCTGGCACCTCGATGCGATCCTCGACAGCCTCATTGCCGGGCGCTTCGTTCCGCCGTTGATCGTCGTCGGCATCGACAACGCAGATCGCTTCTACGAATACGCACCGTTTCCCGGGCCGTTCGGCGCTCAGGCGGGTGGCGACGAATACGTTCGCGCCATACGCGACCATCTGAAGCCTGCCATCGATCGAACCTTCGCGACGCAGGCGGACGCGAGACACACGCTCATGGCGGGCGTCTCTCTTGGCGGCCTGATCACCGTGTTTGCCGGCTACGCCTACGACGACGTGTTCGGTTGCGTTGCCGGGTTCTCCGGGAGCTTTTGGTACGGGGAATCGGAGTTCTTCGAGTTCGCCATGATGCGGAAACCGGACCTCGCGCGCCTCTACCTCGATGCGGGGAACGACAACTACACCTGGGCGCGCAACATGAGGGATCTCGCGATTCAGCAGGGATTCGTCGAGGGCGAGGATCTGATGTGGGTTCACATCCCGGGGCATGAGCATGCCCCCTACTACTGGGCGCAGCGCTTTCCCGAAGCCCTGAAGTTTATGATCGGCGACATCGATCCCGCGCCGCAGCCCTGACTCTCCCCCCTACTCCGTCTTCGCCCACCGCCACAGCTCGGGCAGCGAGATCTCCTTCCCGTACATCAGCATGCCGATCCGGAACGCGGCGCCGGCGGCGCGGCGCGCGAAATAGAGCGCGACGAGCAGCAGCACGAACGCGGCCGCGACCTCCCAGCCGGCGATCCCGCCGATGGCGAACCGCGCCGGCACCAGCGCCGGCGAGAACACCGGCAGCAGCGACAGCACGATCACCCAGGTCGCATCGGGATTCTGCAGTGCGGGCTCCATGAACATGAACGGCAGGAACGGAATGAACATGAAGTAGGCCTGGAACTTGGTCGTCGACTGCAGGTCCTTGATCGTCGCCATGACCATCGCCATGAGCGCGATGTAGAACGCGAACCCCGTGATGCTGAAGAGCAGCGCGACGCCGAGCGAGGCGGGGTTCAGCGCCTTCGGCAGCGCCGTCATGAAGAACAGCATCGCGACCACGATCGTCAGCGCCCAGACGACCGCCTGCAGCAGCCCAACGATCGTGTACGCCGCGATCTTGCCGTCGATCCACGACTGCGGCGTGATGGCCGAGACGATCAGTTCGGTCACGCGGGCCTGCTTCTCGCCGCTGATGCCGATGCCCATGTACGCGATCGCGGTGAACACCGACATGATGATCAGCAGGATCAACGGGAATCGCAGGCTGAACAGCAGACGGTTTTTTTCTGATTGGGAGCCAGTCATCGCTATTTAGTTTCAGGCCAATAAATCTACCATCTCTATTAAAACGGGGTCGATCTCCTGTTGTTGCTTTGTCGCCTTTTCGAAAGGGGTAAATGCGATTTGCCGGTTGATTTCCCCGACCATCACATCCCGCATTCCATTTTTCAACGCCCTGACCGCTTCCAGTCCCAGCCGGCTGGCGAGCACGCGTTCCATGCAGGTGGGTCGCCCCCCGCGCTGGATATGCCCGAGGATGGTAACCCTGATATCGAACTCAGGGAACACTTTTTTGACGAGATCGGCGATCTGAAAGGCG
>CAZRFP010000280.1:0-3001 GCA_964599535.1 uncultured Planctomycetaceae bacterium
ACTCGACAAGATCCTCCGGCCGCACCTGCGCGAGCAGTTCCCCGCGCTCTTCGGCAGTGTCGCCGCCGGAATCGTTGCTTGCGTTCCGTAGATCGGCAATAATTAGTAACTATTTACCGCCTCGACGGGGTTGAAAACCGCGTTTTTAGTCGAAAATCGAGTGTCCACACAGTCGAGAATGCACTCCAAACCAGGCGATTTCAGCAACGGACTGCACGGAAACCCCTGAAAATATACCCTCGGATACGGTAAATAGTTACAAAAAACGTAAGGTCGATTGACATATTGGGGTTGGGGTGCTAGAGTAGCTTCGTTCGTTAACCGGCTAGGCTGGCGCATTCTTTCATCGGGCAAGTAATGAATGCTTCCGACCGACTTCACGCTGATCGAGATGCTTTTCGTTTGCGCAATTGTCGCGGTGCTGTTCGGAATTTTATTACCGGCATTTAGCAACGCGCGGCGCGCGGGAAGAGCGACGCTCTGTCTTAACAATCTTCGAGAGATTGGAGGGTTGATCGCTGGGTATTGCGTCACACACGATGATTATGTTGCTCCAGTGATTCGACAGCGGGATTATTTCTGGTCAGATCCTCATGCGGCGGGCTGGGATATCGACGTGGGGCGATGGTCTGGTTATTCAGTTGAGTCGAATCATGTTTGGCGCTGTGCAGAACAGCAGTTCCCATTCGTTGGAAACGCTCGGGCACTAGGATTGGATAACCGTCAAACGCTCGTCGGCGGAGTTCTCCATTCCACGGGGCCACGACTTTGGCATGAGCCATCTCGCCTCGTTATCGTGTACGACGCGCTTTCGGATCATATAGCTTATCCAGTCGGGCCAAACTCTCCAGCTGAGCTAAGAACGATCGATTCCTCGAACCTTGGCGATGTGTCCGATGAATTGGCCGCCGATTGGCCACGAAGCGATGACCGAATTGCTCTTCCCTTTGAGCGGCGTGCCTTGGGGCCGCACGTTTCAGGTGCCTCCGGCGCGCTGTTTGGGGACGGACATGCGGCGATGTCAACGTTCAACACCGGCAATAATAGAGCCTTTTTATGGATCGGTGCGCGTTGGTGGTCCGATGCTGTACAGATTTTACCCTATTTGTAACCGGGGATTATCGCGTGGTCTTCCCCGGCCACAAATGAAGTAATCATGTAAGGAGATCATTCGATGAAGACCGTGTTGTTTCTGCTTGCTTTTGCTATTGCAGTTGGACTCTATGCTAGCGAAGCACTGGCGTGTGGAGTTTGCGGTCCGGCAGATATCAACCAAGACTGCACAACTGGAGACTGTGCCGGCCAGACTATCAAGGTCGGAGCGGAGTGTATGCAAGCGTGCTGCTACGGAGCCGGAAACCGAACGTGCGGTGCGATGGAGATTATGGCGCCGAGCCCTTGAATTACAATGTCGGATTCACAATTTCGGCCTGCCTACGAGAGGGCGTGTCTGCATTTGGAAGTTTTGAATCCGAAACATGCTACACTTGGTGTAGTCGATGTATCGAAGGCTCGGTTGACTGCGCGAGTATTGCTCATGCATGCCATACAAAGGAAAAACGTGGTTGCCTTTGTGTTGCTCGTGGGAGCCGTCGGCTCCTATGTGCTGTGGCGATTCACTATTAGTGCGAGCACGCCCCCGTTGGAACCGCTGCCCGCAGAGGTGGTTCAGTCATTCAAGAACTGGTCAACGCGCTTGGAGCCGGATTGGAATACTTCGAAGATGACCACCTTGGAGGATTTTGGGGGTCTCTGGCGCGCAATCGCAGCCTTGGTCGATGGAGTTTCTCCGCCAGCGGAAATGGCGCTTCCGAGTTCCAAAAAGGAGGCAATCATCGAATGTCTCGCTACTTTTTTTTACAGCTGGTCGAGCAGTGATGCTGAGACATACTTACGTAGAATGGAGTCGTATCGGATGCCCATCGAACACGCTGCCGATGGAGTCGCCGTTCTCGGCGCATATCGGGAATTGACCGGCAATACGTTGCCACTACACTTGCCGACTAAAGAAGTGCTTCAACGGCTTTGGGCTGGACGTACAGATGTTCCAGGGCGTCCGATTGCGATTTCTCTTTCCCCGCCAAACGCGACGATTGATTTTCACTTGTACAATCCCGACGGAGATCCTCGAAATTCGACGCGACTTAGTAACATGAGCGCTGAGACTTCGAACCGATGGTTTGGTCCATTGGCGACCTCGCTACCCTGTCTGACCACCCCCAAGACAACGATGGCGGACGTTCGCAGAGAATACGGTCCTTGGCTGGAGCGTGTATTTGTCGGAGTCGTAGTACAGGCATCAACGGGTGAGCGGTTTCCACTTCAAATCAGATGCTTCTGGTCACCCTCCGATGGGAAATGGCAACTTGTATCAGTCGGTGCGGTGACCTTGGAATACGTTGCTTGGCCATATTAGCTGATGACTCTGACCCGTCTGGATACGACGATGAGGAATTCCGTAATTGAATTAGTGGAGTTCCTATCGGTGATGATAGTTGCCATCGTGATGGCGCTTGCTGGAGCCGCGAAGATCCTCGATCCCGGACCAGCGATAACTTTCATGAAAGTCGCATATAAAATACACGTTGTGCTGAGTGAACCGCTTGTCTATTCGATGGGCGCTCTTGAGTTATTGGTAGCTTCAGCGCTCGCGCTCGGAATCGGGCGTTGGCGATGGCCCGCAGTTATGAGCCTATTTCTCGTTGGGCTTTTTGCCGGAATTCTAATCGAAGTACATCTGCGTCACCCGAACGTCAGTATCTCATGCGGCTGTTTTGGTAAACTCCAAGCGCCGGTCGGCGGGGCATCGTTACTTTCACATTTTGCGCTCAATCTCGCGCTGGCAGGATGTTTGGGATTGCATATCTTTCTCGCGCAGCGGCGTTTTCGCAGTTCCGAAAAGTCATCATCTCATAGGGACTCATAGTAAACGATAACCGATCGGCGTCAGGCCGATTCCTTGCGTCTGGCCTCGCGTTTGGGCGCGGCCGGCTTCTCGCCG
>CAZRFP010000281.1:0-2958 GCA_964599535.1 uncultured Planctomycetaceae bacterium
CAATCCCGATCGCGTTCACGCCGAGGCGGCCCGTCTGATTGACGACGCCCGCCGCGCGGCCGTTTTCGGCGACGCTACGCGCCTTCCGGAGAAACTCGGTCCGCGACATCTCGCGGTCAACATCAACGCAGCGATGCATGATCTGATGATGAAATATCCCGAGATGCTCGTCTTCGGCGAGGACGTTGCTCAGAAGGGCGGCGTCTACTACGTGACGGCCGGCTTGCACAAGACCTTTAAGGCGGCGCGCTGTTTCAACACGCTGCTCGACGAACAGACGATACTCGGATTGGCCCAAGGCATGGGCTACATGGGCCTGCTGCCGTTTCCGGAGATTCAGTATCTCGCCTATTTCCACAACGCCTGCGATCAGATTCGTGGCGAGGCCTGTTCGTTGCAGTATTTCTCAAACGATCAGTTCCGAAACCCGATGGTCATTCGGATCGCATCACTGGCCTATCAAAAGGGCTTCGGCGGCCACTTCCACAACGACAACAGCATGACGGCGCTGCGCGACATCCCCGGATTGGCCATCGCCTGTCCGTCGCGCGGGGACGATGCCGCCGGCATGATCCGAACCTGCGCTGCGCTGGCGAAAGTGGACGGCCGCATCGTCGCGTTTCTCGAGCCGATCGCGCTGTACATGACGAAAGACCTGTACGCCGATAGCGATGGTCAATGGCAATTTGACTATCCGGGGCCGAGCCACTTTGTGCCGCTGGGGGAGGTGCGCGTCTATGAGCCGGACGCGAAGGATTTGCTTATTGTCACATACGGCAACGGTGTGTTGTTTTCGCTTCGCGCGGCGCGACGGCTGCGCGATGAACACGGCATTCGCACGCGCATTCTTGATCTTCGCTGGCTCGCGCCGCTCAATCACGACGCCGTCGCGGCGCATGCGGAGGCCTGCGGTCGCGTGCTGATCGTTGATGAAGGCCGACGCAGCGGCGGCATTTCGGAGGCGATTGCGATGGGGCTGGTCGAACGGCTATCGCCATCGCCGATCATCCGGCGCGTCGTGGGCGAAGATACGTACATACCGCTCGGACCGGCGGCGAATCTTGTGCTGCCGAGCGAAGAAGATGTCATTGATGTGGCACTAGAGATGGTCGGCAGCCGCCGCGCCGGCGGCCATCGCCGCGCGGTCCGAACCTAGCGCGCGCTAGGTAGTCGCACATCTCGTCAAACCACATGCCAAGTGCCTCAAATTTGGCACTCAATTGAATGCGATTGCGGCATGAGGCTTGCTGGACGCGGTCGTCGGCAAATGGTCCCGAAATTATTTTTTAAGCGCCCCAGTGCCGCTACATTCTCGCGATTATCTCTGAAATGCACGGATGTTGTGCGTGTTGCAGTTTTGCACCACACGATGCGGCGCGGCCGTCCGAGATTTGACATCGCGCGGTCATGGGTTATGGTCATAAGTGTAAGACGACAACCGAGAATCTTTCCGAAGTCGCCCGTCGTTGCATGAATCAGGCTTCGACGCCCGCGAACGAAAGCAGGATTGGAGGTGTGCCGTGAATCGCCGTAGCCCAATGAAACGCCATGATCATCGAACTTCGCGCGACTCCAGGCGAGTGGCGCTGCAATCGCAACAGCACGAAACAGTCGCCGGCACAGGGATGGGCCGCGACTCGCACAACTTCGACTTACCCGCCTCGCAAGATTTCATCCCTGCCTTTGCATCAATCGGCCGCAGTTAGCTGCGCGCCGCGCTAGACGCCCTGCCCAAGTCCAGCCTGGTGGATGGGGACCTCGGACGATCGGCAGGGCATGAAGTACTTCTGCTCGTTCACAATTAAAGACCTCGCAATTCGGGCCGGATCGGCGTTCCGCGCGCCCAATGCGCCGCGGCAGCCGTCCGTTCCGGCCCACCAGGCCAGGAGGTGCAACGATGACGCGAATGCGAATCACACGAATCGGAAGAATCGAGCAGTTCGGTATTCTGCTCACCTTGGCATGCCTGTCGCTCCTGATGCTGTCAGGCTGTGATCAGCTCAATGCCTTGCTCGATCTATTCCGGCCGCCGACGACGCAGGTCGAGCTGGTCAACGACGGCGATTTCGTGGTCGATGTCGTGATGTACATTGACGACGAGCAAGACATTCCCGAAGTGCTGCTCAAGGAAATCGGCGAGCGCGTTGAGCTATCGATTAACCCCGGCGAGACGCGCGTCATCTCGCGACCCTGCCGAGACCTGCAGGCCGTCCTGATCGACGACGCGGATCTGCGCGTCATCGGGCAGATTGGTCCCGAGACGCGAACCGATGTTCTGCGCGACGGCTCGGATTTCGGCTGTCGCGACACGATTCGATTCACGTTCGACCACAGCGAAATCCTGGTCGACTTTGATGTGACGACGGAGGTGTCGTCGAACTGACGCCGCACCCCGGCGGCGAGAAACACTGACCCTTGTCGGCGATCCGCGATGCCCGCGGCGCCCGCAAACAATGGGAGGTGATGCATGACGCAGCAAATGTTACTTTCGGAAAAAGAGGCGTACGAGTCGGCACTTGAAGCCGATCTTCGCGAGATGAGCCGTCAGCTCGAAGTGCTCCGGTCCAGAACGGCCGGCGTCGCCATCGGCGCCCGTATTGCGCTGGCGTGCGAATTGAGCCGGCTCACCGACCATCGAACAGCGCTGCAGCGGCGTCTCGATGAACTGCGACGGGCCGGCGAAGACCGCTGGTCACGGCTCTGTGACGGACTGGACACGATTCGCAACGAATTGGCCGACGGACTGGAATCGCTGGCTGATCAGTTGCGATCGATTCCCAGCGAGCCGGACCGTCGCGCCTGATGCGGGACGAGCCGTTTTCGCAGTGTCCAGCACCATCGGCCGCGGCGCGATCACCAGCGCCGCGCGTCGAGCAAATGAAAAGGAGAATGTGATGTATACGATTAGAACAATCCAAAGTGTTTTGAGCCTGGTTATCCTTATTGGCGCCGCGACGG
>CAZRFP010000282.1:0-2936 GCA_964599535.1 uncultured Planctomycetaceae bacterium
CGACTTGTCGCCGCCGATTGATCCGAACCGTTCTGCCTGAAACTGGACCGCCTCGCCCCGAGGCTGACCGTGAGGATCCTATGAGCCCGATTAACCACCTGTATCGACACTTGGTTCCATCTCTGGCGAACGTTGCTCCGGAGAGGGCCACCGAGCTGCAGCAGTTGCTCGACAAGCACCACATCACGTTCATCATTGATGACAAATCCCCGGGCATGATCTTCTTCGCTTGCCACCGTGACAAAACGATCACGATCGGCCTTCGCGCCCTCGAACGACTTTGGGCTCGCGCGTTCGCGTATATCAGCCTGTACGAGTTCATGACAAACAAACTACTGGCCGATCCGACCGTAACGGATTTTGATTTGGCCGATCCGCAAATCAAACCAGCAATGGATCTCCTGGCTTGGGCAGTCGACGTCGAACGACGGCTTCGGGAGAGGAGTCCTGGTGACCTGTCTTGGCCTGCGGACCTGCCGCGACCCAACAAGGACGCCGGGAAGGACAGCCTCGAAAACGCCGCCGATGAATTGTTTCTATGCGCGATTGGGAGTGTTTTGCACCACGAAGTCGGGCACATCGAGCGAAATCACGATCTCCGCACGCTGCCACAGCCCACATCAGCATTCAAACTCGAAGACGACCCTAACTTCAAGATCGCCGAGGCAACTCGCCTCGAATGGGAAAAGGAAGCGGATGCTTGGTCCGCAAACTGGCTGCTGGATGACCTCGATCAAAAGGATAACCGGTTTCTCAAACGTGTGGTTGGCATATCACTCGGCTACCTTTGGATCGCGAGCCGAAACATCTACACCGGCCGTTGGCTGCGGCGGCATCATCCGCCAGCGTGGGATCGTCTGTACCACAACGTCAAGCAGCACGTTCCAAACAACCCCGGTCACCCCATTTGGCTGTTTGTTGCCTACGTTTTGCAGCTGCACTTGATGTCAATTGCAAAACAACCACCGATTGCCGAAACAGAGGATCCCGAGACCTGGGTCAATCAATTGCTCGACCACGTCTCGAAATTGAAGGACTGACCAAGGCAGAACAACGGGATGAAGGCGAGCGGGGGGAAGGATGGTTGCCAATGGTGACTTTGTCTCGTCCCCGCCGCCTTATCCTTGTCGTTCGCCGGCAAACCGTGCTCGTCCAGGGACACCGAAGACTCCGCTGGCAGGGGGGATTGGTTCTCAGGGGCGTTTGCCTTCGTTCGTGTCTACCCGCTATCGCATTGCCGGAATCGACGAAACGTGCGCGTCCTCCCACCAAACCAGGCCATCCCGGCGATGGTTGGGCGGAACCGAAAACATCCGCGCGACGGCGCGCGACAAAAAATGCTTGCCGTCGCGTCCCGTGCGCGATAGGACAACCGCCGTGGCGACGGGCGGCGGTCGCCCATGCGGCCGCAGACCGCAGACGAACGATGCCGACGAACAATCGGATGTAATCGAGCGGCGGTTGCGTTCGGCTGCGTGGCAGGTCGACTTGTCGCCGCCGATTGATCCGAAACGTTAGCCCCAACGAGTACTCACCGATGGAAACCACGGAAAAAATCGTCGAGTCGTACTGTCGCTACGTGCGGCAATGGTTCACGATTCCGAACATCAAGTGCGAAGGCCAGTACGAAGTCGATCTGCTTGCCGTCGATACCAGCTCGCCAAACAAGCTGGGGCGGTATCACATCGAATGCGGTGTGTCCATCTCCGGGTCGTATTCAAAGCTCACGGCCAAGCCTTTTTCCACCGAGCAGCTCCGCATCAGGGTTCAACAGGCAGGCCAGCGCCGGACTATTGGCTTCTTTATTGAGCGCAAGTTCAAGCCGGCCCGCGTGCTGGCGGAACTCAAGAAGTACGATTTTGTTCCGGCGAACTATCAGCGGATCATTGTCACCTGGGGCGCGACAGAAGACGCTGAGGTTGTCGCGAAGAAAAACGACATCTTACTTTGGGATGTTAGAGACCTTGTGCAGGAGATTGCTGACTCTAGCCGCGATCATAAGACTTACTTCACAGACGATACGGCGCGGACCATTCAGCTTTTCGCAATGGCCGCTGACGGGCGGAAGTCGAAGAAGGGCTAACCAACAGCTGAAGCTGACCGGGACCGCCATCCTGGTTTCGCGGGCTTCAACGTCCGTGCAGGGCGGAACGGGCTGCTTGCCGTACACGGCTTGGGACGCCGTGGTATAATGTCGCAATGAACCCGACTTTGATCCTTGACACGAGCGTGTTGATTGCCGGCCTGCGGTCATCGCTCGGCGCGTCGTTTGCGTTGCTCGATCGGGTTGGGTCCGGCCGTTTCACCATTGGCCTCACGGCAGCGTTGGTGCTGGAGTACGAGGCGACCTGCATGAAGTCGTTGCCTCCGCAGAACATGACGGCCGACGATGTAAAGGAGTTGCTGGACTACTTTTGCCACGTGGGCAAACGGGCTGCCATCCGGTTCCAGGTGCGCCCGAGTGTCGCCGATCCCGACGATGAACTGGTGCTGGAGGCAGCAATTGCTACCGGGAGTGAGTGGATCGTCACTCACAACATTCGAGACATGGCGGCTGGAGCCGCGCGGGACGGCATCGAAGTTATTACGCCGGGCGAGGCGCTCCGGCGTCTGGGGGTGAGACAATGAACGGTTTTGTTGTGGAGTTGCCGGCTGAGCTGCAAGCGGAGGTTGCTCGACGTGCGAGCCAGAAACCGGGCGGCGAGTCAGCGTGGGTGGAGGACGCTGTGCGGGAAAAACTCGCGGCATGCGCTCAGATGGAGTACCTGGGAGTTCGCGCGGCGCGGGGTAGCCGGGATGCGTACGAGCGAGTGCTGGCCAAGGTGCCGGCAGTCGAGCCTGTGCCGGGAGATGAGCGACGGCCGCAGGGCTAACCAAATCATGCACCGGAGCCGCGATCCGGTCTTGGAAAATGGTTGGCGCCATCGGCGCGGCCC
>CAZRFP010000283.1:0-2930 GCA_964599535.1 uncultured Planctomycetaceae bacterium
TACACGCTCGGTGCCGGGTTTACACCACGCGGCATCTCCCCGTCGCAGAGGCCGACGCGGCCCTGATGGATGGACACTTGCGAACGATGTGGACGAACAACCCGCAGGCGTTGCCGCGGAGGCCGACGCGGCCCTGATGGATGGACACGCTGACCGTGTGCCAGAACTCGTACTCGACGATCTGGCCGCGGAGGCCGACGCGGCCCTGATGGATGGACACATCTGGCGACGGTTCGCGGGACATTCTCGTTTGGCGCCGCGGAGGCCGACGCGGCCCTGATGGATGGACACATGAAAATGGCGGGGCTTACCGACGCGGTCGCCGACGCGGCCCTGATGGATGGACACTTGAGACGGTCAGTGAGTCTGAGGTTGAAATCAAAGCCGCGGAGGCCGACGCGGCCCTGATGGATGGACACCGCCGTGCTGGTAGCGCAGCGGGGACGCGGCCCTGATGGATGGACACGGGGTAGGTTCGCCTGCGTGTCCAGTTTCCTGTCACTGAACTTCACAGACCGACCACGCTGATGGAACGGGAGACGCGGCCCTTCTCCCGCTCCAAGCCTCACCCTCTATCCCCCACGAGACGGTTCACGGACCCCGGCAAGGTCGATCGACGGCCCCGCCGTGGCGCGGACAGAGCGCCCGCAGTTTCTGCCGGTTCCCTTACTGATTCGACAGGCGATGCTTCCTCGATGCGGAAATACTGCGCTGGAGTTCTCCCAAGGCATTTCTTGAACGCCGCCACGAAGGCGCTCGGGCTCCGGTAGCCAACACTCATGGCCACAGCCGTCACCTGCGTTCCCTCGCCGAGCAGTCGGATCGCCTCCAGAAGGCGTGCCTGCTGGCGCCAGCGTCCGAAGGTCATGCCGGTCTGGTCAAGAAAGGCCCGCTCGATTGTACGGACGCTCGCGCCACTCGTCCGTGCCAGATCGGCCAGTGACCCCGGGGCGGCGATGCGATTGAGCACCCTTTCGGCGACCCTCCGGGCGCGCTAGTCCGTCGGCATCGGCAGGGCAAGCGGGCGTTCCGGGACGACGACGAGCAGATCGAGCAGGAGTCGCAAGCGCGCACGATCACTCGGCGTTGTATCGCTCAAGGCGCCCGCCGCAACGATCGAAACGATCAGTTCACGCAGGAGCGGCGAGATGTTGATCACGCAGCACGCCGACTCCATCACTGGTGCGAAATCGGGCCGAAAGTAGAGCGTCTGCATCTCGACGCGCCCCTGCATGTGGAGTGCGTGCTCAACTCCCCCTGCCACCCAAAGGGCACGCATGGGCGGCACAACCCACGCCCCGGCGCTCGTCGTCACCGAGATGACGCCGCGAACCGCGTAGATGAGCTGCGGCCAATCGTGGGCATGGGACTCGATGCGGTGGCCCGGTGGGAGGGTGAGTCCGAGGCAGCGGACACAAGGCTCGTGTCGTTTTCTCGACATCAATCGACAGTATATCGGCTCGACGACACGCGATCCACGCCGTAGATTTTACGGTGTCAATCGTCCAAAGGAGCCGCTCGATGTCGAACCCACTCTGCCACTTTGCAATCCATGCCGATGACTGCGCTCGCGCCATGGCGTTCTACCAGGCGGTCTTTGGATGGCGCTTCGCGCCGTGGGGACCGCCGGATTTCTGGCGGATTCACACCGGACAGTCCGGCGTCGAAGGGGCGCTTCAGAAGAGGCAGGAGCCGCTTACCGGAACCGGCATGCGCGGGTTCGAGTGCTCGATCAGCGTGCGTGATGTCAAGTCGATGGCGGAACTGATCGTCAAGCACGGCGGCCACGTCGTGATGCCGGCATTCCTGATCCAGGGGGTGGGGACCGTGATGAAGTTCCAGGACACGGAGGGGAACATCGCCAGCGCCATCCAATACCTGCCGGGTGTCTTTGAATCGATGGGAGCAAGCCAATGAATACGCCGACATCGCCTCTGGCACGTGTAGCGCTGATCGTCTGCGCCGCGCTCGCCACTATCGGGTCCGGGTGCGAGAACTGCCCGTTGCGGCAGTCGGTTGCAACTACCGCGCAGGTCGACGAGGATGTTCGCGCCCTGCTCGACCGCTGGATTCAATCGTTTGAATCTCGCGACGAGGCCGCCGTCCGATCGGTGCTGGCGGATGACGAGCGTTTCGTCTGGCTTGAAGACGGTGAGGTCCGCTATCAAAGTGCCGATGATGTCGTTGCTGCTCTGGCGAGTTTTCCGCCCGGAATGCAATTCTCCCATGAACTCACCTCGGTTCGCATCGTTCCGATGTCGGACTCCGCCGCCTGGGCGCAGCTTGGCACCACGACAAAAATCCGGCAAGGTGGACAAGTCCTGTCGGAGTTCAAGGGGGCTGTGCTGATGCTGGTCCAACGCGACAATGGCGAGTGGCGGATCATCGCGGCTCACTCGTCCACGACCAGGCCTCAGACGCGAAGCTCCGGGTGAGATGCCCCTCAACCGTGCCCTTTCGGCCCTTGCCCCCGGGCCATGCGCGTTTCACGGTTTCACGGCCAGCAGAACCCGCGTTTCCGGCCCCCAGGAGCGGATTCCCTGGACAAAAAGTTCTATTGGCGTACTGTCACCCCGATTGATTTGTCCGAGTTTGAAGGTGAAGTTGAGGCCGTGGGCCGACTCGCCGAACACTTGAAGGCGACCTCGGCCCGTGCCAGCTCGTCATTCTGACTGTTGCTTCGTTGGTGGAACTCCCGCCGGTGTCCTCGGAGCCTCGCCTGTCACTCGCGCCGATGCACCTGTGCCTGGAAGAGAAGCGGCGCGTCGTTCTTACTTGCGCAGTGCCTCGTCCAGCGCCTCCAGTGCGGCGGGCCAGTTGTCCTCGTGTCCCTTGCACGCCTCTTCGGTGCTGAATCCGGAGTGGGTGAGTCGCAACAGGGTCCCGCCATTCTGCGGCGACAACTCGACTTCGATCACCGTCTCGTCACC
>CAZRFP010000284.1:0-2251 GCA_964599535.1 uncultured Planctomycetaceae bacterium
AAGTCTCTCACAAAAAAACGTCCGTAGATTCCAGTTGAACTGTGAGCCAAGACATGATAGCATGCATCGAGTCACGTTTTGATGAAGCGGCCGACTTGATCGAGAAAAGGGATTCACGCAAATGTTGAAAAACGGATTTGTTCAAGCGTTGTTGGTTTCGACGGTCGCTGCAGGTTGGTGTGCGGAAACACAGGGTCAGATCCGAATTACCGAGTATTACTACCAAAATGGTGAGTATGTCGAGCTGACAAACATTGGCGCCACCTCGGTCGACATGACCGGTTGGAGTTTTGACGACAACTCAAACATTCCAGGCTCATTCAGTCTAAGCGCCTTCGGTGTTGTAGCGGCAGGCGAATCGGTGATTATCACGGAAAGCGACGCCGAGGTTTTTCGTTCGGCGTGGGGTCTTGCGCCAACGGTGAAGATTATAGGTGGATCGGGCGGTGTGGCGGCGTTACAGAGAAACGACGCACTGAATATCTGGGATGCGTTTAACGTCCTGATCGACCGGCTTGAATATGGCGACCAGGCCTTCCCGGGTTCAATCCGCGCGGAAAACCCGAGCGGTTGGGTTTGTGCGGACGGCCTGGGCGCAGACAATCCTTATCTTTGGACGCTATCGGCGCTTGGGGATTCACAGAATTCATATACCTCATCTTCCAATATCATCGGAAGTCCTGGGACTTTTGTAGCCGTCCCATGTCCGAAGGGGGCCTGCTGCACAGACGGCGATTGTCAAGACGACATACTTGAGGCCGTCTGCGAACTCGGCGGAGGTGTTTTCCAGGGAATTGACTCATTGTGCTCCGGAACGAGTTGCCCGCAGCCGACGGCCGCTCCCATTCGAATCACTGAGTATATGTACGACGGACCAAACGGCGAGTTCATCGAGTTGACGAACCTGGGTGAATCTCCTGTTGATATGACAGGATGGAGTCTCGACGACGATACGAATGCGCCCGGCACCGTCATGCTAAGCGGGTTTGGCGTCGTCGCCCCTGGAGAATCGGTTATTGTGACCGAGGCCGTCGAAGCAACTTTTCGAGATGCGTGGGGGCTTGCCCCCGATGTGAAGGTGATCGGTTCGGCGAGTAATGCCGCCCTGGGTCGAAATGACGCGATTAATGTATGGGATGCCTCGAATGCGCTTGTCGATCGCCTCGCGTATGGGGACCAAAACTTTCCGGGGTCCATTCGGACCCAAGGTCGCAGCGGATGGGTATGTGAAAGCGGCATCGGCGCGAATAATCCACATGCTTGGGTTCTTTCAACCATCGGTGATGCACAAAACTCCGTGCAATCGGTGGGCGGCGCGATCGGCAGCCCGGGGGTATTCGTTTCCATCGACTGTGCAAATGGGCCTACTGTACTAAATACAGTACCCGCGAAAAAGACGGCCATTGGTGTCCTCGCGTCGGTTTCAGTGACATTCAGCATGGATGTCACTGGCGTCGCGGCGGGAAATCTGACTGTGGGCGGTTCCGCGGCTACCAGTGTCACCGGCAGCGGGGCGGGGCCTTACGTTTTTAGTGGGTTCGCCAATCCTCCAATAGGCTCCGTTACCGTTACCTTGAATTCTGGTTCAATCATCTCCGATCCCGATGGGATACCTTTCGCCGGCGATACTTGGACTGTTGCTGCGGGCGTTTCCATTGTCATCAATGAGCTAAACTACCATCCGCACGATACGCTCGATCCGGCGCAGACTTCCGAGTTTGTCGAATTTTATAACAACGGATCAAGCTCTGTTGACATGAGCGGATGGACGACATCTGGCGTCTCACTTATCTTCCCGCCGGCCACAACGATCGCACCGGGCGCTTATCTGGTCATTGCCACCAACCCCACCGAACTTCAGGCTCGGACGGGCCATGCCGGCGCCATTCAGTGGACCTCGGGCAATCTGAGCAACAGCGGCGAGACCGTATCTCTTACTGATACTGCCGGTAATGTGATCGACACGGTGACCTACAGCGACAGCGGCGCATGGCCTTCTTCTCCGGACGGCGGCGGCCCATCTCTGGAACTGATAAATCCCGGACTTCCCAATCAGTACCCCGGCGCATGGCGGGCGTCACTGGTTACCTATGGCACGCCAGGCCAGCAGAACAGCACCTACGATGCCGAGCCGGCGCCTCTGATTGTTTCACCAATGCATAGTCCTTCGATTCCGGCGGCGAACGCACCGGTACTTGTTACGGCCACGGTGCTCGACAATGGCGTTACTCCTCCCATTGTGACCTTGCAC
>CAZRFP010000284.1:2261-2908 GCA_964599535.1 uncultured Planctomycetaceae bacterium
TACCGACAGGACGCCGTTTCGCCCGGAGCGTACACATCTGTGCAAATGCTTGATGATGGCGCCAGCGGCGATGGCGCGGCCGGTGACAATCTCTATGCGGCCACACTGCCAGGCTTGGCAAATGACGAGCAATACGATTTCTACGTTTCCGCCGATGACGGAAACGCTATTTCGACCTTCCCGACGAACCACATCAATTCAAATGGCTCGTGCAGCACAACCGGCTGCCAGATGGACCAGAATCCGAGTTGCGTGCTGTGTCAGACGCTACTCGTTAAGTTCTCCAACGAGGTCTTACCGACTGATTTTCCCGTATATCACGTTCTTATTACCAGACCGCACAAGGCTCATCAGGAAAGCCTGTCCTGCAACACGAGCGCAACGGCGTTTGATCCTTGTAAGACAGAGTATGATGCCACCTTCGTCGACGATACCGGAAAAGTATATTACAACGTGACCGAGCGTTATCGCGGGCAAAGCAGTATCACGCTGTTTCCAAGATCCTATGCTGTTGACTTCCCGTCCAACAACCAACTGCCGACTCCGATGGGATTTTCGACTCGCCGCTTGATCCTCAATGGGAATCAGCCTGTTCGTCAGAAAATGGGGTTTGATATCTTCAACGATGCGGGACTGCCGACATCAAA
>CAZRFP010000285.1:0-2881 GCA_964599535.1 uncultured Planctomycetaceae bacterium
GCGTGATCGGGCGCGATCCTGCCTGTAAAACAGCGATTCTGTGATGCGCGGGATCGTCCCCGATATTACCCGATGGCACACGAATGGCACATTTCGACAGGTCTGTCGCCGCGCGGAACTGATCGTCCGGAACCGACAGATAGTGCTGGATCGCCGTATCGAAGCAGTGGCCCATCCAACGTTCGGCCACGTGCCGGGGGTATGCGCCGAACAGCTCTGTCGCCCGCGTGGCCCTCAGATTGACCCACAGCTTCGGCCATGGCGCGACGCCCGCCTTGCGGATGATCCGCAGGAGTTGCGTGCGTAGATTTTGATCCTGACGCCTGTAACGAGCGATTACGTGCGTCGCACCTGGTGCGGCGGAGGACCGCGCCTCCTCGAGGGCCACGCGCAACTCGGGGAACAGCGGAACGATTCTCTCTGCGCCGCCATCATGGTGCTCAGTCTTGGGGCTGGAGATCCGTATCCGGCATGCCTGCCAATCCACATCCGCCCAGCGCAGGGCGAGGGCCTCCGACGGCACTCGCAGGCCGCCAAACCGCGCGAGACTGAACAGCGCTCGCCACTCGGCATCGGGGCATGCATCCAAAACGGCCTGCGCTGTCTCAACCGAGATCATCCGCCGCTTCTTCTGACTGCCGGTGACCGTGACGCTCAACAGGGCCGCCGGATTCTCCGTTATCAGCCGCTTTCGTATGGCGGCGTTAAAGAACTGCCGCGCGATGCCGCTTCGGCGGCGAACCGTGTTCTCGCTCAGGGCTTGACCATCTGCATCCGTTCTGGTGGAGAGCATCCACAGCCTCCAGTCATCCATGTCGCCCGGCGTGATCGACGCAAGCGGTCGATCGGCACCGAAGTACTCGACGAGACAGCGACGTGTGTGGCCATAGACGGTTCGCGTGGCTGGCTTCACGTCGCCGCGCGAGGCGATGTAGTGACCGACGAACGTATCGAGCCCGCCATCTTCTGTGGGTGTGAGGACGCCGACCTTTTCGAGCTGCCCACGCAGGCGTCGACCGACGCCGCGCGTCCAAACGGCCGTGGTCGCGTCGAGCGGTTGGCCTGTGCGCCGGTGCTCGATGAGCAATTCCACGCGCCGCAGTACTTCTCCCGCCAGTCTCGGCGCCATCGCGCCGAGCCCGATGGACCGGCGCCGTCCGTCCTCGTCGTAGAATTGGATGACGGCAATCTTCCCACGCTCGCCTGTGCGCCACTGCAGGCTGGCCATGTCTCACGCATCCTTTCCGGTCACCGTGGTCACTGTGGTCACCGTCGCGGACCGATTCATCCACTCGCGCAACTTGTCGACTGGCACAATCCGCCGGCTCCCCAATTTGATGCTGGGCATCTCTCCGGACTTCACGAGCCGCCACGCCAGGGCGGGTCCGATGCCGATTTGTTTAGCGGCCTCAGGTACCGTCAGGCCGATTCGTTCATTCTGAGTCATTGTTCACCTGGATTCAAGGAAATCGATCGGATCAAAGTAATAAGCGGGCGTCCACCCCATACGCCAGGCTGATCTCGCGCGAGGGGGGACGGCATTCCTTCAGTTCACGCTCAAACTCAGTTGCATCGGCTTTCGTGTCGCACGCGATCCGGGTGATGATCGCGTGGCAGCGAACACCGCCGGCCGTGTGACCCTCCCAGATTCGACCTGGAACGCCATCCACCATCACGATCTGCGTCGTGGATTCAAGTTGGATATTCATCTTCGTTCGCCTCCTAGCTTTTGTGTGCCGTTGGCCGCGAGATGATCAATTGCGTCGCTGACGGCGCGTTCGTATCCATCGCCGATCGGATTGAAGAGCGCCATCCGCATGTGTCGTGGAAGTGTGTAATAGCAGCGGCTGCACATCGTGCGCCGGCGCTCCTTCAGCTTCCGGCATGTTAATTCCTCTCCGCGCGTGGGTTTGATCGCACCAGCGCCGCGACGGGGCGACGGAGCGAAAACTTTGTCATGCTCTCTAGAATTTCACCCTCGAGATGCCGGGGGTAGATGCGGACCGTCGTATAGAACGCTCCCAATTGGGTGACTCCGCAGATGCGGAACCCTCGGACGCGGAGCGGCTGCCAATCGACGCGGCCGATGAGATGCTCGGGTATTAAGTGGTTCATGATTCTCCCTCGAATAGTTCCGCGCTGGCGATCTTCATCGTTCTATCACCTGCACCTGCGGCATCGCGCGAACAAACGCGATCGCCGCTAGATAACTGATTCGGTGCGGAGAGTCCGGAGCGTGCGTATCTCGTACGCGCGCCTCAAACTCTGCCAGCGAGCCGCGCCAGCATCCGCATTCCACGGTGCCAGTCACCCGATTGAACGTCGTCGTGCCGTTGCGGCTCCCGATCGGGCCGATCGTTAGGATATCTATGGTGCGCGTGATGTCGCCGTCGGAAACGCGGGCCGAGCCGCAAACGTTGGCCGAGCCGGAAACGCGGGCCGAGCCGGAAACGATGGCCAAGCCGGAAACGACGGCCTCGCCGGAAACGATGGCCGAGCCGGAAACGACGGCCGAGCCGGAAACGCGGGCTGATTCGTAAACGACAGCCGATTCGCAAACGCGGGCCGAGCCGCAAACGATGGCCGAGCCGGAAACGACGGCCGAGCCGGAAACGAGGGCCGAGCCGGAAACGCGGGCCGAGCCGGAAACGAGGGCCGAACCGGAAACGATGGCCGATTCGCAAACGTTGGCCGAGCCGTAAACGCGGGCCTCGCCGAAAACGACGGCAAATTGACCGACGTGCGCGGATGGTGACACGATGGCCGAGTTCTCTACCCAGCCACCGCCGTTCGGGTGCCGATGCCAATTCTCCGGCACGGCACGGCCGCCGGTCATCCCTAATCTTTCAATCATCTCATTGAGTGTCATCGCCTCACCTCC
>CAZRFP010000286.1:0-2834 GCA_964599535.1 uncultured Planctomycetaceae bacterium
GGAATTTCGGCGGATCGTCAAAGTGCGACGGCAGCGACGACATCTCCACGGCCTCCGACTTCATAGTTTCACTCTACTTGGCTTATTTCAATTTTCACAAGATTTCAGGCCAATTGGTTATCAGTGGTTACTCTGCGGTTCAAAATCGCATTGCTTCCGCTGAAAAAAGAGCTCGGCCACCGAGCCATGAGAGCAGCACCACACAGGGACATGCCTATCCATATAGAAATGTGACCATCCACGCTAACATGCACCATGCAAAATAAGCCCCACACAAAGAGTGTTATGCCTATTGTGTATCTCAGGGCATTGATTATTTTTGTAATTGCGGACCTATTATGTCGCCTATTTGACAAGAAGAGCACAAAGCAAAGAATGCTTGCGAAAGCAAGATATGTGTAAAGAAACAGGATGCTCCACCAATTTAGACTGGATTGGGAAACGTAATAATATGTTGTTCCACGAACCTCTCCGGCAGTGTATGGCGGAGAAAGACCTAATATAATACCTTGATCAAGTTTCATTCGTGCTTCATAAGCTAAACAAGCGCCAATAAAATCCTCTATATTATCAAGAAACTGGTAAGCCCTGGTCCCGTATCCTGATTGCGCCCAAGCGGCCGCTATTTGCTCTGCGGCCGCTTTCCGCTCACTTAGATTCACGCTTCCGTGCTCTAATTGCAGCACTTCACTGAATGCCAGCGTATCACTACGTATTCTGACTTGGACTTTATCATTTAAGGGACCATAGTTTTGATACCGTATCCAATCAACGCTGCTGCCATTAAGAACATTATCGCGAGTCGTTTCTTCACCCAAAGAGCTGTGTTGTACAACATGACAGCGTACGAGTGAAAATCCAGACTTCTGGGCGCAAGAGTGGTTGATGCCGAGGAGCATCGCAATTATACCTGTACCAACAACGACCAATAGTGAAGCCAATGCGAAGAACTGGGATGCCAGCCTGTTCCATGAGGCGCGCGAGCTATTATCGATTACTGCTGCATAATCAACAGTGTGGATTTGATCAGCACGATCGCTTATGGATTGCTTAGGCATGTAACATTTCCGAAATCACGAGACCAATCTCCACAATTATATCCAATCCAATTGTACGGCTGCCGCCAGTTCTGCCCCGAACACTTTTCTGCATGTTCATCCGGACAAACCATAATCTTCTCACAAGTGCCAGTCGTCAGTGCCTCGGGGGAAACACGCGTACCTGTTGGCCCTTGGTCATTGTCCCAGAATCCTCGACAATGATTTCCATTAGGCGCATCACAGCATATATAAACATGTGATCCACCGCTCGTTCCAGCTCCAGGATAGTCAAGAGGTCGCCTGCATACCCAATATGGAACGCGCTGCCTGCCATTACATGGTTCTTCACAAGGACCAGAGTGTTTGAAACGCCATTCTGTATATATTGTGCTTAGTATGCCAACCCATTGCTTACCAACAATGGATTCGCAAGCTTCGTTCTTTCTCTTCTCCGGCTCAACCGAGACTGTTCGAACGTGTCCACTCCGGGATTTAAATGAGTGAGGCATTGCAAATCCGACTTGAGTCACCCGATGATAAATGGTAGTCTTCCATTCTTCACAGCACACGCTGCACTTGTCGGATTGGATACTCTTAATTGTGGTCTCAGCTTCAAGGCCGCGATAATCAACAACATTCAGTGGTGTGTTGTTCATTGATCTTGTTAGTAATACATCGCCATCTTCCCCAATCGGATCCCGATTCATCCACCTTCCCAACCTCGGGCTGTAATACCGATACCCATAGTAATACATCCCGCGCTCGCCCGCTGCGGCCGTGGCGGGCTGGGTGTCGTAGTACTTCGTCGAGAAGCGGAAGGGGTTTTCCAGTTCGATCGGGTCGTCGGCCAGCAGCGTGCCGCCGTAGGGGTCATATTCGTAGCGTGCCGCCGGCTCGCCGACGAAGATGGGCAGCGTCGCGCCCGGCGGATCCTGCGAGACGACGCCCGCGTCAAACGCCACCAACTGCCCGACGTTGCCGTTGCCGTCGTGGAAATAGAGGAACGTCGGAGCATCCTCGAATTCGGGAATGAAGTCGGCCTGTTGTGCCAACAACCCGCCGATGCCGTCCGCGCCGTGGAGGGCGGAATGAACAACTCCGCCCGCGCCCTTCAGGCCGACCAAGTCACTTCGACAACAACACATGTGAAACACCATGTATCACAAACACGGGACGACTCAAGCCGATCGATGCGTCCTCCAACTTCATAGTTTCACCCAATGCAATTACCTTGCTACCACGGGTTGCAAAATAAGAGTGCCGTTGTGGCGATACTAAAAGCACCGGCCACAAATAGAGCCCACCAAACCCATCTTTCCCATGCCATTCGCCAAGTTGAGGGTCGAAGCGCGACAAGCCCGATTATTGTTATCCAAATGATGACGAAGAAACAACCAAGCCCTAGTGGGAAAAGCCAACCAAGTCCAAGATACGCCGTTTCAAGGCTATCCTTAAATACCCAGCAAAAGGACATTATTAGTAATGACAGATAGCCGATCATTACCGCCAGCAGCCAGCGGTACTTTCGTCGCCGATTCACAGTTACGGTGACCGGATCGGAGCCTGCGTAGTCAATTTCGCAAATCTCCTGGGGCTTGAGCACTACACGCACCTTTTTCATAACATGGCTTGTTGACGTTTCTACTGTTAATTCTTCGGTTTCTCGGCCACACCTGCTTTGCAAGCACATCTAGTCAGATCGTTCCATGAGCGCATTGAATTCCAATCTCGAGGATTATACGTAACTCTTTACCGCCTTGTCCCTCCTGATCCTCATTTTCTCCTGCACATTCG
>CAZRFP010000287.1:0-2804 GCA_964599535.1 uncultured Planctomycetaceae bacterium
TCGCCGGAACAAATTCGCCGTTTGTGGTTGCGGAAATTTTTGTAAATTCGTCCATCATAGAAATGTTTGTAATCTTTGCCTGAAGATTTCATGTTACAGAATTAAAAAGGCCTGGTCTTGCCTCCGGGCTTTTTATTTTGTCACGTGATTTGCTGCAACCTGATTAATTTCTTCTTTTGTCCACTGCCTGCCTGAACGAATCCAGTCGTTTAGCTCGGATCGAAAAAAATACAAGTGCTTAGCCCTTTTGTGGAATGGAATTTGTCTTTTTGATACCAGGGTATAGATTCCCGCCCTGGTCCGGTTGGTCATCGCCGCGGCCTCTTCAATGCCGATTGGTTGCTCGATTGGTTCGGGGGTCTCAACAACCTTAATAGCCGCTTCAATTCTTGTCAGTCGGTCAATGATTTCTTCAAAAGGATTATTCATATTTTCAATAGCTTTAAATAACTATCACAAATATGAATTAACCCCTAGTTTCAGTCAGTTCCAGAAGATTTGGAACCAGACTTTAACATTTCCAGATAATAATCAACCTGGTTTATTTTTAATTGTTCCCGGCTGTTTGGTCTGTGCTTTTCCCCAATTTGGTGATACTCCCTTAATTGTTTTCTTATCGCCGGCTCACCAGCATTAAGTTTAAAAAAGTCTTTCAATCCCTCTGCAAACTGGCTTTTTTTACCTTTTAACATGGTATCAAAAGGTTCTAGCCTTCCATCTTTAGCTAGGGCGGTTACAAATGCCGCTGCATGTGGTGGATCGGTAATTTTACCAATTAGATCGGTTGCGACCTTCAAATCCTCCGTAGGCAATAAACTAGCAAAATAGTTAGGGATCGATTCTCTAATTATGGAAGCCTCGGGAAAGGTCTCATTCCCCCATCCTGGTATTGGTTCCTCTTGGTATAGTTGATAATCACCCGCGTTCAGTCTGGTTTCGATCTGATCCAGATGCTCCCTGATGTCCGCTATCTTTAACGTCAAAGTATGCTTATCATGGGCTTTGCTTGTCCTGTCAAATTTAATAGCCGCCTGTAAATTCAAAAGATCATCCCGGATTGCTTCAATATTCCTCTGACTCCGGATTAACAAAACATCCTCCCGGTCAATGGTCCATTGTGTAGATGAAATAAAGTTCAGGACCCAATTCTTCAGGTCATAAATTGATGCCGACTTAAAGGAATCGTAGTCACTTACCTTGACCCTGAACGAATTGGCTTTGCCAGTGAAAAACCTAACATATCGGGCTTCCCGCTGGGTCCTTTGTATTATAGATTCGTCTGTGCCGTCGTATGGGCCTATTAATCGGTCAATGACCTCACCGGGAACGTATTGCAGCTTGATCGTATCCATGTTTTTTATAAGGTTATCTCCGGTAGCTTTTCAATTGCCGGCCGCTTCAAGTGGTCAATAAAATGCAAGTATTTTTCCAGGTGTTTGGTGCTGGTCTGTCCCATCAATTTTGAAATGGTCATCATGTCGACGCCGTGGGTGAGCAGACGGACGGCGAAGGAATGCCTGCCACAGTAAAAAGATATATGTTTGTCAATGCCGGCTCGCTTCACCCAATTCCTGAGAACTTTGTTTGTTCCCGCGTCGCTAATGAGTTGAAATATCACCCCTTCGGGATCGCCCGGATCGCCTAATAATTCTTTTGCGGTCCTGCTTAATGGGATAACTAGCGGTTGGTCGGTCTTCTCTCGCTTATAGACTACCTGGTCGTTAAGGACGTTTTTCCATTGTAACCCCTCGATTTCTGCCTTCCCTAGTCCAGTATAACAGGCAAAAAGGAACGCCCGCTTTACAAGGTCATTCCCGCAATGAGTTTTGGCCAGGGCCTGTATCTCATCGTCAAAAAGTACCTGTTTGTTTAACTCGGTAGGTTGTTTCTTTACTGTGACATCTTCAGACGGGTTTGTCTTCAGGAATCCTTTGAGGATGGCGGATTTGATAACCTTTTTGAAAACCCGGTAATAACTTTGTGCCGTTTCTCCCGTGAAACCAGCCTCCAGGTAATCCCGGAACTGGGTGCAGATGTCCGGGCTAAGGTCTTTGATCTGAATGTCATCTATCTTTAATATTGTGGTGAAGAATCGTTCCACGTTCAACCTGGAAGACATGACCTTACGAATGTCTTTTTTCTGGTAGTTCTCGATATACCGGTCGAAAAACACCAGAAAACCGGATTGCTCCTTTGTGACACTGGCAATGTCGAAATCTTTAGACGTTAGATCGTTTATTTTCTTTCGCTGAATGCTTTTTGCGAGGTCCAGGAGCTCTTTATCGTCTTTGTTACCGTATCTTAGGTGCAGCTTCAGGAACTCCCGGTATCGCTTCCCTTTGATGTGATAATCCAGGTAATAGGACCGCTGCCCGTTCTTCAGTTTGCGCCATCTTAGTTTCACTACCATTTGAAAAGCATTTGTTACGAGTGACGTACCAGTGACGCAAATTTAGTAATTTATGACAAATATTAACAAAAATTGAAAGACATAATTTTATATTATGTTGATATTCAGTTGTTTAATGTGTTAGTATTTTTCACAATTTAGATAGATCAAGTCCCGCTCCGGGTACTAAAACAGTGTGAGTCTGGAGAGCGAGAGCGATTCGCAATTCACACTGTTTTTTCTTCACTCTCACACTCACACTCACCCTTTTTCAGTGTGAGTCGGGACAGCGAGAGCGAGTCGCACTTCACACTGTTTTTTCTTCGCACTCACACTCTAACTCACACTCAAGCTCACTCCTCCCGTGTTTGATTTCGAAAAACTCAACATTTATACTAAAGCAAAGGCCTTCAAT
>CAZRFP010000288.1:0-2764 GCA_964599535.1 uncultured Planctomycetaceae bacterium
CGTGCCTCTGTTGGCCGAAGGCCATATTCATGCGGGCGGCGGTGACACGTTGATGTTGGCCTTCGGCCAACACGGTTGCTATCGTCTCTGGTTCCTGGGGCGTTGCCCCAGGCTACGTTGGTAATGGCCTTCGGCCAACACGCCCTCTGTCGTCTGTGCTACGTAAAAGTCGTCCAATGCCGCTTCCACCTAAGACGGTCCGGTGCCAGCAACCCGCAAGTGTACTGTACAGACCAGTGTACAAGATGCGCGCACCGTGCGCGCATGATACGAACTAAGACTTTAACGCGGGTTAGTGCCAGCAACACAAAAGTGTTCTGTACAGACTAGTGTACAAGATGCGCGCATGATACGGAGTAAGACTCTAAATGTTGGACGTAGCCGCGATTGGCGCTGCCGAAACACCTTGCTCTGACGAGCGAGGCAACCTGAAGACCACGATTGGACAATGCACTGGCATGGATGACAACGCTGAGGATCGAGGACGCCCGTTCAGAAACCACGGCTGGCGCGTCACATTGGCGAGGCTGGGAATCAATTTAGCGCTGGCGCTCGGCGCGAACTACGGGGCGAACTTGGCGCTTTTTCCGTGGCTGACCAAAGACTACTACGGTCTGGCGAATTTTGGGATCAATTATGGGTTGGTCTTCACCGCGTGGGGATTTGGCGGTTTTCTCCTCGCTCTGCTGGCTGGCAAGGTCTACGACGAAACCGGCAGCTTCGCGTTTGCCTATTACTGCTCGGCCGCGTTGCTGGCTCTGGCGGCGTGTGCCGCGTTATTCATCAAGCCGCCGCATCCGCGTGGCCCCGAGCTGAATGCCTGAGATGGGCTGCGACTCGCTCGCTGGTCGCCGATACGCGGCTGTCGCGAAACCGAGATAGGTACGATCGCGCGTCCAACCGGCTGTGGGCAACGCGCGGCTGACGGAGGAGAGATGTACGCCGTATTGATCGAAGAGGACCGGTCGCTGGTCTGGGGCCAAGTGCCTGAGCCGGCTCGCAAACCCGACGAGTTGTTGATCGACGTCCACGCGGCAGGGGTGAACCGGGCGGACCTGCTGCAGCGGGCCGGTCGCTATCCACCGCCGCCGGGGTGGCCTCAGTGGATGGGCCTCGAGGTCGCCGGCGTCGTCGCCGAGGCGCCGCAGGACGGTCGTTGGCGCGTGGGTGACCGGGTGTGCGCGTTGTTGGGCGGAGGTGGATATGCGGAACGTGTGGCCGTGCCGGCCGATTTGGCGCTGCCCGTTCCCGATGGATTGTCGTTGATCGCGGCGGCGGCGCTTCCCGAGGCGTTCGCGACCGCCTATCTGAACCTGTGCCTCGAGGGCGGCTTGAAGGCTGGCGATACGGTTCTGGTTCAGGCCGGCGCCAGCGGCGTCGGGCTGGCGGCGATCCAACTGGTAAAGGCCCGCGGCGGCACAGTGGTCACGACCGTCGGCACGGCCGACAAGGCTGCTTTCGTCCGGAAACTTGGCGCGGACGTCGTCATCGATCGGACCCGCGGCGATCTGATCGCCGTATTGGACGAACATCCCGTCGACATCGCACTGGATTGCATTGGCGGCCCGGCGCTCGGAGCCTATCTCGCGAAGATGGCCCACGGCGGCCGTTGGATCGTGATCGCGACGCTGGGCGGGGCCAGGGTCGAAATCGATCTAAACACGGTCTTCCTGCGCGGCGTCAAGCTGATCGGCAGCACCTTGCGCAGCCGCCCCCTGGAGACGAAGGCGCGGATCCTGGCGAGCCTCGAGCGCGAGGTGTGGCCGCTGTTCGCCACGGGTAAAATCCAACCGATCATTCACAAGACGCTGGCGTTGCCTCAGGCCGAGCGTGCCCATGCGATCCTAGAACGTCGCGAGAACATCGGCAAGGTGATCTTGACGCGGGATGGCGCGGCGGATTGATGGCCCCGCCGGATTGGCGCTGGATTGGTTCAGCGTCCGTAGCGTCCGGAGAATCCTTCGTTGTGTTGGAAAGCCGAAGTCCGGATAAATACAGGAGACGACATACGGGCGAGTGCGCGTCGCGACGATCGCTCGCTGCGGCCCGCAAACTCGCCTCGTCGAGATCATGCGCGCCGGGCGCATGATCTGGTCCGCGCTCTAAATCTGGAGGTTATGCTTCGATGCTGGAAATCAATCGAAGACGATTTCTCGACGACACACGCCACGCGACGATTGGCTTGGCCGGCGGCCTGGTCATCCTCGCCAATCCCGCCTCGGCTCGCGCTACTCCGGCCAATGACCGGCTGGCGCTGGCGATGATCGGTGTGGGCGGCGGGCGCGGGCACTCGTTGGCGATCGGGTTCTTGCAGCGCAGCGACTGTGAGATCCGTTATATCTGCGACGTCGATCGCCGGTTGCACGAGCCGCGCGCGAACGAGTACGCCTCGCTCCAGGGCGGCAAACGCCCCAAGTGTATCCAGGACTTTCGCGAGATGCTCGCGGACACGGCCGTCGATGCGGCGGTGATCGCCACGCCGCCCCACTGGCACGCGCTGGCGACCATTCTGTGCTGTCGCGCGGGCAAGGACGTCTACTGCGAGAAGCCACAGAGCCACAATCCCTGGGAAGGCCAGCAGGCCGTTCGCGCGGCGCGGAAGTACGAGCGCATCGTGCAGATCGGCACTCAGAACCGCAGCGCGCCCTACAACATCGCCGCCAAACGCTATCTGGAAGAGGGCAAACTGGGGCGGATCCATCTGTGCCGCATCCACGAGCAGCGGCTCGAGACCAATTTCAACTGGGGCCACGACATCGATCCG
>CAZRFP010000289.1:0-2604 GCA_964599535.1 uncultured Planctomycetaceae bacterium
AATGCGCGAAATGAAGAAAGTGATTTGGTGAGACACCCAGGCGCGCGCCAGACATTGACCACCGGCCAGACTAGGCGATAGGTGATTGCTCATTGTGCAATACGAGCGGTCAACTGCCACCATCGCCTGCCCCTATTGGGGCCGGGCTAAACGGCGCACGCATCGGTCATGTGACGTTTCGAAGTTCTGACGATTCGGTGCTTCGGTGCTTCGACATTCTGACGAATTGACTCTTCGACGTTTCCTTCGGCGTTTTATATGTTCAAGTCCGTTTCGATCATCCTTCCGACGCATGGCCGACCGACGAAGCTGGCGCGGTGTTTGTCGGCGCTGGCGCGGCAGGACGTGCCGGACGGCGTCGATGTCGAATTGATCATCGCAATCGACGGAGGCGAGGGCGTCGAGCCGGACATGCCGCGCGAAACGCCGACGTATACGCGCTATTTGCGGTTGCCGCGCGTCGGCGCGGCCGCGGCGCGAAATGCGGCCGTCGACATCGCCCGCGGCGAGTTGCTGCTGTTCATCAACGACGACACCTATCCCCATCGCAACTGGATTCGCGAGCACCTTCGCGGTCAGCAGCTTCGCGATCGGCCGGGCATGGTCCTCGGCGAGACGCGCTGGATGACATGGCCCGACGCGACCGTGCTGGACGGCCTGCTGCGCGATACGTCGATGATCTTCTTTTATGACCGGATGACGCCTGGCGCGTTTCATGGGTTTCGGCATTTCTGGACGTGCAACGCATCCGCGCCGACGGAGGATGTGCGCCGCGTCGGCGGGTTTGAGGCGCGGCTGCGGCCGGTGTTCTTTGAGGATTGCGAACTTGCGTTTCGGCTGGAGCGCGGCGAAGGCGGTCCGCGCGGCGAAGCGACCGGAGGTGTCTATTATCATCCGGCCGCGGTCAACGTGCATGATCACCGGCTGACATGGGATGACTATCGCCACCGCGAATCGGCACTGGGGCGCATGGCGCATCGGCTTTCTATCGTGAACCCGGCGTGCTTCGAGGCGATATTCGGTCGATCGGATATCGCCGTGTACGTGGAATCGTGCCGCCACTGGCTCTCTCTCGATGTTCGTGATCACGCGGCGGCCGAGACGGAACTGTCGCGGCTGCTGGCGATGCCGTTGTCGAGCGCGGCGGACTGGCCGCGCCTGCGCGCGGCGCTGTACGCGATGCATCTGCCGGTTAAGCGGCGGTATTTTCGCGAGGGGTTCGTCGCGGCGGCGGACCAGGCTTGCGCCGAAGGCGATGGTGTCCATGTCGCGGCACACACAAACGACGCACCATCACTCCGACTCACATAGACGATTCTCGGCGGCGGAGATCACCGCGAGAAACTCTGTCGACGATTCCGCCGCCCGCAGATCGTTCTGCAACTGCGGATCGATCAGCAGTCGGCAGAGCCGGCCGAGATAAAGCAGATGGTCTTTTCGCTCCGGGCAACAGACGAGAAAGAAGAGGTCGGTCAGTCCGCCGCTGCGCTCGCCAAAGGCGATGCCCTGCGTCGTTCGCGCCGCGGCAAGCACCGGGCCGAGGGAGTATACACTTCCCGCGGGATGTGGTATGGCCACGCCGTCCTGCAATGCTGTCGAGCCTTGCCGCTCACGCTCGCTCAGCGCTTCGGCCAGCGCGGCGGCATCGACGTACGGATCCGCCGCTTCCGCGAGCGACGCCAGTTCGCGCAGAAGAGAGGCCTTCGTTCGCGCTGGCAGGTCGACGGCCACGGCGGCTTCGACGAGCAGAGGTGAGATGAGCAGATCGCCCGAGACGGCCGGATCGCGATCGCGGCGTCGGCGCTCGGGCAGATTTTGAAGGTTGTCTTCGATCCAGTTCCAGATTTCGCCGGCGCGAAACTGCCAGACGCCCTTGATCTTCATGGCGGGAAGTATGCCGCTTTCGGCCATGCGCACGACCTCGCGGGCGCTGACGTGCAGGCTCTGGGCGACTTCGTTCACATTGAGCAGCGCACGCGGCATGGCCATCCGCCGGGAAGATCGTGTCGTTACAATCAACGGGCCTGCAAGTTCGCCGACAAGGCGAGACTCACATTCCATGCGTCGATCGGCATCGGCGTTCCTTGAGCATTATCGGCAGATTCAGGCTGGAATGCAGCTATGCGCGGTCCGAGCGGGCGATCTCGCGGCCTGCGAACGGGCTTATCGTCGGACATGGCGAGAACGATCGGCCGTCAGCCATCTCCCCGTCATCGGATCGGCGAAGCGGTTGCGGTGGTCGTTGAGCGTGAGTTCGGCGTCGGCGGCCTCGCCGGACATGTCGGTGTCGAAGATGAAGTTCGGCCGGCCCTGGAACATGTACGGGTTGCCCACCAAACTCCGCGCCATGCGAACCGGCGACGGGCCGCTGCCATCCCAGATGCCGGCCTTCACGTCGAACAGGGCGTCGTCGGGGAAACCGACCACGCCGTCGCCGTTGATATCCGCACGTGGGTCAAAGAGGTTGCAGTTACCGGCGTCCACGAATCGGTCCCAGTCCTCCGAATCCACCACGCTGTCGCCCGTCATGTCGCCCGTCCCGGCGCACTCGCGAATGAGCGGGCGGCCGTACGGATCGTACGAATAGCTCTCGACGATCGCGCC
>CAZRFP010000290.1:0-2594 GCA_964599535.1 uncultured Planctomycetaceae bacterium
GCGGCGGCGGCGCGCAGGAGCAACGACGAGATCCGCGAGCTGCTGGCCGATCGGGCGCCGAAGCTGGACGTGCCGCTGGGCTTCGAGGCGGGGCCGGGATCAAGCGAGGTGTCCGTACGGACACCTGAGCCCGGCGCGGCCGCTGGCGTCGCCTCCGGAGCCGTGAACCATGCCGCAGATTCTTCGATGGTGTCCGTACGGACACCTCGCGGGTCCGGCAGGCCGAAGCTGAACGCGCTCGGCGGCGGCCGCTACGAGACCCGCTTCACGATGGGCGAGGCCGCCCGCGAGGCGATCCGCTACTTCGAGCAGCTCACCGGCCGGAGAGTGACGGCGGAAGAGATGAGCGAAGCGCTGGCGCTGGGCTTCCTGCACAAGAGCAAAGCCCTCGAGAAGCGCCGCTTCGGAGCGGCCGACAGACCGCAGAAGCAGAGCAGGGCTCCCAAAGGCCGCCACATCCCCAACGCGATCAAGCGCGAGGTCTGGCAGCGCGACGAGGGGCGCTGCACGTTCGTTTCCGATAACGGCCGCCGCTGCGAGCGCCGCGGCGACGTGGAGTTCGACCACATTGAGCCGGTGGCAAAGGGCGGCAAGTCGACGGCCTCGAATCTGCGGCTGCTCTGCCGGGCGCACAACCAGCTCGAAGCCGAGCGCGCTTTCGGCGCGGGATTCATGCACGGCAGGCGCGAGCGGGCGAAGGCGGCGGCAGAAGAACGGAGCGCGCAGACGCGCGAAACGCACCGTGCCACGCCGGTTCCCGCCCCGGTGCGGAATCACCTGAAGTCCGCCGTGCCGGATGCGGAGAGCGCATCGCCACGGGCTCGGGACGGCGGGGGCGACGAAGTCGTCCCCTGGCTGATGCGGCTCGGCTTCAGAAAGAGGGAAGCCGTCGACGCTGCGATCCGCTGCGGCGCGGCGCCCGATGCCACACTCGAGCAGCGCGTGAAAGCGGCACTATCGTTCCTCGCGCCTCCCGCCCGGGTGAGCGGCGGACAGCATCTCGCGGGCGGTCCCGGGTGACTACCCTCGGGCTGGGAACGAGTGGGGGCGCGAGCGACGCTGATGCGTTGCCTCTACCCACCCCCGTTGCGATCCCGCAGATGCGAGAAGCCCGAGTCCTCGCCGAGCATCTGGTCGTTGACCCAGGCGTCGATCACGCTTCTGCGGAAGCGCCACTCCTTGCCGAGTTTGGCGGCGGGGATGCGCTTCTCCTGTGCCCACCTGTAAATCGTCTGCGGCTTGAGGCGCAGGTAATGGGCGACCTCGTCGATCGTCATGATCTCGTGGTCGGCTCGCTCGCTCATCTAGGGCGTCGCCCTCGTGCTGTCCGGAGCGTAGAGGGAGCGCACGTCCGGAATCGTCCGCTCCGCGTCGCGCTCCTGCTCGCCCTTGCCCTGCGACAGGCGCTCCAGCGAGTAGACAATCGCCGTATAGAAGTTGCCCTCGGCATGGCGAAACAGCTGGAACGGAGCGCCACGGTCACCGACGAAGGGCTGCAGGTTCCACGCCATCTGGATGCCGACGAACGCGAACAGCACGGCCCATCCCTTCATGATGACCATGGCCTTTTTCGGATAAACGCCGCGCTGTTCGCAGGCGTAGGCGAGGCCTTCGTGCAGCGCGGCCATGCCGATCAGCCCGGCGACGAGCACGATCACCACGTGCAGCAGCGTGAGGAAGTAGTAGTTCGCGCCGGTGAGCAGGAAGAACACGGTCACGGGCACGACGGCGGCAAGCAGGATCGCGCTGAGCGCGAGCGCGCCCATCACCAGCGCGAGCACCTGCGCGAGCCTCAAGCGCGACCCCACCAATACCTGCACGACGAAGAACCCTGGGAAGCAGATCGTCAGAGTGCCGAGGAACAGCAGCGGAAGCTTCACCGCTGCCGACACCGCTTGCACCGGGCCCGCGTAGGCGCCGGCTGCGGCGCCGTAGAGCGACAGCAAGGCGGTGAGGGTGAGGCCGGCGTATCCGAGCTTGGCGCCCAGCGCCTCGCTGGCCGCGACCTCGGCATAGAACTGCTCACGATCGCTGAGGAGTTGCGAAAGGAACGCGCCGTACCCGCCGGTGGCGGGCAGGGTGCCGATCGCCTGGGTGGGACCCGAAGACATGACGGAACCTCCTGGGTGGAGGCTCAGGATCGACCCGCGGCGATCGCTTGTCAATGTTTTCTATTGTTTGATCATGTTTGCATCTCAGTCCGCCACCCGCCCCGTCTCCGCCGGCACGATCTCGACGAGCAGCCTCTCGCCGCCACGCAGCACGGCGAGCCGGCTCTTGACGCCGATCTGCTCGTGGGTGAGCAGCCGGTGCAGGTCGTCGACGCCCTGGATGGGCGCGTCGTTGAAGCCGATCACCACGTCGCCTTCGCGCAGGCCGGCGAGCGCGGCGGGGCTGCCGCCCTCGACGTGGACGACCATGAGCGCGTTCTCGCTCTCGAGGCCGTGTGCGCGCACGATCGGCTTCCGCAGCCGCACGATGTGGCCGCCGATCCCGAGCTGCGCGCGGCGCACGCGCCCGTCGCGGATCAGGTGCGAGGCGACGAAGCGCGCGGTGTTCACCGGGATCGCGAAGCACAGGCCCTGCGCCGGCAG
>CAZRFP010000291.1:0-2571 GCA_964599535.1 uncultured Planctomycetaceae bacterium
TGGACAATCTGTACCAGAAGCACAAGCAATAGTAAATGTTACACTATTAGCAGGTCCACCATTAGCAACAGTTAATTCACTCGGAGTAAATCCCTTACCCCCAGCAGTATTATCAATAGTGATATTCTCATAATCATAAGCAATAAAGAATCGCGTCGTGTTATTCTGTGCCTGCGTAGGAATAACAGTAATTAGAGCAATTACTAAAATGAGAAGCAATTTATTGAATCGCATAGGTTCCTACCATTCTAACTGTTGCGGCGGGATTAGATGATTTCGCGCACAGTGACTCGTTCTGATTTAATGCAATAGATCCAAACACATAAACTACTGGGCGCGAAATGACATATTCAAAATCTAATTCTCGCGCTCCAATCGAGCAGTTTACGCCAGATCCAGCAAGCAGAAGTAATGTAGTATCTTCAGGCGCGGTAGTGCTAAACTTAAATAACCCTAAATGTAAAGTCGCGCCCGGCGTTACCGAAACAATAGTGGTGGGAGTGAGAGGATTGAGATTTAAGGCAGGTTCGGTAATCTTCTGATTATATGCAATAATTCTTGTAGTAGTTATTCCATCTGAGCCTTGCGGCCCCATAGGACCAGGATCACCTTTATCGCCTTTAGGTCCAATTAATAACATTGGACTAGCAACGAAATTAGTTGTAATGGCAGGACTATCAGGACCGTTATTAGCACTGACGCGAACTTGCCAAGCGCGTCCTAATGGTTGTGCATATAATGCTGTTTCGATTTGAACTCCCCATTCTGTTGGTGAAATCTGTAAAGCTCTAGCCACAAAGCTATTTACAGATCCACCAACAGAAGTAACTGAGGAGAACTTGAATAGAACAGAGGTAGTACTAGCAGGAACAGACGCAAGAAAAGTATATACGCCTGTTACAGATGAGTTATCGACTGGCGCAGTAATAGACTGTGCTAGTGCAAAACTCGGTAGGAATAGAGCTAAAGTAAAGAAGCTGGGGAGCCTCATTTAAATTACCTACTAGCTAACAACAACTGTATAATCGCCGTTAGCACCACTCAAAGTAACCGTAACCGTCGTTGCGGCAGTAATAGCAATATTCTGCACGATCCCATCTTCACCAGTAAAACGCAACATAGCGTTAACTGGATCAAATGTAAATTCCGTAACATCACTAAAAACTGCCGCAGTTAAAGCCTGCCCGGCGCCGCTAACACCAGTAACAGTAATTGTAGCACGGGAATTTGCTGCCATTTCAGTTAATCTCCATCTAACGCTTGAACATCAATTGCATCGTAATGTTTCTCAGCGCGAATTGCCGGAGCAAACATTACAAACTGGACGCGGTTATCATTATTCTCGATCTTAACTTCAGGCTCCATTTCCTTAACAATGGAAGCCATTGCACGAGCAATAATAGCGTTATCCTTAGCTTTTACAGAACGTAACTTCTCTGGCGTAAGTTCATCAAGAGAATCGTTCAAAACTCGACGCGCCTTGCGTGAGATACGTTCTTTAGCTTTATTTAAGTGATTAACAATTGAAGGCTTCTTATCGTGATATGTCGCGGTAGACGTGGCGCCGTGCTTATATGCACTAACTGAGGACTGGCTAACATTCATAAGCTGAGAAAGTTCAGCATTAGATGCGCCAAGTAAACCGGCTTCCGCGATAAACTGACGAACTGTATCGGGAACATTATTATCGCCGGGACGGCGCCCGGGTGTATTAGGAGTAATAATCTCAGGAATAATAACTTCTGGCCTAATAGGTTCGGTATTAACTTTATTACCTAGACCCTGATCCAAAAGTTCCTGATCAAAATCCTCGTCATTTACAATTCCAAGAGGCATTATATTATCCTGAAATTCAGTGTGGGTGTCCCGATGGGCACAGCCTACCACATATTGGGGCGTCCTGTCAAGAGGACAGGTAACGGATGACATATATAAAGGATACAATTACCACTCTAGGATGCCCCTAAAACGGCCCAGGATTGAATATGAGCGGGTCGCCGGGTCCGGGCGGGGTGAGAGTGCGGTCAGTCTCCGCCAGAGGCCCACTGAACCGATATATATCGACCACCTTATAGATGAGACTCTATTCTAAATTATTCAATAAATTATTGTAAGAAATTTTTTTATTTACAGGCCGTAGTGTGTGGTCAATCTGCAAAACCCATGCCATAACAATCCTTTTTTGAGGCCCTTGGGGTAGGGTCTTATTGAGACTAGTCTCATCATTTTCTGGAATGAATTGGGGTACATTGTGAAATGTTTCACATGTTACGCTGAGTTACGTAACGCAGTGTCTGATAACTGGTTACGTTGATTGACGTAATGACAGACAGTGCCTAGCATAACCGGACGCCAATTGTCAAGTGCCTAACCCCAATTGACTTTCGCGCCGAGCTATGTTAAAATTGAGCAGGCCGATACCTAAGCTAATGTTATTGTTGTATCAAAAAATTTTTCTGTTGACATTGTATGGTGTTATGTGATTTTGGACATTACCCCACTGAACTAGTAGAGTTTCCCTGGGAGTAAACGGGTGTGATATGCTCCACGTGTAGTCAGGAACGGTCTACG
>CAZRFP010000292.1:0-2500 GCA_964599535.1 uncultured Planctomycetaceae bacterium
CAACATGCCAAGAAACACGGTGGGGATTGCTCGAGTGCCAAAATTTACCACCAAGCCAGCGTGATCAATGTGTGGAATGCATTGTGGCATGGTGGAATCATTTCATGAGAGAAAGAGATAATAATCAAGAATGTGAGGCGCATTTGGCAAGTGCGGCTTGTTTTGCAAATTGCTCTGTTCACGGCTACGGTAGCCTTGCTTGCCGGTGCGAATGCATGGTTAATCACATGCGCCACATTGCCGAGGCCAATATGAGATGCAGTCAGCCTCCGCCTCAGAGCAATTCAGATCCGTTTGTTATAATGATCATGACTTCAGACTGCGTTATAAACGCAATGGAAGGAAATCCTCCGGTTTTACCAACTAATCCATAATGTGTATAAACAAACCAGACTCGGAAAACCGTGCTGTATGCTTAACGACGTGGCTGCGCGAATTATACGATATGCGACATACAGCATGTTTTTTTTGCTAATACTGATCTGGATCACGACTGTACCGCTTTTCTATCGTTCCGTTGTATTCCAGTATGCGGGAGAGAACATATGGATATCGGTATCTGATGGCCTTTTCGTTGTACATGGGAGGTTAGTGCCATCGCGGCAAGGCGCGAGCATCTCGTGGAGAGAAGTTAGGAGTCGAAACTTGCTCGACTGCCTTGGACTTAGTCTCCCGTCTATGAGATTTGAACCCGATTTAACGGTCGTCAGGGGCGCTAAAGTGGACTCGGGGCGCCGCGCTTGGCCTCGAATCGTGATTCCGATTTGGGTGCCAGCGATTTCAATTCTGAGCGTACTTTGGCTGGTGAGATTTAAACGCCATCTACCAAAAGACAAATACTGCAGTAGCTGCGGCTATTGCCTGCGCGCTAATTCGAGTGGTGTATGCCCAGAGTGTGGTTTACACTTCCGACAAAATCATTCGAAAAAGCATGACGCAGCATCAATTCCCTGAACCGGCCGGGTGGCTTCCCCTTTGGGGTGGGGTCACGATGATCGATGTGCGAGGATGATCCGTGATCACTGTGTATGATTCCCGGCCATGGTCAACGTGCATGACCGGGAGGATGATGACGACGATCGGCCGTACTATTATGTCATCGACCGGATGTACGATCCTTGATGGGCCCGTCAGTGGTATAATGCCCGCTACCTCGTCGATCGCGCGGGGGCCATTGTCGAGCGGTATGCTTATGATCCCTACGGTCGGCCGCTGATTCGCGAGAGCCTGGGCCGCGGAGACACGCGCGTGGATACGATCTTTCTGTCGCAGGACGACGGCTACATGGTCGATGCCGAAGCGGCCACCATCTGGGACCCGCGCTGCGACATCGACGACGACGGCGACGTGGACAGCGACGACCTCACGGCCTACGCGGCGAAGAAGTTCGTCTGGCCCAACCCGTCGTGGAATCAGCCGACGGTCTCGCAGGCCTTCAGCGACGTGGGCAATCCGTACATGTTCCAGGGCGTGCCGCACTTCGCGATCGACACGGAGGCGTCGGCCACGTCCGGCAAATACATGCTCAACCACCACCGCGCCCGCTTCGCCGACCCGGTGACGGGGAGGTGGGTCACGAGGGATCCGTTATTGTACTATGGCGAAGTGATTTTACCGTACAATACTATGCCTATTCCAACCAGCGAGTGGTTCAGAGGCTACACGATAAATACGCCTGTCTTCAATATATATGAGATTGTCCATTCCCACGTAACTAATTGGTCAGACCCCTCAGGATTATTTCCTGTATTCCCTTTTCCGAGTATCGAGGCATGCTGTTGCCTGCAGATAATGGCCATCGCCCCTCCGGGGGCGGAAGCGGCGACAGTCTGTTGTAGTGGACGCCCACTAATTTGCTTGATTCAATCGCAGTATACTCATAGCGGCTTCCTGAAGTGTATTATGCGACACGAAGAACACCACAAGGCTAGTTGTAAATGCAACCCTGGATGGAATCCAATAATTAGTCCATGTATTGAAACACCGCGTGAGCGTTCCGGCGAAGAATGTGAGGCGTATGGTGTAGAAGTTGCTTGTCTTCAAGAAGAACAGCAAGCCGATTGCGGGAACTCGCAGGCATGCAACGAGGCATATGAATGCAGGATATGGGTGAAGTGTTTTGTTCAGTCGCGCTATTGTCGAGCGGCGGATATACCATATGCAGTTCCCGAGTGCGGACCTCGACCGAAAGGATGTAATTAGGAGGAACAGGAGGAAGTCATGAATTCCACAAGATTACCCAATAACTTAATATATGCGATTTTTGTTGTTTGTTCCTGTAATCTTACCCCAGCCAATAATAGACAGGACATTGAGCCTCTCAGTATCAGGAATAGAGTCGATAATAGTAGATTTCCTATGCCTGTGGGAACACTCGAACAAGTTGTCGCCAACGAACTCCGAGCGAGAGAGATTGCACTCCTTACTGGAATTAGACATGGGATTGTGTCCTGCTTCAGTCGGAATTGGAGAAAGCCG
Source organism: uncultured Planctomycetaceae bacterium (assembly GCA_964599535.1). GTDB lineage: Bacteria > Planctomycetota > Phycisphaerae > UBA1845 > UTPLA1 > JADJRI01. The sequence continues at coordinate 2,479 of CAZRFP010000292.1, forward strand.
CCGTCGGAGTTACACCTATAGG